>NZ_QDKJ01000001.1:0-441811 GCF_003115815.1 Brenneria roseae subsp. americana | reverse complement strand
ACTGTGATTAAGCTCACAGCGCCGTGTCGATGGAGGCGCATTATAGGGAGGGAATCTGGAAGCGCAAGCAAATATATTCAACTTCTTTCTGTTTGCGCAACTTTCATTCACTTAGTCTATTAACTACGCTTTTTTATCCATTGAGGAAGATCCGCAAGACTATCAATGACGCCATCCGCCAATGTTTCCCCTTGTTCAGAGATAGGTTTGCCACTGCGAACCAAGATCTTGGTTCCAACACCAGCGGCAATCCCCGCCTGCATATCTTCTACTTTATCCCCTACCATATAGGAAGCAGCCATATCGATATTCAGGTGTCGTTGTGCAGCGAGCAGCATGCCTGGCTCTGGTTTACGACAATCGCACGTCTGACGATAATCCCCTTCTCCCTGATCGGGGAGATGGGGGCAAAAATAGATGCCATCCAGATCGACATCGCGGTCTGCCAAAGACCAATCCATCCACTCGGTCAGTTGCATAAACTGATCTTCAGTAAACTTACCACGCGCAATGCCGGATTGATTGGTGACAACCACCAGTGCAAACCCCATTTTCTTCAGTTCTTGCATGGCTTCAATCACACCGTCAATGAATTGAAACTGATCGATCTCATGCACATAACCGTGGTCGATATTGATCGTGCCGTCACGATCAAGAAAAACGGCTGGAACACTTTGTGCCACTTACTTCGCTCCCGATGGCGTAAATTACTCGTTAGTATCGCATGTTTTCACCGACAGAGAGAACGCCCAGCAACATCAATCTCAATTGACTCAGACGTCTAGACGCCCTAACATCCAATGACTATTCCGTCTCCACGGAATCTGGTTTATCCAGCCATAGGCACTAACGATAAAAATATATGATTGAACTTTCTAATATTACCAAGGTTTTTCAGCAAAATGGACGCTCGATTACTGCGCTTGCTGATGTCAACCTCCATGTCCCGACGGGACAGATCTATGGCGTTATTGGCGCATCAGGTGCAGGTAAAAGTACGCTGATCCGCTGCGTTAATCTGTTGGAGCGCCCCACGCAAGGTAAAGTGCTGGTTGATGGTCAGGATCTGACCCAGCTTTCAGATAGCCAGCTCACGCGCGCGCGCCGCCAAATTGGCATGATTTTCCAACATTTTAATTTGCTTGCTTCACGTACGGTATACGGCAATATCGCCTTGCCCCTTGAATTGGATAACACGCCAAAAGCAGAAATCACCCGCCGGGTAAATGAACTGCTGGAGTTGGTCGGGCTGACGGACAAGCATGATGCTTATCCGGCAAATCTTTCCGGCGGCCAGAAGCAGCGCGTCGCGATTGCACGTGCATTGGCCAGCAATCCTAAAGTATTGTTGTGTGACGAGGCCACCAGCGCACTGGATCCCGCAACGACCCGCTCAATTCTGGAACTGCTTAAAGATATTAATCGTCGCCTTGGACTGACGATCCTTCTGATCACGCATGAAATGGATGTTGTAAAACGTATTTGCGATCGGGTCGCGGTGATCAGCGGCGGTCAGTTGATTGAGCAGGATACGGTAAGCGAAGTGTTCTCCCACCCGAAAACACCGCTGGCGCAAAAATTCATTCAATCCACCTTACATCTCGATATTCCTGACGACTATCTTTCACGTCTGTCACCGGAACGCGGTGTCAATCCTACTCCGTTATTGCGCATGGAATTTACCGGTCAGTCCGTGGATGCACCGTTGCTTTCTGAAGTCGCCCGACGTTTTAATGTTAACAACAACATTATCAGCGCTCAGATGGATTATGCCGGCGGCGTCAAATTCGGCATCATGCTGGCGGAAATGCATGGCGAAGATGCGGATACACAAGCGGCAATTGCGTTCCTGCAGGAAAGTCACGTCAATATTGAGGTCCTGGGTTATGTCTGAAGCAATGTTATGGTTAATGGCCCGGGGAGTATGGGAAACGGTTGCAATGACGTTGATTTCCGGTTTCTTTGGCTTTGTACTTGGCTTGCCGGTGGGTGTTTTGTTGTATACTACCCGCCCGGGCCAGATTATTGCCAACCCTAAACTTTATCGCGTGGTTTCGGCTCTGGTAAATATTTTCCGTTCCATTCCTTTTATTATTCTACTGGTTTGGATGATTCCTTTTACTCGAATCATCGTCGGAACATCTATCGGCCTACAGGCTGCGATTGTGCCTCTGACCGTTGGTGCGGCACCGTTCATTGCCCGTATGGTAGAAAATGCGCTGTTGGAAATCCCGACAGGGCTGATCGAAGCGGCACGCGCCATGGGTGCGACGCCGATGCAAATCATCAGAAAGGTTTTATTACCGGAAGCCTTACCTGGACTGATTAACGCCGCGACCATCACCCTTATTACCCTTGTAGGCTATTCTGCTATGGGGGGTGCCGTTGGGGCCGGAGGCTTAGGCCAAATTGGTTATCAGTATGGCTATATTGGTTATAATGCCATGGTAATGAATACGGTATTGATATTGTTGGTTGTTTTGGTTTACCTGATTCAATTTTGTGGGGATCGGGCAGTAAAAGCTGTCACGCATAAGTAATCGTTAAACCCGCATTTGCTTATTCCGGGCAAATGTTATGAAGACTTTTTAATTAGAGGTAAGGATATGGCTATTAAATTTAAATCCATCGCGACTATTGGCGCATTAATTGGCGCCCTGACGTTGGCGGGATGTGGTCAGGAAGAAAAGGATCCGAATCATATTAAAGTTGGCGTCATTGTTGGTGCCGAACAGCAAGTTGCGGAAATTGCTCAGAAAGTGGCAAAAGACAAATATGGTCTGGATGTTGAATTAGTCACCTTCAATGATTATGTCTTGCCTAACGAAGCACTGAGCAAAGGTGATATCGATCTGAACGCTTTCCAGCACAAACCTTATCTGGAGCAGCAAATCAAAGATCGTGGCTACAAATTGGTTTCCGTTGGTAATAGCTTTGTTTATCCGATTGCCGGATATTCCAAAAAAATAAAGTCACTGGATGAATTACAGGATGGCGCACAGGTTGCGCTGCCAAACGATCCAACCAATCTGGGCCGTTCATTGCTGCTGCTGCAAAAAGTAGGCTTAATTAAACTGAAAGATAATGTCGGTCTCCAGCCAACCGTTCTGGATGTTACCGAAAATCCGAAAAACCTGAAGCTGGTTGAGCTGGAAGCCCCACAATTGCCACGTTCCCTGGACGATGCACAAATTGCTCTGGCAATCATCAACACCACATACGCCAGCCAGATTAACCTGACGCCGACTCAAGACGGTATCTTTGTTGAAGAGAAAGATTCCCCGTATGTAAACCTGCTGGTTTCCCGCGAAGACAATAAAGATGCGGAAAACGTGAAAAAATTTGTTCAGGCTTATCAGTCAGACGAAGTTAACGAAGCAGCGAATAAAATCTTTAATGGCGGTGCCGTTAAAGGCTGGTAACATTCGGGTTACTCGTTTTATTAAAATATATCCTCAAGACGGGTCCCGGCCCGTCTTGTTATTTGTGCAATAGCTTGCTTCAATATCCGCTCTTTAAGAAAAAGCAGAGGTCATTCTATGCGCGTAATCCCTCTTATTCTGTTAACGATGTCGCTAACAGGTTGCTCTCTATTACAAAAACCAACGGAACCGGCTCCTCAACCTGCGAGTGAACCCAAGGCAGCAGAGCCGGTAGCCAAGCCAAAACCTGCCCCGCGCCCTGCGCCTGCCGTTTTATATCAAAGCGCTGAAGAACTGGTTGGCAAACCATTCCGTGATATGGGTGAAGTGTCTGGTTCATCATGTCAGGTTACGGCTCAGGATGCGCCACCCAATACAGCCAACGCCCGCAGGCGAATGCAGAACAGGGCAACAGCCATGAAAGCCAACGCGGTTTTACTGCATGAATGCCAGATCATCAGCAGCGTCGCCGGCTGCTATCGTCAGGCGGTCTGTCAGGGCACAGCATTGCAAGTTTCAGATCAATGAGTCAGTTTGTTTTCAATCAGATCGGTGTTATCCGTTCACCCTATAAAGAAAAATTCGCCATTCCGCGGCAGCCGGGTCTGATTGAAGATGGTGGTGGAGAACTCCAGCTATTGCCGCCCTATAATCAGGCGGAATGCGTACGTGGACTGGCAGACTTTAGCCATATATGGATTTTGTTCATTTTCCATCAAACCATAGCGGGTGGCTGGCACCCCACCGTTCGGCCGCCAAGACTGGGTGGCAATGCACGCGTTGGGGTATTCGCGACACGCTCTACTTTCCGGCCAAATCCCCTCGGGATGTCATTGGTGGAACTGAAAGCTATTCATACGCAAGGCGATCGCGTCACGCTAGAATTAGGCAGTCTCGATCTGGTTGATGGTACGCCAGTCGTTGATATCAAGCCCTATCTTCCTTTTGCGGAAAGCCATCCCAATGCATTGGCAGGCTTCGCACAGTCCGCCCCGGAAGCCAATATGTCCGTTATTTTCTCCCCGCTTGCAGAACAGCAGATCGCCAGCGGTCAACATAAGTATCCATATTTAAAACGCTTTATCAGTCAGGTCTTAGCTCAGGATCCGCGCCCGGCTTACCGAAAAGGAGAGGATGCGGAGCGGGAATATGCCGCTTTACTGCTGGAATTTAACGTGCGTTGGCGGGTATCTGGACAACAAACCGAGGTATTATCCCTCGAATCCCGTTAAAAAACGTCGCCTGCGACAACCCGAAGGGCGATGGGCACGAATAAATAGTCCACGTAAAAACGTCAGATGACGGTTACCACGAACGGGCTACGGCTATTCACGCATAAATTTCTGCCGACTCTCTTTTGACGAACGGTCCACGCTGTTAAACTAAGCCACTTTTTATGCCTTCGGCTGCATTAGGCAGCACGATGCTATTTCTCGTTCTGACGGAACTAAAACACCATGCGTACTAGTCAATATATGCTCTCCACACTCAAGGAGACGCCTGCCGATGCGGAAGTTATCAGCCATCAGTTGATGCTCCGAGCCGGAATGATTCGCAAACTGGCCTCCGGTCTTTATACCTGGTTGCCTACAGGTCTGCGGGTTTTGAGAAAAGTTGAAACCATCGTGCGCGAAGAAATGAATAACGCTGGCGCGATTGAAATTTCCATGCCGGTTGTTCAGCCTGCCGATCTGTGGGTAGAAAGCGGTCGCTGGGAGCAATACGGCCCGGAGTTGCTGCGTTTTGTCGATCGCGGAGAACGCCCTTTTGTTCTCGGCCCTACGCACGAAGAAGTCATTACCGATTTGATTCGTAATGAAATCAGCTCATACAAACAGCTGCCATTGAATTTTTTCCAGATTCAGACCAAATTCCGTGATGAAGTCCGTCCACGTTTTGGCGTAATGCGTTCCCGTGAATTTCTGATGAAAGATGCTTACTCTTTCCACACTTCACAGGAATCACTACAGGCGACATACGATGCAATGTATGCCGCCTACAGCAAAATTTTCAGCCGCATGGATCTCGATTTCAGGGCCGTTCAGGCCGACACCGGCTCCATCGGCGGCAATGCTTCTCATGAATTCCAGGTACTGGCCGCCAGCGGCGAAGACGATATTATCTTCTCTACCGGCTCCGACTATGCCGCAAACATTGAACTGGCAGAGGCCGTCGCCCCCCAGCTAGGCCGAGCTGAAGCAAAGGAAGAGATGCGTCTGGTTGATACGCCAAACGCCAAAACCATCGCTGAACTGGTTGAGCAATTCAAACTGCCGATTGAAAAAACGGTCAAAACGCTGCTGGTGAAAGCGGCGGAAGAGAGCGGCCATAAACTGGTCGCATTACTGGTTCGTGGCGATCATGAACTGAATGAAGTCAAAGCCGAGAAAATCGCCCTGGTTGCCAGTCCGCTGACTTTCGCAACGGAAGAAGAAATTCGCGCGATCGTCGGCGCAGGTCCTGGTTCCCTGGGGCCGGTGAATTTACCGATTCCCGCCGTTATTGACCGTACGGTTGCCGCGATGAGTGATTTCGGCGCCGGCGCCAATACGGACGGTAAACACTATTTTGGCATTAACTGGGAACGTGATGTTTCCCTGCCGTTGGTTGCAGATATTCGCAACGTGGTAGAAGGCGATATCAGCCCAGATGGCAAAGGGACGCTGCAAATCAAACGCGGGATCGAAGTAGGCCATATCTTCCAACTGGGCAGTAAGTATTCAGAAGCGCTGAAAGCGACCGTTCAGGGAGAAGATGGACGTAATCAGATCCTGACCATGGGCTGCTATGGTATTGGGGTGACTCGAGTGGTTGCCGCCGCCATTGAGCAGAATCACGACGATCGCGGCATTATTTGGCCAGATGCCATCGCACCTTTCCACGTAGCGATTCTGCCAATGAATATGCACAAATCTTTCCGGGTGAAAGAAGTCGCTGAAGATATCTATCAGAAGCTGCGCGCCCACGGTATTGAAGTCCTGCTGGACGACCGTAAAGAGCGTCCGGGCGTTATGTTCGCCGATATGGAACTGATTGGTGTGCCACACACGATCGTCATCGGCGATCGTAATCTGGATAACGAAGAGATTGAATATAAGAACCGCCGCGGCGGTGAAAAGCAGATGATTAAAACCGGCGAGATTGTCGATTTCCTGCTGGAAAACATTGTTCGCTAGTCTTCATCCAAGCGCCCTTTCCGAATGGCAAGGGCCACCATAAAAAAAGGTGGGTTACCCCCACCATTTTTTATTCTGACGAATACCGCGTCGGCTCCGTATTTTATTCACGTTATTCACGGAACAATTCTTCAATGTTAAGGCCCTGCACCTGCAAAATTTCACGCAGACGACGTAAGCCTTCAACCTGAATCTGCCGGACACGTTCTCGAGTCAGGCCGATTTCCCGACCAACATCTTCCAACGTTGCGGCTTCATAACCTAACAAACCAAAACGCCGGGCCAAAACTTCACGCTGTTTGGCGTTAAGTTCAAACAGCCACTTGACGATATTCTGCTTCATATCGTTATCTTGAGTGGTGTCTTCCGGTCCGTTGTCTTTCTCGTCGGCCAGGATGTCCAGCAGCGCTTTTTCCGAATCGCCACCAAGCGGTGTATCAACGGAAGTGATACGTTCGTTCAGACGCAGCATTCGATTGACATCATCAACGGGTTTATCAAGCTGCTCGGCAATTTCTTCCGCGCTCGGCTCGTGATCCAGTTTATGAGAAAGTTCGCGTGCCGTACGCAGATAAACGTTCAGCTCTTTGACGATATGGATAGGCAAACGAATCGTGCGGGTCTGATTCATGATTGCCCGTTCAATCGTTTGTCGAATCCACCAGGTGGCATAAGTGGAAAAACGAAACCCTCTTTCAGGATCGAATTTTTCAACAGCCCGGATCAAACCAAGGTTCCCTTCCTCAATCAGATCCAGAAGCGCCAGCCCGCGGTTGTTGTAACGACGGGCAATTTTCACCACCAGTCGCAGGTTGCTTTCGATCATCCGGCGCCGCGACGGAACATCGCCGCGCAACGCGCGCCGGGCAAAATAGACTTCTTCTTCAGCGGTTAAAAGAGGCGAATAACCAATCTCTCCCAAATAGAGTTGCGTTGCGTCTAAAACACGCTGTGGGACCCCTTGTGCTAACAGCTCGTCTTCAGCCGAGTCATTATCAGCGGTTTCTTCCTCTGCCAGCGCCTTATCGTCAAAAACATCAAGTCCATTCTCTTCGAAATCAGCATCTTCCTGTAACTCGTTAACTTTCAGCGTACTTTGGCTCATAAGTGGCTCCTACCCGTGATCCCATGGCAGAATACCGAAATATTCTGCCCGATTTATCGCTGCGGAAGAAAACGCAGCGGGTTTACGGATTTCCCCTTGTAACGAATTTCAAAATGCAAACGAACTGAACTGGTTCCGGTGCTACCCATGGTAGCGATTTGTTGCCCCGCCGTGACCTCTTGTTGTTCCCGGACCAGCATAGTGTCATTATGGGCATAGGCGCTCAAGTAGTCATCATTATGTTTGATGATTATCAGATTCCCGTAACCTCGCAAGGCGTTGCCCGCATAAACTACACGCCCGCTGGCGGTAGCCATGATTGGTTGCCCACGTGAACCGGCGATATCAATCCCTTTATTTCCCCCCTCGGATGCAGAGAAACTATCAATGACTTTCCCTTCGGTAGGCCAACGCCAGCTGCCGACAGCAGCAGTACTACCTGCATTGCTGCTCGCCGGTGCGGTCACAGGCGCAGTGGCTGTCGCCCCTGCCGTAGGTAACATTTTACCTACATTCTGTTTACTCGAATTATCAGAATACGCGTTAGTTGACTGAGAATCAACCGGTGTAGTCTGTATTTGCGAACTTGACGGCGGCACCGGAACGCCTCCCGTCGTCGCATCCGTCGCGGCCAGCATACCGCCGCCGCTGGTCAAACCGCCGGTTGTACCGGCGGAACCATTGCCAAGACTCAGCGTCTGGCCGACATTCAGACTGTAGGGTTCCGGAATATTATTCCGCTGCGCCAGGTCCCGATAATCGTTACCTGTAATCCAGGCGATATAGAACAGCGTATCGCCCCGCTTGACGGTATAGCTATTGCCGCTATAACTTCCTTTTGGGATATTGTCATAGCTGCGGTTATAGACAATTCGGCCATCACTCGTGGTGGCCACTGCGTCACCCGATGTCGTTCGTGATGAGGACGCAGATAACGTTCTGCTGCCCGTATTTCCGTCGACACTGCTTATCGGTGCGGATTTGGTGTCATTGCTGGAACACCCGGCCACGCCTAAGATAATCACCATACAAGCAGCAATCTGACGCAAATTCATCATTCGGCTTCCCATGCGCCCATTCCCCTATAACTATAAAATTCATTAATAAATTCAGACATTTGCACCTCGCACCCATTGTCGCGCAGCTGATATCAGGTGTTTTTGTTCATCAGTCAGAACGAAAAGCTCGCCATTTCTTCATCACTGGCGCATAAGCAAAACAGGAGTGACAACAATCATTATCTGATGCTAACAATATCAATGAGTTCGTACCATAAAACAGTTGTATTGAAATTTTAATGAATTAATAACAATACAAAACCATCGCAACGGTATCAGGCTAATTCGCCTTTGACTAGCGGAACAAACCGAACGGCTTCAACAGACTGGATAATGAACTCTCCCGCATGACGTTGCACAACCTGCAACGTTTGTGATTGATCGCCAACCGGCAAAACCATCACGCCGCCTTCATCCAGCTGTGCCAGCAAGGCTTTCGGGATCTCTGGCGGCGCCGCGGTCACAATAATGGCGTCAAAAGGTCCGCGGGAAGCCCAGCCCTGCCAGCCATCGCCGTGACGGGTGGAAACATTGTGCAAATCAAGCTGTTTAAGCCGACGTTTAGCCTGCCATTGCAATCCTTTGATGCGCTCAACAGAACAAACATGCTTGACCAGATGTGCCAGAATCGCCGTTTGATAGCCGGAACCCGTGCCGATTTCCAATACGCGCGAAACCGGCGTCAGGCACAGTAATTCCGTCATCCGCGCCACCATATAAGGCTGTGAAATCGTCTGACCGGAGCCTATCGGCAATGCGGTATTTTCATAAGCCTTGTGTTCAAACGCCTCATCAACAAAGCGTTCTCTGGGTACAGCCTCAATAGCCTTTAACAGGCGTTCATCCTGTATTCCCAACTGGCGCAACTGCACCAGCAACGTTTGCATGCGTTTGTTCACCATTCTCCGCTAACCTCAGATTTGGCTAACCCCATCATCATCGTCAAAGATACCCGATCAAGAAAAATAAACCGCAATACATTAGGCAACAATATCCGTTCCCTGTTGCTGGTTGATAATTTCACGCACCACGCTGGTCGCGAAACTGCCGGCAGGCAACCAGAATGTCAGCCCAACCGTACTTTCATCCAGCCAGTTCCAGTTCATACGCTGCGGATACAACAAGATCGCACGCCGAGCGGGTTCGACCCGTTCACGTTGTAATAATGACCATAACGTTTCTTGCCCGGTCAGACTTTGCTGCTCAAAGGCCAGTGCGATATCCTGAGTACCGAGAGCGCCATCACCGGGTAATGGCGCGGTTACCTGAAGCTCGCCCGCATCAAGTCTCGCCTGTAAACTCGCCAATTCATCCGGCCTGGCGACAAACCAGCTCCCCCGACCGGTCAATTGTAACGCATCGCCGGGCAAAACGGTTTTAGCCTGCTGTTGAGCGAGCCTGGCGGCAGCCACTTGATTAAACAACGCACTACGGCTGGCGGAAAGATAGAAACTGCGTTTAGCGCGTTCTTTTACCCGAATGTCGTTGTTCGCCCAGAGACGAGCCTGCTCAAGATTATTTCCGTCTTTGCCGAACCGTTGGCTACCAAAATAGTTAGGCACCCCTCGTTCAGCAATCAGCCGTAAACGGGATTCCACCGCTGATTGATCGCTGATCTGACGCAACACCAGCGAAAAATCATTACCTTGCAGCGTACCAATACGCAATTTACGACGATGACGCGCAAATTCAAGTACCTCACAACCTTCCAGCTCGAAGGCGTTCAGGTCAGGTGATGCCTTACCGGGAATATGGAGGCAGAACCATTGTTCCGTAACGGCATGACGGTCTTTCAGCCCGGCGTAACTCACTTCGCGTTGAGGCAGGCGGCAAAACTTTGCCAGCGCTTCGGCCACAAACTGCGTATTGCAGCCGCGCTTACGAATACGAACCAGAATATGCTCGCCGTCACCATCAGGCTGAAATCCCAGATCCTCAATCACCCTGAAATCTTCTGCTGCGGATTTCAGCACCCCTGACGCCTGCGGCTTGCCATGCAGCCAGATTAGCGGCTCGCTATTATCCATCGTTACCATCAGAGCGTACTTACCATGCGACGATTTCACCCGCTTCATTTTTTACCAGCAGCGCCACGGCTTCGCAGGCAATCCCCTCCTCCCGGCCGGTAAAACCCAACTGTTCCGTTGTGGTGGCTTTAACGTTTACATCATCCATATGGCACTGTAGATCTTCGGCCAGATTGACGCGCATTTGCGGGATATGCGGCGCCATTTTAGGCGCCTGGGCGATAATCGTGACATCCAGGTTTCCCAGACGGTAGCCTTTCTCAATAATTCGCCGCCACGCTTCCCGCAATAATCCACGGCTGTCTGCGCCTTTAAACGCCGGGTCAGTATCAGGAAACAACTTACCGATGTCGCCCAACGCCGCCGCCCCTAATAAGGCATCCGTCACCGCATGCAGCACAACATCGCCGTCGGAATGCGCCAATAATCCCTGAGTATGGGGAATACGCACGCCACCGATCACCAGCGGTCCTTCTCCACCGAATTTATGAACATCAAAACCGTGACCGATACGCATTGCGCATTCTCCTTTTATGTTTATTCAATCGTATGATTGTGGTGCAAATTCGTTAAATAAAATTCAGCCAATGCCAAATCTTCCGGACGGGTCACCTTAATATTATCAGCCCGACCGCTGACAATCCGTGGGCAATAGCCGCAATACTCCAGCGCCGACGCTTCATCGGTGACCACCACGCCATCGTTTAAGGCGCGTCGTAAACAGGTTTTCAGCAACGCGGACGGAAACAGCTGTGGCGTCAACGCATGCCATAGATCGCTGCGATCAACCGTGTGCTTGATAATCTGTCCTGAACCACGCTTCATGGTATCACGAACCGGCGCCGCCAGAATTCCACCCACATCACTGTGTCCAACCAGACTCAGCAGCCGTTCCAGATCGTCCTGATGCAAACAGGGACGCGCGGCATCGTGTACCAATACCCATTCCGTATCCGCAATATCCTGTAGCCCCGCCAATACAGAATCGGCGCGCTGTTTTCCCCCCACAACCACACTGACGCGGGGATCGCGGGCAATAGGTAAAGTATGAAATGAGAGATCGTCGGCGCTAATGGCAATGACGGCGCGATGAATGCGCGGGTGGGATAACAGCGCGCTCACGGCATGTTCAAGAATGGTTTTATTACCAATGGTCAGGTACTGCTTAGGGCAGTCGCTTTGCATCCGGCTGCCATTACCGGCAGCAGGCAGGACAGCGACAATCTCTGGCTGGGAAGCACTCTGTTTTAGCATGTTTAGCGCGATGTGTTGTTAGGTAAGGATGAAGACGTCGTCGCAGTACGATGGCTGGATTCCGGCACCAGACGATAGAAGTTCTCACCAGGCTTAATCATGCCCAGTTCATTGCGCGCACGCTCTTCAATCGCTTCCTGCCCGCCGTTAAGATCGTCAATTTCGGCAAACAATTGTTCGTTACGGGCTTTCAGTTTGGCATTGTTCCCCTGCTGGACAACAACATCATCTTTTACCCGCACATAGTCGTGAATACCATTCTTGCCCAGCCACAGTGAATACTGAAGCCAGCCAAGCAACACCAATAATAACAGCGTAAGTTTTCCCATCCCGCCCCCTGAAAAAACGCCTAATCATCCCATAACTTTTGCTTCGACTCCACACCGTCAGGCGGCAGACGGAAAGATTCACGTCAGGATACTCACAATGAGCGCCTTCGTCCCGGTTCATCAATGGAAGACAAAGGCATGAATAACCATATTCATTACAGCGTTTTACTCATCCATACCGCCTATCGACAGGCCAATCCCGTACCGTGTGGTCATCAGCAAATATCCGGTTAAACAGAGACGTAAGTTGAACCCTTAGCACTATCTGTGTATTTTTATGCAGACAAAATGCATAAAAAAAGTGCATACACACAGAAGAAACTCAACCAAACACCAGGAGATCTCATGTTTAAAAAACTGTTACTGATTGGCGCGATGTGTGCCACAGTCATGTCTGGCAGCGTATTTGCCGCAGAACCTACCTATGTCGTTGGTTCCGGAGGCACCTACCGTCCGTTTGAATTCGAAAACGCACAGAAAGAGCTGGAAGGCTTTGATATTGATATCATCAAGGCGATCGCCAAGACGGAAAACTTTAATATCAAGCTGATCAACACACCATGGGAAGGTATTTTCGCCACCCTGAACTCCGGCGATCGCGATATTATCATTTCCGGGATAACGATTACCGATAATCGGAAACAAATGGTTGATTTCTCAGCCCCTTACTTCCCCGCCGAACAGGCCATCGTCGTGCCTAAAGACTCCGCTATCGACTCAATCGCGGCGCTGAAAAACCACAAAGTCGGCGTTGTCAATTCCAGTACGGGCGATGTAGTCGTTTCCGATGTGCTGGGCAAAAACAGCACGGCGATTAAACGTTTCGATAATACGCCGTTAATGCTGCAAGAGTTGTATGAAGACGGTATCGGCGCCGCGATCGGCGATGTCGGCGTGGTGAAGTTTTACATTAAGACCCACCCTGAAAAACAATTCAATCTGGTTTCCGATGCCAAGTTTGAGCGTCAGTATTTTGGTATTGCCGTTGCCAAAGGCAATGATGAACTGCGCAACAAGATCAATGCCGGCCTGAAGAAGATTATTGCCGACGGCACCTATGCCAAAATCTATCAAACCTGGTTCGATAGCGATGTACCGGCTCTGCCTGCCGAATAATCTGCCAGTTGGAAACCATAACTGCACCACCTTCAGTAGAATAAACGCATCAGCCGGACGGGCATCACCCGCCCGGCATCAATAGCAAACCATTACGTTAGTCTATTCACGAAAGGAAACAATCTTGACGGGATTTCGTTGGGAGATCATTCAGGAGTACGCACCGTTATTTACGCAGGGTGCCTGGATGACCATAAAATGCACCTTTATCTGTGTCATCCTTGGCACCTGCTGGGGGCTGACGCTTGGCCTGGGGAGATTGGCGCAGGCGCCGCACGGCCCCTGGAAATACATCCTGCATTATGGCGTGCAATGGCCGGTCCGCATCTATATCAGCGCGTTCCGGGGAACGCCGCTGTTTGTACAAATCATGGTGGTACACTTTGCGCTGGTGCCGCTATTTATCAATCCGCGTGATGGTCTGTTGGTCACCAGCAACATCATGTCCGTGGATTTCGCCCGTACGTTGCGTTCCGACTATGGCGCATTTCTCTCCTGCATCGTGGCAATCACCCTGAACGCCGGCGCCTATGTTTCCGAAATTTTCCGTGCCGGCATTCAGTCTATCGATCGCGGTCAGATGGAAGCATCGCGTTCGCTGGGGATGAGCTATGGCCGGACGATGCGGAAAGTCATACTCCCGCAGGCATTCCGTCGCATGCTGCCGCCGCTGGGGAATAACGCGATCGCCATCGTGAAGGATTCTTCGCTGGCCTCGGCAATCGGCCTGGCCGATCTCGCCTACGCCGCCCGCACAGTTTCCGGTGCCTATGCTACTTATTGGGAACCCTACCTGACGATTTCTCTCGTCTATTGGGTTATTACTTTTCTGCTCTCACTGCTGGTTCGGCATATGGAAACGAGGTTCGGTAAAAGTGATTCACGTTAATAACCTGCAAAAAAAGTTTGGCGACACACACGTCCTGCGCGGTATTTCCTGTGATATCGCCCATCAGGAAGTGATCTGCATGATTGGCCCATCCGGCTCAGGAAAGAGTACGTTCCTGCGCTGTCTCAATGCGCTGGAAACGCCGTCAGCAGGCGAGATCACCGTCAATGGCTTTGCCATTCACGATCAGAAAACCAATTTGAACCGTATGCGTGAAAGCGTCGGTATGGTATTTCAGCGCTTTAATCTTTTCCCACACATGACCGTGTTGGAAAATCTGATTATGGCGCCGATGGACGTCAAGAAATTATCCCGTTCGCAGGCTATAGCACGCGCCAGGGCATTGCTTGAGAAAGTCGGATTACTGGATAAAATCGACGCCTGGCCAAACAGCCTGTCCGGCGGCCAGCAGCAGCGGGTGGCGATTGCCCGCGCCCTGGCGATGGAACCGGCCATTATGTTATTTGATGAGCCAACATCCGCGCTGGACCCTGAACTGGTGGGTGAAGTGCTGGCGGTCATGAAAACGCTGGCTCAGGAAGGCATGACCATGGTAATCGTCACCCATGAAATGGCCTTCGCCCGGGAAGTTGCCGATCGGGTGATCTTTATCGATCAGGGGATCATTCAGGAACAGGATAAACCAGAAACGATCTTTACCAATCCCAGTAATCCGCGTACGCGCGCTTTCCTGAGCAAAGTGCTGTAAGACGCGTTTATAAAAGACGTTGATGTGTAAGGATGATCCGGTATGCGGCCAGCCGATACGTGGGCTGGTCACCTACCAGCCGGTCAGGAAGGAGAACACCAGCCAGAACAGGCACACCACTGACAGCCCTGTGGCAGAGAGGGTATAGAAGACGTTTCCCCCCAGCATAAAACTGAGCCCGACCCCCATCAGCACCGACAGCGGCATCAAGGCCAGAAAAAAAGGCCAGGTGTAGAGCATGAAAAACAACGTGGTATTGGAGCCATACACCAGAAAAGGGAGCGTGAAAGCCAGCCAATAAAAAGAAAAACCCGCTACCGCTCCCATAAAGGGATACGAAACCCGATCTTCATCATCTCGTATCGGTTTTGTTTTGCTGATCGTTAGCTGCGTGGCATTCGGCATCATCTTTCCCATTATTCTCCCGCATCACTCTACAAATCGTGAAATCTATTGGGTAGAGTGGCGAAAACGTCAGAGATTGATAATAGCTCGGCCACGCAGCAGATCTAATAATTGGTCCGTCAAATTTGTTACTAATTGTTCGCCATCCAGATGAATATCCGGCGCTTCGGGGGCTTCATAAATCGAATCGATCCCCGTGAAATTACGCAGTTCACCCGCACGGGCTTTCTTGTATAACCCTTTGGGGTCACGAGCTTCGCAAATCGCCAAAGGCGTATCGACAAACACTTCAATAAACTGCCCGCGATCCAGCAGATCCTGCACCATTTTACGCTCGGCGCGATGGGGTGAGATGAAAGCGGTCAGCACAACCAGTCCGGCGTCAACCATCAGTTTGGCCACTTCGCCGACGCGGCGGATATTTTCCCGCCGATCGTCATCGCTGAATCCCAGATCGCGGCACAGACCGTGCCGCACGTTATCGCCATCCAACAGGTAAGTGCTCACCCCCTGCTGATGCAACGCCTGTTCCAGCGCGCCCGCCAGCGTTGATTTACCGGACCCGGAAAGTCCGGTAAACCAGAGCACGACGCCCTGATGACCATGCAGTTGCTCGCGCGCCTTGCGTGATACGGCATGTGAATGCCAGACCACATTCTCATCGGCAGATGATGGACGGCCTGAAGACACGTTATTTTCCTCCCAGCAAATCACGGGCGCCCCAGTGTGGGAAATGACGTCGAACCAGCGCATTCAGTTCCAGTTCAAACGCACTGTATGCGCCGGGCTCCTGATAAACCTGTTCGATGGGTTCCCTTACCAGGCCCGCCCCCACGGTGACATTACTCAGACGATCGATAAAGATCATGCCGCCAGTCACGTGATTTTGCTGATAATTATCCAGCACCAGCGGCTCATCAAAGGTCAGCTCAACCAGCCCGATCCCATTGAGCGGCAGATTTTCCGTGACGCGCTGCGTCAGGGAGTTAATCTCCACCTGATACTGGATATTCTCTACCCGGCCGCGCGTTTTCTTACCGCTAATCTTGATATCGTAGCTTTGTCCCGGCACCAGCGGTTGTTCTGCCATCCACACCACATCCACCAGTGCATTCTGCACGGCTTTCAGCGTTTCGCTGCTGTCTACCAGCAGATCGCCGCGGCTGATATCGATTTCATCCGCCAGAACCAGCGTAATGGCTTCTCCAGCCTGCGCTTGTTGTCGATCGCCATCAAAGGTCACGATTCGGCTGACGGTTGATTCAACCCCGGAAGGCAGCACTTTAACGCGCTGCCCCACACGGACTATCCCCGATGCCAGCGTTCCCGCATAACCGCGGAAATCCAGATTGGGTCGATTCACGTACTGAATCGGAAAACGCATGGGCAATTTCAGACTACGCTGCGCCACATTGACGGTTTCCAGCACGTCAAGCAGCGTCGGCCCGGTATACCAGCTCATCGTGGTGCTCGGCGTGGCGACGTTATCGCCATCCAGCGCGGAAATCGGCACAAAGGTAATATTCAGATCGGCCGGTAGCTGCTGGGCGAAATCCAGATAGTCCTGCTTGAACTGTTCAAAAACCGTCTGCTGATAGTCCACCAGATCCATTTTATTCACTGCCACCACCAGATCCCGAATGCCCAGCAGCGTAGCAATAAAACTGTGACGACGCGTTTGATCCAGCACGCCTTTGCGCGCATCAATCAACAGAATAGCCAGTTCGCACGTTGATGCCCCGGTGGCCATATTGCGGGTGTACTGCTCATGTCCCGGCGTATCGGCAATAATGAATTTACGTTTTTCCGTGGAGAAGTACCGGTACGCCACATCAATGGTGATGCCCTGCTCACGCTCAGCCTGAAGCCCGTCAACCAGCAGGGCCAAATCCAGCTTCTCACCCTGCGTGCCCAGACGCTTACTATCACTGTGCAACGTGGTGAGCTGATCTTCGTAAATCTGGCGGGTATCATGCAACAAACGGCCAATCAGCGTACTTTTGCCATCGTCGACGCTGCCGCAGGTCAGAAAACGCAGCAGTGTTTTATCCTGTTGAGCATGCAGGTAGGCTTTAACCCCACCCTGTTCAGCAATCTGTTTTGCGATGGTACTGTTATTTACAACCGCATCTTTTACGACCAAATCTTTTACAACGCGCTGGCTCATTCGACGACTCCTCAGAAATACCCTTGACGCTTTTTCAACTCCATTGAACCGGCCTGATCGCGGTCGATCATCCGTCCCTGACGCTCACTGGTAGTGGAAATCAGCATCTCTTCGATGATTTCCGGCAGCGTTTGCGCGTTTGACTCCACCGCGCCCGTCAGCGGCCAACAGCCCAGCGTACGGAAACGAACCATACGTTGTTCGATCACTTCGCCCGGTTGCAAATCGATACGATCGTCATCCACCATCAACAGCATGCCGTCACGTTCCAGAACCGGACGCATCGCCGCCAGATAGAGCGGCACAATATCGATATTTTCCAGATAGATATATTGCCAGATATCCAGTTCAGTCCAGTTGGACAACGGGAAAACGCGAATACTTTCCCCTTTGTTAATCTGACCGTTGTAGTTATGCCACAGTTCAGGACGCTGGTTTTTCGGATCCCAGCGATGAAAACGATCGCGGAATGAATAAATGCGTTCTTTGGCGCGAGATTTCTCTTCATCACGGCGAGCGCCGCCGAACGCGGCATCGAAACCATATTTGTCCAGCGCCTGCTTTAATCCCTCGGTTTTCATGATATCGGTATGTTTGGCGCTGCCGTGGATGAACGGATTAATGCCGAGCGCCTCGCCCTGAGGATTACGGTGCACTAACAGCTCACAGCCGTAGGCTTGCGCTGTCCGATCGCGAAACTCGTACATTTCACGGAATTTCCAGCCGGTATCCACATGCAGCAACGGGAACGGCAGCGATCCCGGATAAAACGCTTTACGCGCCAGATGCAGCATGACCGAGGAATCTTTACCGATAGAATACATCATCACCGGATTGCCGAACTCTGCCGCAACCTCACGGATAATGTGAATGCTCTCGGCTTCGAGCTGCCGTAAATGAGTGAGTCGTTTCTCGTCCATAACCATTCCTTAAGCCAAATTCACTACCGCCGGACGGCTATCTTGCCGCGCCGCCAGCGTTTGCTGACCAAACCAGGCGATCTGATGATGCAAATTCACCACCTCACCAATCACCAGCAGGGCCGGCGTCGGCGCCTGCTGGGCCAATTGTTCCAACTGTTGCAATGTACCGACCAATACCTGCTGATCGTGTCGGGTTCCGCGTCCAATCACGGCGACGGGCGTTTCCGCCGAGCGACCGTGCGTAATCAGCTGTTGACTGATTTCTGCCGCTTTCACCGTTCCCATATAAATCGCCAGCGTCTGGCGTCCACGCGCCAGCGTCGACCAATTCAGCGCATCGCCATCAGGTCGGCAATGCCCGGTAATAAACACCACGCTTTGGGCATAATCCCGATGGGTCAACGGGATACCAGCATATGCGGTGACGCCGGCCGCGGCGGTCACGCCAGGCACCACCTGAAAGGAAATGCCTGCCTGCGCTACCTTTTGCAGTTCTTCGCCGCCACGCCCAAAAATAAACGGATCGCCGCCTTTCAGGCGAACCACCCGTTTGCCTTGCTGCGCCAGCGTCACCAGCAGTTGGTTAATCTCGTCCTGAGAGACAGAATGGTTGCTGGCGCGCTTGCCTACACAGATGCGCTCGGCATCACGGCGTACCAACTCCAATACGTCATCGCTCACCAGGTGGTCATACAACACGACATCCGCCTGCTGGATGACCTGCAAACCACGCAACGTCAGCAGCCCGGCATCGCCGGGTCCGGCGCCCACCAGCACAACTTCACCGCGTGTCGCAGCCGGCTGTTGTTGTTCATCGTACTGTTGATGCAATTGCTGTTGCAGTTCGTCCTCTGCCTGCGAGAGTTGCCCTGCGGAAACCAGCGTGGCGAAACGTCCTACAAACAGCCGTTCCCAGAAACGGCGGCGCGCGCTCATCGAATGCAATCGAGATTTGATGCGATCGCGCCAGCTACCCGCGATCCCGGCCATGGTTCCCAGACTGGCGGGCAGCAGCGCCTCCAGTTTTTCACGCAATAGGCGCGCCAGTACCGGCGCTTGCCCTCCCGACGAAATCGCCACCACCAGCGGGGAGCGATCGACGATCGAGGGGAAAATAAAGGAGCACCTGGGTTGATCGTCCACCACATTAACCAGCAGATGGCGCTGATTGGCAGCATCAAATACCGCAGCGTTCAACGCGGCGTCATCCGTTGCGGCAATGACCAAAAACACGCCGGACAACAATTCCGGCGTAAAACGCTGGGCCAGCCATTGAATCTTGCCTGCTTCGTGCTGCTCAGCCAGATCGTCCGCCAGCGACTGTGCGACAACCTTCACCTCAGCGCCGGCACGTTGCAACAGTCCAATTTTACGTGAGGCGACATCACCGCCGCCGACCACCAGCACAGGGCGGCCCCGAAGGTCAGCGAATAAAGGTAGATAGTTCACAAACGCCTTAACTAAGCAAAAAAATAGATAAAGCGACTATACGGTGCGGATATCACTCTTATGAAATGCCGAATTGGAATGACAAGTTCCGTAATGGAATAACAACAAACAAAATCAGGCTAAAACCCGCGAACGCCATGCAATGAAATGCCCTAACGATCACAGAAGTTGAAAATCAGTGTATGACATGCGTCAAAGTTGTAAAGAGTTTGCCGATTTTTGATATTTCCTTTCATTGATTCATCGCAACATGCCTACAGCCCACCGGGCAACGGACAAGCGTAAGACAGATGATGTGTTCGTGCGATCACGTTCGACTACCAGGTGGATTCGCTGTACCTCACGTTGATAGTGGGATTTCCGTATTCACCTTCGCTCACTATGAACCGGTTAGGTTTTATCTCATTGATATAAAAAGAGGATTGCGCATATGGAACTGTCAACACAAGCGCTAAGCACCCCGGCACACCCGTTTGTCGAGTTTGATGCACAATACGGCGTATTTGAATCGCTTGACGATGCCGTTAACGCCGCGGCTCTGGCCCAGAAGCGATTGGATAACGTTGTCTTGCGTCAAAGCGTAATCGCGGCAATCCGTCAGGCCGGAGAGCGGTATGCGCAGGTACTGGCGGAGATGGCCGTAGCGGAAACCGGCATGGGTCGCGTTGTCGACAAATATGCCAAAAACGTGTCTCAGGCACGCAGCACGCCGGGAACGGAAAGCCTGTCGGCGAAAGTAGTGACCGGAGACAATGGCCTGACGCTGATTGAAAACGCGCCCTGGGGCGTGGTTGCTTCGGTCACGCCTTCGACGAATCCGGCGGCAACCGTGATCAATAATGCAATCAGTATGATTGCGGCGGGCAATAGCATCGTTTTTGCTCCTCATCCCTCGGCAAAAAAGGTTTCGTTGCACACCATAAGTCTGTTGAACAAAGCGATCGTCGCGGCGGGAGGACCGGAGAACCTGCTGGTGACCGTGGAAGATCCCAATATTGAAACAGCCCAGCGCCTGTTCCGTCATCCCGGTATCAGCCTGCTGGTCGTCACCGGCGGTGAGGCGGTAGTGGAAGCGGCGCGTAAACATACTGACAAGCGGCTGATTGCCGCCGGTGCGGGCAATCCCCCGGTTGTCGTGGACGAAACCGCCGATATTCACCGCGCCGCGCGGGCGATTGTTCGTGGCGCGTCGTTTGACAACAATATCATCTGTGTTGATGAGAAAGTCGTGATCGTCGTTGACAGCGTTGCTGATGAGCTACTGGCAGAAATGCAGAGATATCAGGCCGTGTTATTGGACGACGAACAGGTAAAACAGCTGCTGCCTGTCTTACTCACCGATATTGATGAGAATGGCAAAGGACGGGTCAGCCGCGATTGGGTCGGACGCGATGCATCAAAAATCGCGGCAGCGATTGAGTTGCATGTCGGCGAACAGACTCGCCTGCTGCTGGCTGAGACCGACGCAAACCACCCGTTTGCCATCACGGAAATGATGATGCCCGTCCTTCCGGTGGTACGCGTGAGTAATGTGCAGGAAGCCATTGAGCTGGCAGTGCGTCTGGAAGGCGGCTGCCGTCACACCGCCGCAATGCATTCGACCAATATCAATAACCTGCACAAAATGGCCAGCGCTATCAATACCAGTATCTTTGTGAAGAACGGCCCCTGTATCGCGGGGTTGGGTTTGGGCGGCGAAGGCTGTACATCCATGACCATTTCAACGCCCACCGGGGAAGGCGTGACGTCAGCGCGCACATTTGTGCGTATACGTCGTTGCGTGATGGTGGATATGTTTCGTATCGTTTAAGAATCAATGAAAGCCACGTTGCCGCCGCCGTCAACCGCGCGCGGCAACCAAAGATAACGTATCGGCTCGACAGCGGCGCCCGGACATGAGGGTTACGTGATACGTATCATATTGTTTTATTGGAGGTAAGTGCACATGAGGACAGGTAACCTTACCCATCTACACCATCTTGATGCTCTGGTTTCTCCTCCAGAAAAGATGTTGTCTTCCTTGAGCGAAGCTCAAAACATACATCAGTATTCAACTCAGGACGTTTACACACAATCCTGTTCCATTACGGCCTGGCAACAGCTTTACGATCAGGTCTCGCCAGGTCATTTCCGCGGAGAGCTTCAGGAGTTGCTGTTAGACGGCGTTCAACTCTGTCATGAATATACCAATCTCGCATTACGCCAGTCCTGCATGGTGTGGCCGGGCTCTTTCTGGTTTGGCATTCCCGCTGCTCAGGAAAGCATGGGGTTTATTGGATCACAGCGATTAGACAAATGTTCCATTGCCGTCAGTCCTGGCGGCAAAGAGTTTGAGTTAACGACGCCCGATGATTTTTCCATCATGGGGGTGGTGATCTCTCATGATGTGCTCTATCAGTATATCGACGCGTTGAATGACCCGGAATGGTTGACCCAGCGCTTAAATCAGGGAGCCGCGTTGATGATGGACCCCCACAAAAAAGCAACGCTCTGCGCGTTTATTCGTCACGCACTCGGATATGGCTACCACTCCCCGCAATTGATAAAACAAAAGAATGCGGGAAAAGTGCTCAAACATAACCTGCTGACAACGCTCATTTCCTTTCTGGAAAACGTACAACCCTCTTCCGATCGGGCACAGAACAGAAATCATCGAAAACTGATCTCTTTTGCGCGTGAATACGTGCTGAACCAAACGTCAGAACCGGTGACCGTTCTCGAGTTATGCCGACAACTGCATGTCAGCCGGCGTACATTACAAAATACCTTTCACAGCGAATTGGGGATAGGGCCTAATGCATGGCTTAAAATCATCCGCCTCAATGCGGTACGCCGTGAACTCACCAGTCCATACTCCCAGCACCACACCGTTCAGGATGCCGCAATGCAATGGGGGTTCTGGCATTTAGGGCAATTCTCCAGCGATTACCAGAAATTATTCAACGAGAAACCATCATTAACGCTACGACGACGTTTGCAGCATTAACGCTTCATCCTTCGTGAAGCCCGCATTCGCGTTTGAGCCCAAAAAATCGCGTTTCTTCCTCGCTCATTCCCGGCTCCCATTTACGGGTGGTATGCGTATCCCCCACGGACAGGTAGCCCTGATCCCACAGCGGGTGATAGCGTAAACCGTTTTGCTTCAGGTATTGGTAAACCTGACGATTGTCCCAGTCGATAATCGGCAGGAATTTGAATACGCCGCGCTGAAGCGCCAGCACCGGCAGATGCCCACGGCTGCCGGATTGTTCCCGCCGCAACCCGGCAAACCACGTCTGCGCGTTGAGTGAGCGCAACGCGCGATTCATGGGTTCGACCTTGTTTATCTGGTTGTACTGTTCAATGCCTTCAACCCCCTGCTCCCATAGTTTACCGTAACGCGCTTCCTGCCATGCGGGTGACTGAGCGGCACGATACACCTTCAGGTTCAGCTTCAGTTGATCGGTCAGCGCATCAATAAACTGATAGGTTTCCGGAAAAAGATAGCCGGTATCCGTCAGAACGACCGGGATCTCCGGTCGTAGCTGTGTCACTAAATGCAGCGACACCGCCGCCTGAATCCCAAAGCTGGAGGAAAGCACATATTCCCCCGGCAGATGCTCCAGCGCCCAACCGACCCTTTCCTGCGCAGACAACGACTCAAGCTGCTCATTCACGGCAGCCAGCGCAGCAGTCTGCTCCGCTTTCGGCAAGGCATTAAGCGCGTCAAGATTAAGTTCAGACATCAGGATCTCCTGTCAGTCATAAAAATCGCGGGCGGGGTCCAGCACCGGTTTGATAATGTTGGTACGGATGGTGAAATCGCCAAAACCTTCATTATCGTGACGATCTTTCGCCCAGAGGCCAATCAGCCGATCAATCTCGGCCAGGATCTCGGTTTCATTGATATTCTCGCGATACATGCGCGGAATACGCGTTCCCTCGAGGTTGCCGCCCAGATGCAGGTTATAGCGTCCAATCGCTTTCCCCACCAGGCCGATTTCGGCCAGCAACGCGCGACCACAGCCGTTCGGGCATCCCGTTACGCGCAGAACGATATGCTCATCGCCGACGCCATGCTGCTGCATGATATTTTCAACCCTGGTGACGAATGTCGGCAGGAAACGCTCCGCTTCCGCCATCGCCAGCGGACAGGTTGGAAACGATACGCAGGCCATGGAGTTTTTACGCTGCTCGGTCACGCCATCATCAATCAGACCGTGTTCGCGCGCCAGCGCTTCAATCTTCGCTTTGCTACGCGCGGAGACGCCGGCAACGATCAGATTCTGGTTTGCCGTCAAACGGAAATCGCCTTTATGAATTTTAGCAATTTCCGCCAGACCGGTTTTCAACGGACGTCCCGGATAATCCAGAATACGGCCATTCTCGATAAACAGCGTCAGATGCCATTTGTTATCAATGCCTTTGACCCAGCCGATACGATCGCCGCGCCCGGTGAATTCATACGGACGAATCGCATCAAATTTCACACCGGCCCGCTTTTCCACTTCCTGTTTGAACGTCTCAACACCAACGCGCTCCAGCGTGTACTTGGTTTTAGCGTTCTTACGGTTGGTACGATTGCCCCAGTCGCGTTGAGTCGTGACCACCGCCTCCGCAACCGCCAGCGTATGCTCAACGGCAATGTAGCCCAGCTCACTGGCCGTGCGCGCATAGGTTGCCTTATCGCCGTGCGCAATCGACAGCCCGCCGCCAACCAGCACATTGAACCCGACCAGACGGCCATTGTCGGCAATCGCCACAAAGTTGAGATCGTTGGCATGCAGGTCCACATCGTTCTGCGGCGGGATCACCACGGTGGTTTTAAACTTACGCGGCAGATAGGTCGCCCCCAAAATCGGCTCTTCGTCCGTGGTGGCGACCTTCTCCTGATCCAGCCAGATTTCGGCATAGGCGCGGGTACGCGGCAGCAAGTGCTCAGAGATCTTCTTCGCCCATTCATAGGCTTGCTGATGTAGTTCGGATTCCACCGGATTCGAGGTACACAGCACATTACGGTTCACATCATTGGCGGTTGCCAGCGAATCCAGCCCTACGCTGTTCAGCAACTGGTGCGCGGGTTTCACATTCGACTTCAGGATGCCGTGAAACTGGAACGTCTGGCGGTTGGTCAGACGGATACTGCCGTACAACGTATTTTCAGCCGCAAATTTATCAATGCCCAACCACTGTTTTGGCGTGATCACTCCGCCGGGCAAACGGCAGCGCAGCATCATCGCATGCCGGGGCTCCAGTTTCTGCTCGGCACGCTCGGCACGGATATCGCGATCGTCCTGCTGATACATTCCGTGGAAACGGATCAGTAAAAAGTTGTCGCCATTGAAGCCGCCGGTCAGGCCATCCGTCAGGTCTTCGGCGATCGTACCGCGTAAAAAGTCACTTTCCCGTTTCAGACGTTCGGCATCAGCGAGTTTCCCTTCCACCACTAATGGGCCGGGATGTTTTTCACTTACAGATAATTTTTCGCTCATTAGTACACATCTCGCTGATAACGGCGCTCAAGGCGCAGGTCACTTAAAAATTCGTCGGCTTGCTCGATATCCATACCACCGTGCTCAACCACCACGTCCAGTAATGCCTGTTCGACATCTTTCGCCATTCGGTTGGCGTCGCCACAGACATACAGGTGAGCCCCCTCCTGAAGCCAGCGCCAGACTTCCGCGCCTTTTTCCCGCAGTTTATCCTGCACATACACCTTGTGCGCCTGATCGCGTGACCACGCCAAATCAATGTTGGTCAGCAAGCCGTCTTTTACGTAGCGCTGCCATTCAACCTGATACAAGAAATCTTCGGTAAAGTGCGGATTGCCGAAGAACAACCAGTTTTTGCCTTCCGCGCCCTCGGCTTCACGCTGCTGCATAAAAGCGCGGAACGGCGCAATCCCCGTCCCGGGGCCAATCATGATGATCGGCGTTTCCGGGTTGGCCGGCAGACGGAAATTGTCGTTATATTCGATAAAGACCCGAATCTCATCGTCTTCATTCAGGCGGTCGGCCAGATAGCCGGAAGCACCGCCCGCACGCGCACGGCCATCAATGTCATAACGCACGACGCCAACCGTAATATGGACTTCACTTTCCACTTCGGCCTGTGAAGACGCGATGGAATACAAACGCGGCGTCAGCGGGCGCAGCAGGCCGATCAACTGCTCAGCCGTGAGTTCCACCGGCGCCTGGCGCACCATGTCCACCAGCGGTGTTCGTTGGGCAAACTGTTGCAGCGCGGGTTTATCGCTCACCAGCGCCAGCAACGTTTCATCACGGGACAGCGCGGCATATTTTTCAACAATCGGTGCGGTGTTCTGCGTCAGCTCAAAGTGGCTTTTCAGCGCCTGCGATAGCGCTAGCGTTTTTCCTTCAACGTTTACCGGTTCATCGCCTTTCAACCATAGCAGTTCGAGAATTTCCTGCACCAGCGCGGGATCGTTATCAAACCACACGCCCAGCGCATCGCCAGGCTGGTAACGCAAGCCTGAATCGCCCAGATCGATCTCGATATGACGTACATCTTTTTCTGAGTTACGTCCGGTAATTTTCTGATTCACCGACAATACGGCGTGCAAAGGAGCCGTCTTGCTATAGGGGCTGCTGGTAATTTCATCCAGCGCGCCACGGGTGCTGGCCTGTACCGCGGCCTCACTCTGTGCGGGCAGACGCGCCTGCAAAAGATCCACCAGTTGGCGCCGCCACTGTTCCGCAGCCGCCTGATAATCCACATCGGCATCCACGCGATCCAGCAGTCGTTCCGCTCCCAGTTCGGCAAGGCGGTGATCAAAATCTTTACCCGCCTTGCTGAAAAATTCATATGACGTATCGCCCAGCCCCAAAACAGCGAACGCGGTATCTTTCAACTGCGGCGCTTTTTTGGAAAACAGGAATTTGTGCAAGGCAACGGCTTCTTCCGGCGGCTCCCCTTCTCCCTGGGTCGACGTCACGATCAGCAGCAGCTTTTCCTGACCGATTTGTTTGAATTTATAGTCGCCCGCGTTAACCAGATTGACCGTCAGTTTCGCCGCCAGCAGATCGTCACGCAGTTGCTCGGCAACCCGCCGGGCATTGCCGGTTTGAGACGCGGAAATCAGGGTGATACCTGGAACCGGAGCGGCGGTTGCCGCCGGTGAGCCCGCGCTGGCGGAGCCTGTCGCGATGCCTGATGGCGATAGTTCTGCCGGCTGTTGCAGCAGTCCCCAAAAATAACCGGACAACCAGGCAAGCTGTGCAGGCGAAAAATCACCGGTTGCCGCCTGCAAACGCGTTAATTGATCCGCACTCAACGGGAGCAACGAAGTAGGAGAAACCGGAGTTTTCATTATGATCGCTAATTCCTTGTCTTTGGTAGCCGCTACTAATGCAAATAAGTGAAATAAAAAGATGAGTGGCACATAAGGTTAACCATCCGCATCTTAACAATAAAGAAATGATGGACATATCAAATAACCAAAATGACTAAATGGTTTTTCTGATAATCCTTATTGCTTAAAGTGTTATAGGTCACATTTTACTGCGCTGGTGATTTGAATGATTCCAGCGCCATTTCGAATGGGCGCTATACTCGCGATCAACACTCGGGTGACGGATGGAACAATCAAAGATGTGGCAACGCCGCGCGCTGGAATTGAATACTCAGGACATCTGGCATTGGGATCGCGTTATTGAGGTCGTGACGTATGCCCGCCAGCAGGGATTCAACACGCTGGTGCTGGGATCGGCTGATTTACTGGACAAGCTGGTGACACCGAAAGCGTATAACCATGCCCGTTTCGACGATCGCATCAGCAGCCAGCAGCGCTCGCGCTGTATTTATCTGAATCAGGTGGCGGCCTACTGCCATGAACAGGGGCTGACATTCTATCTGCAATGTAAAGAGCTGTCGTTTCCTACCGAACTGCTATTGCATCATCCGGAATTGCTGGACGACGAGCACAGCCTCAGGATGGATACCGATTTCTGGTGCGATTATCTGTCTGCCAAAGTCGAGCTGCTGCTACAACAGATCCCGCGTTTAAGCGGTCTGTTGCTGGCCATCTCCAACAGCGATAGCCTGCTGCGCTTTTCTGCCCCCTCGGGGGATGAGATGAACGGACTGACGCCCGTCGCCGCACACTGGCCGCCGGAATCTGACAGCGAACAGATCTATCATCGGCTATTTTCCGCCGTGGCGCGGGTAATGCACTATCACCAGCGTCATTTGGTGTTACGCGCCTTCCCCGCCAGTCATCACGATATCAACAATGTGCTCAATGCCATTAGTGCGCTGCCTGAGTTTGTTTCCGTGGCAATAAAGATGACGCCGGAGCGTTTCTGGCCTGAATTTCCCAACAATCCGGCCTTGTTGGCGGTCAGCGGACGCGAAATCTGGGTGGAGCTGGATTTGGCCGGGGAAGAGGTCTGCTGGGGCAATCTGCCGTTTATCCGTTATACCGAAGTACAAGGTCGGCTGCTGTGGTGTCAGGAAAAAAACCCGGCCATTGCCAGCGTGCTTTGCCGTATCGGTTGGGAAGGCGTCGATAACCACAGTGTATTGGGAACGCTGAGCGAATTCACGCTGTTCGCCTGTGCCAGATTACTGAGTAAAAATGCGCCTCCTACCAACGAAGCCACCCTTTTCGGCCAATGGCTGGCCGAACGCTATCAGTGGCAACCGGACGATGCCACGCGACAGGCGATGCTCGCTTTACTGGAACAGGCTCACCAGGCGATTTCACTATCGCTGTATGCCCGTCACCATGTTTTTCACCGTCACAGTATGTTGCCAACCAGCTACGGTCAGGCTATCTGGAGCCTGTATGGGCAGTTGAACCGTAATCACTGGCTGCCGGGATCGGGACGGGATATCACCTTCGATCCGCAGCAGGCCGAACTGGCTTCGCAAAACCTGTACCAGATTGCCAAAGAGAAAGATCTCGCCTGGCAACTGGCGGAACAGTGTCAGCAGGCTGCCTGGCAATTTACCCGCGAGTACACGATGCCAGATGCGCTGAGACAACGTTGGTTACAGGAGTGGCGAGGGCTGGCGCTGTATTGCCGTGCGTTTGTGCATGCGCAGAAAGCGTTTTTTACGCTCCATTACTGCAAACTGGTGGAAAACAACTGGACGCTACGGGAAATCGCCAAAACCAATATTCAGGCGCTGTATGGACTCGGGCATGAGATGGATGATTTTTGCCTGCAACACCGGGATTACCCGGTGAGTATGCATGTCATGTTCGATGCTGAACGCCCCCGTTCACTGGCTGACAGCCTGCAAGAGCAGTTGACGGCGTTGGCGAACAGCACCGGTAAATGAACGTTGAATGGTTAGCGGATGACTCGCTGCAAAATACGATTACCCGAGGTGCTAAAGTTTTTCGCGGAGACTTCCACGCTCTTGTTGCCGTAATCCAATTGCTCAATGGTTTGCAGGATCAGACTGGCGAGCTGCGGGTCCTCCAGATAAGAGGATACTGGCGTTTGCATCGGTTTTTCCAGCGCCTGCGTCAGCCCGGCCACCGACAAATCACTGTTATCCAGCAGTTGCTTCTCTGCCAACGTCTGACGGGCAATACGGCTGAGTGGAATACCGCGCTCGGTGCCCACCAGCAAGCTGCCTTCCGGATCGTTCATCAGGAAATTCAACAACAGTGCCGCTTCTTTCGGGTGCCGGGTGTTTTTGCTGATGGCAAACAGCATCGACGGTTTAAAGAACTGCCCTGAATTTTCCGACCCCGGCGTCATAAGGTAAGGACCCAGTTCCAGCTTACCCGGAGCCGTCAGCGGATCGGCATATTTCTTCACGACGGAAATCCACAGATGCGCGCCGCCATACTCGCCGTTAATCCAGGGGCGTGTTTCATACATGCCGACCTTGCCGAAAGCGTTATAGTATTTAGACGAAGGCATCACATGTTCATTCGTTAAACGCTGATAGAAACGAAAGGCCTCGATCCATTGCTCTTCCGTGTAGTTAAAGCGTTTATTCTTCTCATCGATCATCCCGATCTGATACTTCTGCGTCATGTAGTAGTTAATCAGCTCCAGGATCCCTTCACCGCTATCCTGGGCCGGCGAGGCGAGAGGAAAATAGCTGTCGCCTAATTTCTCTTTGAATACCTTGCCGGCATGAAACAGTTCATCCCAGGTCGTCGGATACGGTAAACCGGCTTTTTTCCAGGTTTCTGCGTTGTAGTACATGACCAGGGCATTCAAAGAGGTGGATATGGCATTCACTTTGCCGTCAATCGTGGCTGGCGTCAGCGCATCTTCAGGGAAATCCTGTAAATTCAGCGTGTCTTGCAGACGAGTCAAATCGTAAAAACCCGTACCGGACTTGGAGAATATCGGCAGCCAGTTCCAGTTCACCTGTAATACATCAGGTTCTTCGCCACTGGCAATCTGCGTGGTCAACCGGGACAGGTGCCCGTCCCAACCGGTGTATTCCGCCTTCACGGTAATATTGGGATATTTTTTCTGAAACGCGTCCAATGCGGCCAATGTTGCCTGATGACGGCTGTTGCCCCCCCACCAGGAAATACGCAGTTCCACAGGTTCATTCGTCTGTGCCGCACACAGTGCAGAAAAAGTGATGAAAATCAGTCCTATCAGTAATCTCATTTTTCCCCCGACGAGCTTGTTATCGCGCTGCTCCTGTTATGTGCAGCTTGTTATATACCCAATGAATTTCGAGGCGCAGGAAGCCGGCGCACCTGCAACTTGAAAGATGGCGGGTATAGCAGTTCAGGATAGGGATCAGGCGGACACTGGCCTCTTCCCGGCGATAACAAGATAGGCGGATTGCTGATGTCTTCACCAGGCGTAATCCCGGATAAACGCGCGTTCTGCGTGACTGACAGAAGAAATCGTTATACCTCCGCATTATCAGGGGACGTTTCAACGCTATGCCGTTCTCCCGTCGGTCAACAATACCGCACGCTCTCACACCATTAACTCACGGAACACATCAAAAGGAGATTTAATTCACAAATTAAAAACAACCCACCAACAAAAAAGCGTTTCGACACATGGCCACAGGCACGTACCACCGTAAAAGTGTGATGAAACACGCACGCGCTCCCGACACCAACAGACCGGAAGTCAGGTCATTCACACTTCACCGGCGCAATGATGGTGCGCTGTGATTCTTCTCCAGAACTCGGTGAGTTTCGTCACACAGTGGCTGTCAGGCGGGAGAAAACGTGCTGCAATAACGTCATCAACGGATGTACAGACAGGATAACAACATGAGGATATCTATTCAGTCGTATTCCCCCGCCGCCGATGGTATCACGCTGGATACCGCCATTTTTCAGCAGGCGATTGACCAGATCGCCGATCGCGGCGGCGGTACGCTGATTGTTGAACCTGGGCGCTATCTGCTGGGAGGGCTGCTGCTACCGTCGAATTTCTGCCTGCAATTGGAGGCAGGGGCCGAACTGATCGTCAGCGGGGACTATGAGCAATTCACTCAGGCCAACACCATCAGCATGGCCGAGCTATCCCACCGCGCATTCCTGTATGCCTACCAGCAACGCAATATCACGCTGTGCGGTCAGGGTAGAATTATTGGCAATGCCGATGCCTATTTCTCTGCCGAACCCGACGATCAGGGCTATCGTCTGCCCGCCCAATACCGGCCACGCATTGTTGTGTTTGAAGATTGCGAACACATTCAATTGCGCGATTTCACCATTGAACGTGCTCCGATGTGGACCGTGCATCTGGTGAGCTGTCGTCGGATCATCGTTGAACGGCTGACGATTGATAACGATCTGACCATGGCCAATACCGATGCGCTGGATCTCGACAGTTGCCAGCAGGTACAAATCAGCAACTGTTCACTGAGCGCCGCCGACGATGCGCTATGCATCAAGACCACGGCCAAACCCGTTCATTTGCAGCGCAAGGCCCAACAGATGGTGATAACCAACTGTCTATTGCGATCCAAAAGTTGCGCGCTGAAAATCGGCACTGAAACCTTTGCCGATATTGAAGACATTTCCGTCAGCAACTGCGCCATTTATGATTCTAATCGCGGTATCGGCCTGATTTCCCGCGATGGCGGCACGTTCAGACGCATTCAGTTCAGCAATATTACGTTTCAGTGTTTCGCGGCGCACCCGTGCCACTGGGGAAAAGCCGATCCGGTATTTATTTCCGTGCGCTATCGTGATCCGACCATTGAGCCTGGCCGCATCGAAATCGTCCAGTTTTCTCAGCTCTCGGGCATCAGCGAAGGGGCGATTAATCTGCACAGCACACCGCCTGGCTATATCCGCGATATCCACTTCCATGCCGTACATCTTGAACAACGACAAAGCCAGTCACCGGAACAAGGCATGTATGACATACGTCCGCCTTGCAATCCGGAACGGCCGACCGGGATGGGGTTGGATAATGCCTACCGGGTCAATCCGGCAACAGGCCGCGCCTATGGTGTGGAATATTATCCGCAGGGAATGCCCGGACTGTTTGCGCGCGGGGTCAGCAATCTGGTTGTCAGCCACCTGACGCTGCATCGTCCATCGCCTCTCCCCGCGGGCTGGCATCACGACGAAATGGTACAATTGAAGGAATAAGTGGCTTCAGGTTATTTCCGGGTCATGACGAAACGTGCTTCAGGCTACACTTTCCGGTAGTATGCGACGGTTTTCCCGTTTGAAAGAAATTGAGAGCATCGCCATGGCAACCACGCTATTTAAAGATTTTCAGTTTGAAGCCGCTCACCGCCTGCCCCATGTTCCGGCAGGGCATAAATGTGGGCGCCTGCATGGGCATTCCTTTATGGTTCGGCTGGAAATCACGGGCGAGGTTGATCCGCATACCGGCTGGGTGATGGATTTCGCTGAACTGAAAGCCGCGTTTAAGCCGACCTGGGAAAGGCTGGATCATCATTATCTGAATGATATTCCCGGGCTGGAAAATCCGACCAGCGAAGTGCTGGCCCACTGGATCTGGCAACAGTTGAAACCCTCATTGCCGGAACTGAGCGCCGTGATGGTAAAAGAAACCTGCACCGCCGGGTGTATCTACCAGGGTGAATAAGCGGTCATCCTGACCGCGCATTCTCTTCAGGCGGCGTGAAACGGTTGCGTCTTCACGCCGCCCGCCTCAGGCAATATTCAAATATTTATGCGTCTGCATGGAAAGCCGCCAGTTACGGGCAATGCAGGTCGCAATACACAGTTTGGTTGCCTCGTCTTTCTGGCTGATCGGCTGTAGCGCCACAATACGCGACTTGTCATCGTCCAGGCGCGCCAGCAATTCATCCAGCGCTTCGATATCTCGCTCCCTGCCAACCGGATGCTTGATTTCATCAGCCCGTTGCAACGCTTGATCGATCACCTTCATGCCGCCACGCATATTTACCTTGGGCGAAACCGTTACCCAGGTTTTGGGTGAACAGCGCACGTCATGCGTCCCGCTGGTCTCTATCTGACAGCTGAACCCGTGCTTTTCCAGCAACAGCGTCAGCGGCGCCAGATCGTGAATGCAGGGCTCACCACCGGTGATAACGATATGACGGGCGGTATAACCTTCACGCGCTATCAATGCCAGAATATCCTCGGAAGTGGCGGCTCCCCAGGCATCACTTTCCTGGGTTTTGACGATAATCTCATCCAGCGACGTTTCCCGATCGGCCAGTTTGTCCCAGGTATGTTTGGTATCACACCAGCTACAGCCTACCGGGCAGCCCTGCAAGCGCACGAACACCGCCGGAACACCGGTAAAATAGCCTTCGCCCTGTAATGTCTGGAACACTTCATTAATCGGGTACTGCATGTTTTCCCACTATCACGCTTACTCAAAGAGGCATTATCGCAGATCGCAGGTCCACACGCCAAACCTCCCACACCATTACCGTTCAGGCTGAAATGCTGGCGTTTGATTTGAGTAATGTTGCAACACGGTTAATAATCAACAGGCAATACGCATGCTGCATCGACCATTTCAACGCTAACTTATTAACAAGGAACGAAAAACATGAATCGATTGAGATCTTTCGCTTTACTGTTACTGGCGTTTGTTTTCGTCCCCGTTATCGCCACGGCACAACCGGTTCCAAAGGTTAACACGCAGTCGGGGTATTACCGTATGCCGCTGGGGCAATTTGAAATTACCGCACTGGCCGACGGCACCAACGCCATGCCGGTCGATAAACTGCTGGCCCGGACATCGCCGGAACAAATCACCGCCCTGCTGGCGGAACAATCGCTGACCGCCCCGGTCGATACCTCTATCAATACTTATCTGATTAATACCGGACAAAACCTGATTCTGGTGGATACCGGCAATGGCAAACAGAACAATCCTTCCGTCGGTAAGGTATTGAATAACCTCAAGGCCTCCGGCTATACGCCCGAGCAGGTGGATACCGTATTAATGACGCATCTGCATGGCGATCACTTCGGCGGCCTGATTACCGATGGCAAACTCACCTTTCCCAACGCCACCGTCTACGTTAGCCAGATCGAGGCCGATTATTGGCTCAGCGAAGCAAATCTGAAACAGGCCAGCGAAGCGCAGAAACCGGCGTTCCAGCGGGTGCAGAATACTTTTCGCGCCATCCAGTCAGCCAATAAGCTGAAAACTTTTGCCTCTGAGCATCCGCTCTTTACCGGTATTACGCCGCTGCCCGCTCCCGGTCATACTCCCGGTCATACGGCTTTTTGGGTCGAGAGCGAAGGACAGAAATTGCTGATATGGGGGGATATCATTCACGTTGCGGCGGTGCAATTCCCTTTACCGGCGACCACCATCAGCTTTGATTCCGATATGGATACCGCGGCGCAAACCCGCAGTAAGGTGCTGGCGGATGCCGCCGCTCAGGGCTACTGGGTGGCCGGAACGCATATTTCATTCCCTGGCATCGGTCACGTCAAGGCGGATGAGAAATCCGGTTATCGCTGGGTTCCGATTAATTACAGCGTGGCGGGGCTGACAGACTAGACGTCGGCAGCGGACATCCCGGCGGGATGTCCGCTGCGGCGATTACAGGTAAACGCGCAGATACTCTGACAGGCAAAGAATCGCCATCGCCTGCCCGTAAGGCATAGAGGTCAACGGGATCTGGCGGTAATAATCCAGTTCCTGCCCCATCGCGGTTCCGAATGACACCTGAACCAGCTCCCCTTCGGCATTCACGTTGCCAATCACACCGCGGATCGCTTTTTCCGCCATGGGCGCATAGCGTTTATCCACATAGCGCTTACGCACCGCTTTCAAAATACCATAGGCAAAACCGGCTGTTGCCGAGCTTTCGAGATATGATTGCGGATCGTCAAGCAGCGTATGCCACAGACCGCTGTCGTCCTGATATTTCTCCAACGCTTCAAGCTGGCTTTCCAACACCTGCAACAGGAAACGCCGCGTCGCATTCTGCTCCGGCAATTCCAGCAGTTCGATAAATTCGGGGATCGCGACGGTCAGCCAGCTGTTGCCACGCGCCCAACGCGCTCTGGCAAAGTTATGTTTCCCTTCAAACGTCCAGCCGTGGAACCACAGACCGCTCTCACGATCCATCAGATATTGAACATGCAGCAGGAACTGATAGGTAGCCTCTTCCACAAATTCAGGACGGTTCAGCAGCTTGCCGATTTTTGCCAGCGGCAACACGCTCATCATCAGCGTGTCGTCCCACATCTGCTCGGTGTTTTCATTGTTATAAACAATGTGCTGTAGGCCCTGCTTTTGCGTGCGCGGCATTTCATACATCACCCACTCGGCCCAGCGCTCCAGATACGGCACCCAACTGGCATTGCGCGTTTCTTCATAGCGATAAGCCAGCGTCAGGAAAGGACAAACGGTGTTGACGTTCTTGGTCGGTGTTCCCTCAGCCAGACGCGCCGTGAACCAGTCATCAATGATGGCCCGCATCTGTTCATCGCCCGTTTGCTGGTAGTACTGATAAATACCGTACAAGCCGATGCCGTGCGTCCATTCCCAGCCTGCCCAGCCTTTGGTATCAATCACCCGACCATCGTCCAACCGTAACAAAAACTCGCCGGTTTTATCTTCAATATTCACCAGATTATCGGTGATACGGCAAATCAGGGCTTTCAGTTCTGCACGGGAAATGAAGTGCTCTGGCTGACGTAATAGCGGGCTATGTTTTACACTGAATACGGTCATAGTCATTTATCCAATTTAGTTATCATTCAACAGTTCAAGACGTTCAGGACTGGGTCATCGGCGTGGTGGGTGTCCTGGCCTTCTTGTGGCGATTAAGGTAGCCGATATTGTTATTGCCCCACAGAGACTCATACGGCATCCCCGCCAGCGTTTCGACCACCGCCCGCGCTTCCGGCGTAATCTTTTCGGGAATCGGGCGTCCGGCTTCACGCATTTTCAGCGTTTCTTCCCGCAGAATGCTGTGCGTATGCAAATTGAGTTTGAATCGCAGAGAAACCAGGAATCCCAGCGCCAGAACGCCTACGGTGCCAAAACTCAGGATCATCAGAATAGTATGGCTAACGCCCGGCGCCTGTACGCTCTGGCCCGATACAAAACCGGATAGCTGCAACACGATCCCCACCAGCATCACCGCACCGGCCTGAGAAGCCTTGCGGGTCAACGTCATGATGCCGGCAAAGATCCCCTCACGACGCTGGGCGGTAATCACTTCATCCACGTCGGCGATATAGGTGTAGGTGTTCCACGGTACATAGTTGATCCCGCCGCGGCCTAAACCCGCCAGCGCAGAGATCAGCAGCAGCAGTGAGAAAGTATCGTGCAGGCCGCTGTACCACAGAATGGAGTAGGAAACCGCACTCAATCCGAACAGGCATACAACCAAACGGTAAGACGGCGCAGGTCCGAAACGAATACACAGCGGGATCATCGCAATCACGGAAATAAACTGTAGGATCGCCATCGTTCCCATCAGGTTGGAAGCGACGGTCGGGCTCTGCATCAGTACAAAGACCACATAGTAGGTAAATACGGCGTTAAACACGTCCTGCGCAATATAACCGCCCAGATACATCCCCAGATGCTGACGGAAAATACGGATGCGCAACGTAGACAACAGCTCGACATTCAATCGTTTCAGACTATCGACCAGCGACAGGGACTGACGCTCTTTTTCCGCCCGCAGTGACGCTTCCGACATTTGATCGCGCGGCCGTTCCCAGGTGAAGAAATAGACCAGCGTCAGCACCATCGCGCAGATAATGGAGAACACCAGGCTGGAATAGAAGAACGAAACCGCATTGTCTTTGCCGAAATAGCCCAGCAAAATCCCCGGTAAAAACGCGGCCAGAATAGCGGACAGTTGAGCTAACGCGATGCGCGCGCCGGAGAATTTGGTTTTCTGTTTGAAATCGTCGGTCATTTCCGGCACCAGCGTTTCATACGGCACCAGCACCATGGTATAGACCACATCAAACAGTAAGTAGGTCAGCAGGTAGTACCAATATCCCATATCGCCCACCCACATAAAGCTGTAGCTGAAGACGCAGGGAATACCGAGCAGAATAAAGAACTTACGGCGACCAAAGCGTTTACCCAGCCAGGTCGAACCAAAGTTATCGGTCAGGAAGCCCATTAACGGACTGACGACGGCATCCAGCACACGCGCCATCGCAAAGATAAAGGTTGCCTCAATCGGTGTTAAGCCACAAAACGTGGTGTAAAAGTAGAGTAACCAGGCGGCCGTCAGCGCGGTGGTGCCAGCCCCAAGAAAGTCGCCCGAGCCATAGGCTAAATAGTTAGCCAACCCGATTTTACGTGTTTTCATTCCCATCCTTCCTCGGTCATTTTTATTTATGAAGGTGTCATGGCGGGTTACAAGAGCCGTATCTCACTGCGTTCAAGATGGCAGGTATCCTGCCGCCATGGCATTAAGGTAACGTCCGGCACTACTGAAAACCTTTGTGCTTTTGCCACCGAATGCCATCCACTGGCACCACGAGGAAGAATTACCCGATCGGCTTCAAAGATTTTATAAAAAGCCATTTTATTTTAAAAGAACCCAAGGTTCGTTTATGGCGATCACAAGAAATGAGGCGGTAACGACCGGGATGGATAGAAACGCGCATAAAAAAATCCAGAAACGAATTAACGCTTCTGGATTCTGCGGTTAATGCGATGCGTTTGTCAGACTCGATCCGGCTTCCGACAAACGCAGCAGGCGGTGATTACTGGCCTTTAACTTCTTTCAGACCGTTGAACGGCGCGCGGCTGCTGCCCAGCGCTTCTTCAATACGGATCAGTTGGTTGTATTTGGCAACACGGTCAGAACGGCTCATCGACCCTGTTTTGATCTGGCCGGCCGCAGTCCCTACCGCCAGGTCAGCAATGGTTGCATCTTCGGTTTCGCCAGAACGGTGGGAGATAATAGCAGTGTAGCCGGCATCTTTCGCCATCTTGATTGCAGCCAGGGTTTCGGTCAGAGAACCGATCTGGTTGAATTTGATCAGGATGGAGTTAGCGATACCTTTTTCAATCCCTTCTTTCAGGATTTTGGTATTGGTTACGAACAGATCGTCACCAACCAGCTGGATTTTGTCGCCCAGAACTTTGGTCTGGTAAGCAAAACCATCCCAGTCAGACTCATCCAGACCGTCTTCGATAGAAACGATCGGATATTCTTTGGTCAGGCCTTCCAGATAGTGAGTGAATTCCTGAGAGGTAAAGGTTTTGCCTTCGCCTTTCAGTTCGTAGTTACCGGTTTCTTTGTTGTAGAACTCGGAAGCCGCACAGTCCATAGCCAGAGTCACGTCTTTACCCAGTACATAACCGGCTTTTTCCACCGCTTCTTTGATCGCAGCCAGTGCCGCAGCGTTGGATTCCAGGTTCGGCGCATAGCCGCCTTCATCGCCAACCGCGGTGTTCAGGCCCTTGGCTTTCAGCACTTTTGCCAGATTGTGGAAAATTTCAGAACCGATGCGGATCGCTTCTTTAACGGTTTTCGCGCCAACAGGCTGAATCATGAATTCCTGGATATCAACGTTGTTGTCTGCGTGCTCGCCGCCGTTGATGATGTTCATCATTGGCAGAGGCAGAGAGAACTTGCCCGGGGTGCCATTCAGTTCAGCGATGTGTTCATACAGCGGTTGGCCTTTGGAAGCGGCGGCGGCTTTGGCGTTAGCCAGAGAAACAGCCAGAATCGCGTTAGCGCCGAAGTTGGATTTGTTTTCAGTACCATCCAGGTCGATCATGATTTTATCGATGTTCGCCTGATCTTTCGCATCTTTACCCAGAACAGCCTGGGCAATCGGACCGTTAACCGCAGCAACCGCTTTGGTTACGCCTTTGCCCAGAAAACGGGATTTGTCACCGTCACGCAGTTCCAGCGCTTCGCGAGAGCCAGTGGAAGCTCCTGATGGCGCAGCAGCCAGACCAACAAAACCACCTTCCAGATGAACTTCCGCTTCAACAGTTGGGTTTCCGCGGGAGTCGATGATTTCACGGCCGATGACCTTAACAATTTTGGACATTAGATTTTCCTCAGTACAAGTTAAACTAAAACCTCAGACGAACAACGCGCGATCTATTGGGTACAGATCGCGCGTTGCTGGCAAAACCCTTACTTCAACTGACGCTTTTGATAAGCGCCAGCGGCTTTTACAAAGCCGGCAAACAGTGGATGTCCATCACGCGGCGTTGATGTAAATTCCGGATGGAACTGACAGGCCACGAACCATGGATGACCGGGTAATTCGATGATCTCCACCAGCTTGCGGTCGGCGGAAAGGCCAGCAACCCGTAATCCCGCCGCTTCAATCTGTTTCAACAGCATATTGTTGACTTCATAACGATGACGGTGACGTTCAACGATCGTCGTTTCACCGTAAAGCTGACGAACCAGACTGCCTTCGGTCAGATGACATTGCTGTCCGCCGACACGCATGGTTCCCCCCAGATCGCTCGCTTCATCGCGTACTTCGATATTACCGTCTTCATCACGCCATTCCGTAATCAGCGCAATGACCGGGTACTTACAGTCTGGCACAAACTCAGTGGAGTTTGCCCCCTCCATACCCGCCACGTTACGGGCAAATTCCATTAATGCGACCTGCATCCCCAGACAAATGCCCAAATAAGGGATGTTGTTTTCACGGGCGTAACGCGCCGCCATCACCTTACCTTCCACGCCCCGATAACCAAAACCGCCGGGAATCAGGATAGCGTCCAAATCTTTCAATACTTCGACACCACGGGTTTCAACGTCCTGTGAGTCGATAAGCTTGATGTTTACCGTCACCCGGTTCTTCAATCCGCCATGTTTCAACGCTTCAATAACCGATTTATAGGCGTCCGGCAGGGCGACATATTTGCCAATCATTCCGATGGTCACTTCGCCGCCCGGATTCGCTTCTTCGTAAACAACCTGCTCCCATTCGGACAGATCCGCTTCCTGGCAATCCAAGCTGAATCGTTTACAAATATAATCGTCCAGACCCTGTGATTTCAATAGCGCCGGGATTTTATAAATGGAATCAATGTCTTTAAGGGATATTACTGCTTTTTCCGGCACATTACAGAATAAAGCAATCTTTGCACGCTCATTGGCAGGGACCGTTCGGTCAGAACGGCAAATCAGCACATCCGGCTGAATACCGATGGAAAGCAGCTCTTTCACCGAGTGCTGAGTCGGTTTGGTTTTCACTTCCCCGGCCGCCGCCAGGTAAGGCACCAGCGTCAAATGCATGAACAGCGTATGTTCCCGGCCGACTTCCACCGCCATCTGACGAATCGCTTCAAGGAATGGCAAAGATTCGATATCCCCGACCGTACCGCCGATTTCAACCAGAACGACGTCATGACCTTCGCCGCCTTCCAGAATACGTTCTTTAATGGCATTGGTGATGTGGGGAATAACCTGAATAGTGGCGCCCAGATAGTCGCCGCGGCGCTCTTTGCGCAATACGTCAGAGTAGATACGGCCGGTGGTGAAGTTATTACGACGAGACATTTTGGTGCGGATGAAGCGCTCGTAGTGGCCCAGATCGAGATCGGTTTCCGCCCCATCTTCGGTGACGAAGACTTCACCGTGCTGAGTCGGGCTCATCGTGCCCGGATCCACGTTGATATACGGGTCCAGTTTCATGATGGTAACGTTGAGGCCACGGGCTTCAAGAATAGCCGCCAGAGAGGCTGCGGCAATGCCTTTACCCAGAGAGGAAACGACCCCGCCGGTCACAAAAATATAATTAGTTGTCATGCTGAACCTGAGAGTTTAGGTTTAAAGACGATGGAAAGACCAAGACGGGAAAGTAGTATACCGGAACCTGATGAACGCCACAAATGTTCGTTTTACTCATCGCGGCGATTCCAACCCGTTGGCCACAGGGGTTTGCCTTCTTCCATAATCAATCAATAACCATTTTAAAATCATTAAATTACAAATTAAAAATCATAAAAATGATGATACTGGAATAAAAATCAAATCAACGGCCTTTTTCCTGTTGTTTTACCTGCTGCCACGCGGCCTCCATTTCTTCCAGCGTTGCCTGCTCCAGCGTTTTGCCGGATGCCGTAACAATTTGTTCTACCTGACGAAAACGCCGGCTGAACTTGCGATTGGCCTCTTGCAGCGCGCGTTCAGCCTTGTGCCCCAGGTGACGGGAAAGGTTGACCGTCGCGAACAATAAATCACCGATCTCTTCACGCAGTTTTTCTTCATCAACAACGGCTTGCCGGGCTTCATGCATCACTTCATCAATTTCTTCGTAAACCTTGTCGACAACCGGCCCTAAACTATCCCAATCAAAACCCACGGACGCGCAGCGCTGCTGAATTTTTTGTGCTTTCATTAACGCAGGCAACGCCTCGGGAATATCATCCAACTGTGAATGGCGATCTTTTTCAGACCTTTCCTGAGCCTTGGTCTGCTCCCAGCTTGCCAGTGCGGCTTCACTGTCTGCCGGCGTCGCCGCATCGGCGAAGATATGCGGATGGCGCCGCTCCAGCTTATCGCTGATGGCGTCGCAGACGTCGGAAAAATCAAACAACCCTTGTTCCTGCGCCATCTGCGCATAAAACACCACCTGAAACAGCAGGTCGCCCAGCTCACCACGCAGATCGTCAAAATCTTTACGGCTGATGGCATCCAGCACTTCGTAAGTTTCTTCCAGCGTATAAGGCGTAATGGTGTCAAACGTCTGCTTGCGATCCCACGGACAACCGTTTTCCGGGTCGCGCAGGATTTTCATGATAGTGAGCAGGCGCTCAATCGCGGGTGAGTTCATTGCAGATACAGTCATAATATTCCTGAAAATTAAACGATTATTGTTCTACGGCGGATTATGAGGGCAAGGGGAAGGTTCCGTGCGCGATAAATTCCGAGCATCTTTTCCGCATCTGCGACGCGCCTGACACGGGGCGTCCAATCGACGCCGCCCCATGACCCCGGTCTTTTTCGCGAGAATTACGCCGCTTCGCGGTGCCTTCGCAATTTTTACGCGAAGGGAAATGCCCCATCATCACCAGTCATCCCCCTTGCTGGCGGCGGGCGTCAATCACATCCGGCAGTTGGTTGAGTTTGGCTAAAACTCGGCCCAGAACCTGTAGGTTGTATATTTCGATATCCATATCAATCGTCGCCAACTGCTGTTTGGTATCGCTGCGGCTTGCCACGCCCAACACATTGACTTTCTCATTCGCCAGAATGGTGGTGATGTCACGCAGCAGACCGCTGCGATCGTTCGCGATCACCCTCACCACCAGCGAATAGCCGCTGGAATAGCTTTCGCCCCAGACCGCGTCAACAATGCGCTCCGGCGCATGGCTGCGCAGCTCGTCCAGTTGCTCACAGTCGGCGCGGTGAATGGAAATGCCCCGGCCGCGGGTAATAAATCCGGTGATCTCGTCACCCGGTATCGGCTGACAGCAGCGGGCAATGTGGTGCATCAGATTGCCCACCCCTTCCACCACCACGCGGCCGTTGTCTTTACTGCGCGCCGGCGGCTGCTGTGATTTTTGCGTCAGCTGGCGTAACGCTTCACGATCCTGCTCTTCAGCGCTGGGTTGGTTAAGCTGCGATTGCAGGAAATTAACCATCTGGTTGAGGCGCACGTCGCCGCCGCCAATACCGGCCAACAGCTCGTCCAGCGAATTCACGTTATAACGCGGCAACAACAGTTTTTCCGCCGCCTTCAGGCTAATGCCCAAATGCTCCAGCTCGTTATCCAGAATCTGCCGCCCCGCCAGAATGTTCTTGTCGCGATCCTGCTTGCGGAACCAGTTGTGAATCTTTGAGCGTCCGCGGCTGGTCGTGATATACCCCAGGTTCGGATTCAACCAGTCACGACTCGGATTAGGCTGTTTCTGGGTGATCACTTCGATCTGATCGCCCATCTGTAACTGGTAGGTAAACGGCACGATCCGTCCGCCGATTTTCGCCCCGATGCAGCGATGGCCGATATCGCTGTGAATGTGATAGGCGAAATCGAGCGGCGTCGAGCCCGCAGGCAAATCGACCACATCGCCTTTTGGCGTAAACACATAAACACGATCGTCAAACACCTGACTGCGGACTTCATCCAGCACTTCATCGGAATCCGCCATCTCCTCCTGCCACGCAATCAGCTTGCGCAGCCAGGCAATGCGGCCTTCGTAACCAGAACGCCCGCCGGCAACCGTGCCTTCTTTGTATTTCCAGTGCGCGGCGACGCCCAGTTCGGCATCCTCATGCATTTGACGGGTACGAATCTGGATCTCAAGGGTTTTTCCACCCGGCCCCAATACCACGGTATGAATGGACTGATAACCGTTCGGTTTCGGGTTGGCGACATAGTCATCAAATTCATCCGGCAGATGACGGTAATGCGTATGTACGATCCCCAACGCGCCGTAGCAATCCTGCAAGCGCTCCACCACGATACGCACCGCGCGTACATCGAACAGTTCATCGAACGACAGGGCTTTTTTCTGCATCTTGCGCCAGATGCTGTAGATATGCTTCGGCCGGCCATAAATCTCGGCCTGAACCCCTTCCGCTTTCATTGCGGCGCGCAGCGTTTTGACGAAATCGTCAATGTACTGTTCGCGATCGATACGGCGTTCGTGCAGCAACGTCGCGATACGCTTGTACTCATCGGGATGCAGATAGCGGAAGCAAAAATCCTCCAGCTCCCATTTGAGCTGGCCAATCCCCAGCCGGTTGGCTAACGGCGCATAGATGTTGGTACATTCTTTGGCCGCCAGCACCCGTTCTTCTTCAGGGGCGTCCTTCACTTCGCGCAGATGCGCAATACGCTCGGCAAGCTTGATGACCACGCAGCGGAAATCTTCCACCATCGCCAGCAGCATACGGCGAATGTTATCCACCTGTTCCGAGGCAACCGAATCATGCTGCGTCGCTTTCAACTGGCGGATCGCATCCATATCGCGTACACCGTGCACCAGATCGACGATATTTTTGCCAAATTCTTCCTGCAATGTGGCTTCATCCACCACATTGGCATCGGCCAGGGGGAACAGCATGGCAGCACGCATGCTGTCATTGTCCATACTCAGCGTGGAGAGGATTTCCACCATTTCGATACCGCGCCATAACAGCAGCAAGGCATCGGGATGAGCTTGCGTTTGCCGTTCACAGTAGCGCCAGGTTTCGGCTAAACGTTCACATGACTGTTGACTGGCGATGCCAAGCGAAGCAATCCACGCGTCAGGTACGAATTCACCAGCCGTATTCAAATGCGCACTTCTTACCGCAACCATAATTTCTCCCTACGTTATACCCGTCGTCTTTCAAATCGCAGGCGCTCTGGTTTCCTGCATCCTGAAATTTACCGGGTATCCGCCCCACCCGAATCGGGCAAAAACAGCGCCATCGACTCAAGGTGTCCGGTATGTGGAAACATATCCAGCATAGCAACATTCGCCAGCCGATAACCGGCGGCGAGCAATATTTTGCTGTCACGCGCCAGCGTCGTGGGATTACAGGAAACGTAAACCACACGTTGGGGCGCAAGTCTGACAATCTGCGTCATCACGCCTGCTGCGCCAGCTCGTGCCGGATCAAGCAATATCTTATCAAAACCCTGGGCTGCCCAGGGCTGTAGAGTGACGTCATCTTCAAGATTTTGGTGAAAAAATGTGACATTGCCGAGTCCGTTACGCCGGGCGTTCTCGCGCCCTTTTTCCACCAGCGCCGTCACGCCTTCCACACCAACGACACTGGCCGCCCGCTGTGCCAGCGGGAGCGTAAAGTTGCCCATGCCGCAGAACAGATCCAATATTCTATCCTGTGGCTGAACGTCCAGCCAGGCCAGTGCTTGCACGACCATCTGCTGGTTAACCGCGTCATTGACCTGAATAAAATCCCGCGGGCTGAACGCCAGATCCAGTCCCGCAATCTGATACACCGGCGTTGCTCCGGAAAGACACGTCAGAGACTCCGCATCGGGCGCCAGATAAACCGCGACATCCTGCTGTTGCGCGAAATCACGCAGCGCCTGCGTGTCGGCCGCGCTTAGCGGATCGAGATGGCGCAACACCACCAGCGGCCCATTGTCCGCCAGAACCAATTCGACATGCCCTAACCGTTTTGCCGCTTGCAGGCGGCTCAGGCAATCATGCAGCGGCAGCAGCAGATTTCCCAGTTCCGGGCGTAACACCGGGCAGGTTTTAATGTTCACCAGATCGTGGGAACCCGACTGCCGGTAGCCCATAAACAACCGTTGCTGTTTCGCCTGGAAGTATAACGCAAGCCGGGCACGCCGCCGGTAGGCATAAGATGGCCCGGCGATAATCGTCACGGCCGGTGACGCCCCCATTTCATGGGCCATCATGCGCGTCAACGCCGACGCTTTGCTGCGCTGTTGCAATTCAATGCCGGCATGCTGTTGCTGACAACCCCCGCAGGTGCTGAAATGCGGGCAAGCTGGTTCAACCCGTTCTGCGCTGCGCGTCAAAATGCGTTTAAGTTTAGCGTGAGCAAACTGGCGCTTTTCGTCCGTCAGTTGGATTTCCGCCTGTTCTCCCGGCAGGACACCCGGTATAAAAATGGTTTTTCCCTGATGCCGTGCCACCCCTTGTCCAAAAGGATCCAGGGAGTCCGCCGTCACAGTGATCACTTGCCGGGTCGTCACGCGCCGGTTTGGAGAGTAGAATTGCGCCATAGTTTACGATCGTTTTATCAGTACAATAATTTTTAAACTTTATATACCCAATAGATTTCAAGATGCAGAGAACCCAATACCTGCAATTTGGAAGATGACGGGTAAGCCGTGCTTAATTCTCCCACATTGGAACCTCATGACCAAATACAGTCTGCGCGCACGCATGTTGATAATGATTTTGGCACCGACATTAATGATCGGACTGCTGCTCAGCGCCTTTTTCGTCATCCATCGCTATAACCAGCTCCAGACACAGTTGGCCGAGGCTGGCATGAGCATCATCGAACCGTTGGCCATCACCAGCGCCTATGCCATTACGCAGCGACAACAGAAGACAATCCAGCCGCTGATTAATGCAATCCACCGGAGCCACTCCGGTATTATCCGAACTATCAGCGTGTTTAATGAACAAAACCAACTGCTGGCGACCACCAATGCGCGCCACCATGAATTGCTGTCGCCGTGGATAAAGGACGTCTCCAACTATCACGGTTTGCACCAGCACCATACGAAAAATTCGCTGATTCTGCATATGCCGATCACTGCCGATAGCGAATTGACCGCCGGGGAGATCCTCCCTTCCGCCCATAGCGGCAGTGCGCCGCTCGGCTATATCGTCATTGAGCTGGACATCACTGCGATCGAGCTTCAGCAGTATCAGGAGATTTTCGTTGCAGCCCTGCTGCTACTGCTTTGTCTGGGCGTCGCCGTGTTGTTTGCCTATCGTCTGATGCGGGACGTGACCGCGCCGATTCGCAATATGGTTGAAACGGTTGATCGCATCCGGCGCGGACAGCTGGACAGCCGGGTGGAAGGCCGCATGTTGGGCGAGCTCGATATGCTGAAAAATGGCATCAACTCCATGGCCATGTCATTGACCGCGTATCATGAAGAAATGCAGCAGAATATCGATCAGGCTACCTATGATTTACGTGAAACGCTGGAACAGATGGAGATCCAGAACGTTGAGCTGGATATTGCTAAAAAACGCGCTCAGGAAGCGGCGCGTATTAAATCCGAGTTTCTGGCCAACATGTCGCATGAGCTCAGGACCCCGCTGAACGGCGTGATTGGTTTTACCCGTCAGACGCTGAAAACGCCGTTAAATACCACGCAAACCGATTATTTGCGCACCATTGAGCGCTCCGCCAACAATCTGTTGAATATCATCAACGATGTGCTGGATTTCTCGAAGCTGGAGGCCGGCAAGCTGGTTCTGGAGCATATCCCGTTTTCTTTGCACAACACGCTGGATGAAGTCGTGATGCTGTTGGCCCATACCGCCCACGAAAAAGGGTTGGAGCTGACGCTGGATATCCAGAACGATATCCCGGAACAGTTTGTCGGCGATCCGCTGCGGATCCAGCAAATCATCACCAATCTGTTGGGTAACGCCATCAAATTTACCGAGCAGGGCAACATTGATATTCGGGTAGAGAAACGCCGACAGGAACACAATGAGGTTCAGCTGGAAATTCAAATCTGCGATTCCGGGATCGGCATTGCCGAATTACAACAATCTCAGCTATTTCAGGCCTTCCGTCAGGCGGATACCAGCATTTCCCGCCGCCACGGCGGCACCGGACTCGGTCTGGTGATTACCCAGCGGTTGGTCAGGGAGATGGACGGAGATATCGGTTTCCAGAGCAAGTTAAATCAGGGTTCGACGTTCTGGTTCCATATTAGCCTGCCGTTAAACCCGCATGCGATTCCCACCGAGCCGGCTTATCGTCTGCTGCACGGTAAACATCTGGCGTATGTTGAATCCAATCCGGCGGCCGCTCAGGCTACGCTGAACCTCCTGGGTCAGACGCCGTTGACCGTCAGCTACAGCCCGACGCTGGAACAGCTCCCCGAAATCTCATTCGATATCCTGCTGCTCGGTATTCCGGTGCACTATCGCAACACCCTGCTGGACTACATGCCGAAATTGCGTGATGTCTGCCGTCGTGCGCCTTGCGTTATTCTGGCGATCCCCAGTCTTGCACAAATGGACGCGGAGCAGCTCAAGCTATTTGGCGTTCACGCCTGCCTGAGCAAACCCATCTCCGCGCCGCGTTTATTACCGCTGCTGCAAGACCGTTCACTGTTCCAACTTTCACTACTACCGGAAGCATCCCCGCCGATTCGCGCCCACACCGCCCGGCTGCCGCTGAGCGTGATGGCCGTGGACGACAATCCGGCCAACCTGAAGCTGATCGGTACGTTGCTGGAAGAGCAAGTCGAAACAATTATCCTGTGTGAAAACGGCGCCGACGCTATCGATCGGGCCAAACACCATGAGATCAACATCATTCTCATGGATATCCAGATGCCGGGAATGGATGGTATCCGGACCAGCGAACGGATCCGCCAGCTACCCCATCATGCAAAAACCCCTATCGTCGCCGTTACCGCACACACCATGGATGACGAACGAGAACACCTGCTGCAATCGGGCATGGATGATTATCTGGCCAAACCAATCGACGAACAGATGCTGAGAAACATACTGGCCAAATACTCGCCAGTCGAAGCGGTTATTTCGCCGTCAAATAAACACGATGATGATAGCCAGCTGTCGCTGGACTGGACGCTGGCGCAGCGTCAGGCGGCCAATAAACCACAGTTGGCACACGATCTGTTACAGATGCTTCTGGATTTTCTGCCGGAAGTTCGCGGCAGGATAGAGGACATACTGAACGATCAGGTAGACGATAAACTCGTTGATTTAATTCATAAACTACACGGCAGTTGCAGTTATAGCGGAGTTCCGCGATTAAAACGCATTTGCTGCTATCTGGAACAGCAGCTACGCAAAGGCATTGATGCCAGCGAGTTGGAGCCGGAATGGCTGGAACTGTTGGATGAGATAGACAACGTCACTGAAGCGGCGAAATTACATTTTCAACAGGTCTCTTCGCAGTAGGCAGACGCTTTAGAAAAGCGCCTGCCTCTTATCCTGCCGCACTACGATAAATCCTTCGATAGCTTAATGGTGGCGGCAATATTACGCGCGGTCATCCGCACATTGTCAGCGGCATTATCCAACGCCTCTTCCAGCGAACAGATATTGTACAGCACGCTGAATACGGCATCCAGACCATGTTCATGCACGACACCCACATCCGCGGTCAAGCTGCCGGCAATGCCGATCACCGGTTTATTGTAGCGTTTGGCGATCCGGGCAACGCCAATCGGCACTTTGCCATGAATCGTCTGGCTATCAATCCGACCTTCACCGGTAATAACCAGAGAAGCGTCCTTGACCAGCTCATCCAGTCCCAATGCTTCGGTCACAATTTCGATGCCCTGCCGTAATTCGGCACCGCAGAATGCCTGCAACGCCGCCCCCATGCCGCCTGCCGCGCCGGCGCCGGGCACCTGTTCAACGTCCATATCCAGATCGTGACGGATAATCGCGGCGTAATGCTTCAGGGCGTTGTCGAGTTGTTCGATCATTTCAGTCGTCGCGCCTTTTTGCGGACCAAATATCGCCGATGCCCCCTGTTTTCCTGTCAGCGGATTGGTCACATCGCAGGCCACCTCAAAACGACAATCCTTGATGCGCGGATCCAGTTCACCAATATCGATACTTGCCAGCTCATCAAGCGCGCCGCCGCCATAGCCAATCTGGCTGCCGGCATCATCCAGCAACTTTGCGCCCAGTGCCTGCGCCATTCCCGAACCGCCGTCATTGGTTGCACTGCCGCCAATGCCGATAATGCAGTGCTTGACGCCATGGTCCAATGCACAGCGAATCAGCTCTCCCGTACCATAGCTGGTGGTCAGCAGCGGATTGCGCTGCTGGGCGGGCACGCGCTCCAGTCCGCTGGCCGCAGCCATCTCGATAAACGCCGTGTTCTCATCGCCCGACAGGCCAAAAAACGCATCAATCCTGTCGCCCAACGGCCCTGTCACTTTCACCTGTACAATCTTACCGTTGGTGGCCGCCACCATGGCCTCCACGGTGCCCTCGCCGCCATCGGCGACAGGCAATTTGACATAGCTTGCATCGGGAAAGATGTCGCGAAATCCCTTTTCGATCTGAGTGGCGACCTCTTGTGCAGATAAGCTCTCTTTATAAGAATCCGGTGCGATAACTATTTTCATAAACGATCCGATTTCATAAACGTCCCGATTGCATTTCAATAATCCATGCGCTACTGAATCGGCGTTTATCAGAATGATTACCCCGACAACCAGACCGGCATACCATCATGTATGCCGATCCGACAACCCTCACACCGGCCTACCGTGTGACTTCAATCTTAGCCAATTTTTCATAATAACGGGCCAACGCACTGTGGTCGGCCGATCCCAGATCGTCTGCTTTCAACGCCTGCATCATCTCCATAACGGCGGCCGTCAGCGGCAGTTGAGCCCCTACGCCGTGTGATGTATCCAGCGCATTGGCCAGATCCTTGATATGCAAATCAATACGGAAACCGGGCTTGAAGTTGCGATCCAGAACCATCGGCGCTTTGGCGTCCAGCACGGTGCTGCCCGCCAGACCACCGCGTATCGCCTGATAAACCAACTCCGGGTTGACGCCCGCTTTGGTCGCCAGCACCAGCGCTTCCGACATCGCGGCAATATTCAGCGCGACAATCACCTGATTAGCCAGCTTGGTGACATTCCCGGCGCCGATATCCCCGGTGTGCACCACCGACCCCGCCATCGATTTCAGGAGGTCAAAACAGCGTTCGAACAGTGCCTTATCGCCGCCGACCATAACCGACAAGGTGCCGTCAATCGCTTTTGGCTCACCGCCGCTGACGGGTGCATCCAGCATATCTATCTTTTTTTCCGCCAGCGCAGCGGCAATTTCCCGGCTGGCGAGTGGCGCAATCGAGCTCATGTCCACCACAATACTGCCGGCCCGCGCACCTTCGATAACGCCATTTTCCCCCAGCACCACCTCTTTCACATGGGGAGAGTTAGGTAACATGGTGATGATCACATCACTCTGTATCGCCACCTGTTTCGGCGTTGCCGCCGCCGTTGCGCCTGCGGCAACGACCTCGGCGACAGCCTCCTGATTTCTATCCATCACGACTAATGAGTAACCTGCTTTCAGCAGATTTTTACTCATCGGTTTTCCCATGATTCCCAGTCCAATAAAACCAATTTTCATCGCTATAACCTCATTGTCTGATGTATTTATCACTACCGATGTACGCTCGACGCACAGCGGAACTACGCCTTAAACTTGTCGCATAGCGCCTGCGTGGCGCCGCGAAACACGCCCAGATCGCTGCCGACCGCCACGAAAGTCGCGCCCCATTCCAGATATCGGCGGGCATCGGCTTCTGCCGGAGCCAAAATACCGCAGGGTTTGTGGTGCGCCGCGGCGCGTTCAAAGATATGGCGGATAACCCGCTGGGCTTCAGGATGATTTGGCTGCCCCAGATACCCCAGCGCGGCGGAAAGATCGCCCGGCCCGACAAAAATACCGTCAACACCGTCAACGGCCGCAATCGCATCCAGATTGTCTACGCCTTCCTGGCTTTCAATCTGCACCATGACAGTAATGTTTTCGTTAATCGTGGCGAAGTAATCAGGCTCGGTTCCGTAGCCGTTACTACGATGCGACACCGATACGCCGCGAATACCGGCAGGCGGATAGCGGGTTGACGCTACCGCGCGCAGCGCATCCGCCTCTGATTCCACAAAGGGGATCAGGAAGTTATTGAAGCCAATATCCAACAAGCGTTTGATGATGACCGGCTCATTACAAGGCGGGCGAACAACGGGCGCACTGTGGCTGCCTTTCAGCGCCATCAATTGCGGAATAAACGTCGCGATATCGTTAGGTGCGTGTTCGCCATCCAGTACCAGCCAGTCAAACCCTGCCAGCCCCAACACTTCGGTTGAAATTGGATTACCCAGCGCGCACCAGCAGCCAATCAAGGTTTTACCCTGCCGTAAATTTTGGCGAAAACGGTTAGGTAATATCGGAGTATTCATTTTTTATCCTCGGTCATTCCGGCACCGCCTCGTTTGACACGGCGCCATTGAAAATTCAGTAAAATAAAAGGTTAACGAACCAGACAAGGGCGTTTGTTATCAAACGCCCAGCCAGGGATCAGATACTGCATTCCCATGGCATCGTTACGCGCCCCCAACCCCATGCTTTTGTACAGTTCATTCGCTTTCATCACCTGATCCATATCCAGCTCAACGCCCAGACCCGGTTTCTTCGGCACTTCCACCATCCCCTCCACGATCTGCAACGGTTCTTTGGTCAGGCGCTGATTACCTTCCTGCCAGATCCAATGCGTATCAATCGCCGTGATTTTTCCCGGGGCTGCCGCCGCGACATGCGTAAACATGGCCAGAGAGATATCAAAGTGGTTATTGGAGTGCGAACCCCAGGTCAATCCCCACTCGTGGCACATCTGCGCCACGCGCACAGAACCCTGCATAGTCCAGAAGTGCGGGTCTGCCAAAGGAATATCGACCGATTGCAGGGAGATGGTGTGTCCCATTTGCCGCCAGTCGGTAGCAATCATGTTCGTTGCGGTCGGTAAACCTGTGGCGCGACGGAATTCCGCCATCACTTCACGACCGGAGAAGCCCTGTTCTGCGCCACATGGATCTTCCGCATACGCCAGCACGCCACGCAACTGCTTGCCAAGTTGGATGGCTTCATTCAATGACCAGGCGCCATTTGGATCCAGCGTAATTCGGGCCTGCGGGAAACGTTTGGATAAAGCGGTCACCGCTTCCGCTTCTTCACTGCCCGCCAGCACGCCGCCTTTCAGTTTGAAATCATTAAAACCATATTTTTCGTAAGCGGCTTCCGCCAGACGAACCACGCTTTCCGGCGTGAGCGCTTCTTCATGGCGCAGACGATACCAGTCGCATTTCTCATCTGGCTGACTTTGATAAGGGAGATCGGTTTTATTGCGGTCGCCGACGTAGAACAGATAACCCAACATTTCGACGGCGTCGCGCTGTTGACCATCGCCAAGCAGAGAAGCGACGCTGACATTGAGGAACTGCCCCAGCAGATCGAGCATCGCGGCTTCGATCCCTGTCACGACATGGATAGTGGTGCGCAGATCGAACGTCTGTAGACCACGCCCGGAAGCATCACGATCGGCGAACTGATTACGCACCGCCGACATCACATTTTTATATTCGCCCAGCGTCTTACCAACCACCAGTTCAGCGGCGTCCTCCAGCGTCTGGCGTATTTTCTCTCCGCCCGGGACTTCCCCCACGCCCGTATGCCCGGCGTTATCCTGCATAATAACGATATTGCGGGTGAAATAAGGCGCATGCGCGCCGCTGAGGTTCAGTAACATGCTGTCATACCCGGCAACGGGAATAACCTGCATATGGGTAATAACCGGAGTCGTACTTTGCAACGTCATATTCTTATCCTTTTTATCTATTTCACGAGGTCGCGTAGGGTTAGCGGCCAAATACCGGGCGTTTACGATCAAACGTCCAACCGGGAATCAGGTATTGCATCGCAGCCGCGTCATTACGCGCACCGCTTGGTAATTTGTTGTGCAGATCATGCGCCTTCATCACCTGATCCATATCTAATTCAATACCGAGCCCCGGACGATCCGGCACCCGGATCTTGCCATTGACAATTTGCAGCGGTTCTTTGGTCAGATGTTGGCCTTCCTGCCAGATCCAGTGCGTATCAATCGCAGTTGGATTACCTGGCGCAGCCGCTCCGACATGGGTAAACATGGCCAGCGAAATATCAAAGTGGTTATTCGAGTGACAGCCCCAGGTGAGGCCCCATTCATCGCACATTTGCGCGACACGAACGGCGCCGTGCATGGTCCAGAAATGCGGGTCCGCCAGCGGAATATCGACGGCCTGCAACATCACGGCATGATTCATTTCACGCCAGTTGGTGGCGATCATATTAGTGGCGACCGGCAGCCCCGTAGCCCGGCGGAATTCCGCCATCACTTCACGGCCGGAGAAGCCCTGTTCAGCGCCGCACGGATCTTCGGCATAAGTCAGAATGCCCTGCATGTCTTTACATAGACGAATGGCCTCATCCAGTAGCCAGGCTCCATTCGGATCGACGGTGATGCGCGCATCCGGGAAACGTTTTTTAAGCGCTTTGACCGTATCGATTTCCTGCTCGCCCGGTAAAACGCCGCCTTTCAGTTTGAAATCTTTAAATCCATAGCGATCGGTTGTGGCCTCGGCCAAACGGACAACCGCTTCGCTATCCATCGCTTTCTGGTGACGCAGGTGATACCACTCATGCCTGCCGTGTTCACCGCTCAGATAAGGCAAATCGGTTTTTGTACGATCGCCAATGTAGAACAGGTAACCCAGCACCGTGACGTCGTCACGCTGTTTACCCGGTCCCAATAGCTCAGCCACCGGCACTCCCATGAACTGCCCCAGCAGATCAAGCAATGCGGCTTCCAGCGCGGCAACCGCATTGACCCGTAACTCAAACGTCCAGGCGCCTTTACCAAAGGTATCGAAATCTGAAGACTGGTTGCCTTTGTGCACGTCATGAACCAGACGATTCATTCGTGCAATCTGCTGGCCTTTCACGCGTGGGATCGCCTCCAGCAGCGTGTGGTAAATCACCTCGCCGCCGGGCGCTTCCCCCACGCCGGTATGACCGGCATTATCGGTCAGAATAACGATATTCCGCGTAAAGTAAGCGCCATGCGCACCACCGATATTCAGTAACATGCTGTCATAACCTGCGACGGGAATAACTTTCATATCGATAATGATGGGAGTATCCGAAACGCTATTGCTGCCCATTACACTCTCCTGAAATTAAATCGGTGAATGCTGCTTATCTTTACGTTGAAAAGAAAAATAACCGTTGATAATACGAAATTAGAGATCGGCGTTATCAATACAACAGCACAATCATGACCTTGCCCTGCCAGCTTTAATTAAAATTATAAGTTTTCTTATTTCACAACTCATTGGGCAATAGCTCAGTATTCAAAGGAAAAAAGCAGATTAAATATGTCATCGGCACAAGCCAATGGGAGGTATTTCACGAAAAACCACTTACCGTCATAACAATGAAAACGCGCTCCGCCAAGGCTGCAAAAAGCGCATTGAGTAACCGCCATGTCCGCTGTGTGCAAAAAGAACAGGAATAGACGCTCAGGGTTCGTCGGTGGCAGAAAAACAAAGCGGAAAACAGGTTTTCATCTCGGGATGGGGCAACAGACCAATAAACAATAGATAAAACGCCGCGCTATTCTAAAATAGCGCGGCGTTTTAAATCCCGACCGTTATTTGCGAAATGGCTTCAGCTCAATACGCTTAATCTCACCCACAATAAACAGGTAGCTGATAATCGCGACCAGCGCATGAATGCCCACATATACCAATCCACCATTAAACGAGCCCGTCATCCCGATGATGTAGCCAATAGCGATAGGCGTCACAATACCTGAAACGTTACCGAACATATTGAATAACCCGCCGCTTAAACCGCTGATTTCTTTCGGCGCCGTATCGGCCATAACGGCCCAGCCCAGCGCGCCGATCCCCTTCCCAAAGAAGGCGGCAGCCATGATGGCGACAACGATCCATTCTGTTTCGACGTAATTACAAATGACCATCGACATGGAGAGAAACATCCCCAATACAATCGGTGTCTTACGGGCGAAAGTCAGGGAGTTCGTTCGACGCACCAGGTAATCGGAAATAACGCCGCCCAGCACGCCGCCGACGAAACCGCAGATAGCCGGTACGGAAGCGACGAACCCGGCTTTAAGAATGGACATGCCGCGCGCCTGCACCAGATAAACCGGGAACCAGGTGATAAAGAAATAGGTCATGGCGTTAATACAGTATTGTCCGATATACACACCGACCATCATGCGCGACTGCAACAACTGCTTGACCTGGTGCCATTTCTCACCTTTTACGACAACTTTTTTCTCGCTTTTGGCGTCCATGTTGGTCAACGCGCCGCCCGCTTCAATATAATCAAGCTCGGCCTGATTGACGCCGGGGTGATCTTTCGGATCGTGAATGACTTTCAGCCAGAGGAAACTGATGATGATCCCTAATCCGCCCATGAACCAGAACACATGCGCCCAGCCAACGGCATGAGTAAGCCATCCCATAATCGGCGCAAAAATAACGGTGGCGAAATATTGTGCGGAGTTAAAAATAGCGGCAGCGGTGCCACGCTCTTGCGCGGGGAACCAGGCGGCAACAATACGACTATTTCCCGGGAAAGAAGGGGCTTCACACAACCCGACCATAAAACGCAACAGAAACAGCGCAATCACGATGCTTGCCGTGGTAGGGAACAGATCGACAAATCCTTGCAACAGGGTAAACAAAGACCAGGTAAAAATACTCCAGAAATAGACACGCTTGGAACCAAAGCGATCCAGCAGCCAGCCGCCTGGGATCTGTCCAATCACGTAGGCCCATGAGAAGGCAGAGAAAATGTATCCCATGCCCACAGCATCCAGCCCAATCTCTTTGGTCATCGCCGAACCGGCAATGGATAACGTGGCACGATCGCCATAGTTAAATGACGTGACGATAAATAACATCACGACAATCCAGTAGCGGGCGTTTGTTCGCTTCTGCATAGCACCTGCTGCTGAGTTTACTGTATTCATGATGAACTCCTGCTTCGATCGCGGTTAAGCGCATTCATTCTGAATAACAGATAACATGTTGTAGGGTTATCAGAATGAAGATTGGTGAATAATAAATTGCTATTCTTATTTTGTGCGAATAGTCAGGTTATATGGCATCGGAGTAATTAATCGATATCCTTCACTCGCCAAAAGATTATAAATTTTACCCACCGTTTGCTCACTAGATAAAAGCACAACATTAAAATAATCATTTTGAATATGTTGGTGCACTTGCCCTATACAATGCGAGGTATTTCACGAAAAACCGCCTTCCCACTTACGTTGGAAACGCATTTATCCTTTTTTCTTATCGAAAATAAATCAGGCAAAAAATAATGTGACAAATATCACCAATAACTGGATGTTAGCCCTATCATGAATAGAAAAAAACGAAACACTTTAGTCAAATGCACAGTGCGCCATGACTTATCGTTCACGTATACTCATTAATGAGCAATGAAGTTAATAAATATGATTGCAATCGTAAACCGCATCTTATAAATACAGAAAAAAGGGTTGCGCCATGTCAGACAAATCAGAAATTAATGCTGAACAAGAAAAACCGCTTTATATTAAGGTTCATGATTCTGATAATGTTGCCATTGTGGTTAATAATAATGGCTTACGTGCCGGGACCCGTTTTAATAATGGGTTCGAATTAATTGAACATATCCCACAAGGCCACAAGGTTGCCTTAGTCAATATTGCCAAATCCGACGCCATTATCCGCTATGGCGAAATTATTGGTTATGCATTACGCGATATTCCGCAGGGGAGCTGGATCGATGAATCACTTGTCGATCTCCCCCAGGCTCCGCAACTGGAATCCCTGCCGTTGGCAACCAGAGTTCCCGATCCGTTGCCTCCGTTAGAAGGCTATACCTTTGACGGCTACCGTAATACCGATGGCAGCGTAGGGACGAAAAACCTGCTTGGCATTACCACCAGCGTACATTGCGTCGCCGGCGTTGTTGACTATGTCGTCAAGATCATTGAGCGGGATTTACTGCCGCGCTATCCGAATGTGGATGGCGTCGTTGCGCTCAACCATCTGTATGGCTGTGGCGTTGCCATCAATGCGCCTGCGGCGGTGGTGCCTATCCGGACTATCCATAATCTGGCGCTGAACCCCAATTTTGGCGGTGAAGTGCTGGTTGTCGGCCTCGGCTGTGAAAAGTTACAACCCGAACGTCTGCTTGAAGGCACGCCTGATGTTCAGCCCATCGCGCTGGACGACAGCAGTATTGTACGTTTGCAGGATGAACAACATGTCGGCTTCAAATCGATGGTTGATGATATTCTGACGATGGCCGACCGGCATCTGCAAAAGCTGAACCAGCGCCAGCGTGAAACCTGTCCGGCATCTGAATTGGTGGTTGGCATGCAGTGCGGTGGCAGCGATGCCTTTTCCGGCGTGACGGCCAACCCCGCCGTTGGGTTTGCCTCCGATCTGCTGGTGCGCTGTGGCGCTACCGTCATGTTTTCCGAAGTCACCGAAGTGCGTGACGCCATTCATTTACTGACGCCGCGCGCCATCAACGAAGAAGTGGGTAAACGCCTGCTGGAAGAGATGGCCTGGTACGATAACTATCTCGATAGCGGCCAGACCGATCGCAGCGCCAATCCCTCGCCCGGCAATAAAAAGGGCGGGCTGGCCAACGTGGTGGAAAAAGCGCTCGGTTCGATCGCCAAGTCAGGCACCAGCGCCATCGTTGAAGTGCTATCGCCCGGCCAGCGCCCTACCAAACGCGGCCTGATTTATGCCGCCACCCCAGCCAGTGACTTTGTCTGTGGAACACAACAGCTCGCTTCCGGCATCACCGTTCAGGTATTTACCACCGGACGCGGTACGCCCTATGGGTTACTGGCCGTACCGGTCATCAAGATGGCTACGCGTACAGCATTGGCAAACCGCTGGTATGATCTTATGGATATCGATGCGGGTACGATTGCAACGGGTGAAGCCACGATTGAAGATGTCGGCTGGCAGCTTTTCCGTTTCATTCTGGATATTGCCAGCGGCAGAAAGAAAACCTGGTCAGATCAATGGGGCCTTCACAACGCGCTGGCCGTGTTCAATCCGGCTCCCGTAACCTGATTGAAACATTGCGTTTCTTATGGGCCAGAAAATACTCTGGCCCTTTGATTTATTAATTCAATAACCCATTTTTTGACTGGAAGTTAACTTAATATCCATTAACCATTAAAAACGGTAGTAGAAAAAACCATAATCAGTAACAATCTTGACTAAAAAGCCAAATATTACTCAATATAATTTAACAAACAAAATATCTTTCAGTACCTGACGCCAAGCCATTTGGTGCTTACCGGTCATTTACAATCACTTCTTTTAATAATTATTTTCTACCAATGATTTATTTATAATAAAATGAATTAATTGACAGAAGATCCCCATCATCATAGATTTACCTATACTGATAACCGTGTGATTGTATTCGGTAAATGATTCTCAAAAAGAAGGATTTATCGTTTATCGTCGCTCACCCAATAAGAGCCAGCATCCTGTTCATGATGAAAAAACGCTCACGATAAAACCGTGCATGCGGTTAATTTTTGATGTACAGATGCAAAAAAGCTCAAAAAAATCAGCGTACCCACTTGAATATATTGATTAATTTAAACAGCAATAAAAAAACTGCCGGGGTTCCCAATGAGGTTGAATACACCTGTTACACAGCAGGAGTATCTGTTAGATATGGATACAACATTAATGTCCACTACAGATATTCAAAGTCATATCACCTACGCCAATTCCGCATTTATCAAAGTCAGTGGATTTTCTGAAGATCAATTAATTAATCAACCACATAACATTGTGCGCCACCCGGATATGCCCACCGAAGCATTTTCAGATATGTGGTTTACATTACAACAAGGTGACAGTTGGACAGGCCTGGTGAAAAACAGGCGCAATAATGGCGACCATTATTGGGTAAGAGCCAATGTCACACCGGTTTATCACCAAGATCAACTGACAGGTTATATCTCCGTTCGTAACACACCCGCGGCAGATGAAATAAAATTTGCCGAATCACTCTATGCGGCCGTACAGAAAAAACAGGTTAAACATCGTAAATTTTACAAAGGACTGGTTGTCAGAACCGGCCTGTTTTCACCGCTGTCGCTATTTCAGAAACTCTCCGTGCGCTGGCGACTGCGGCTGGCGATCCTGATCGCGGGCATTTTCCCCGCGACGCTGGCGCTTAGTGGCGTTAACCCGCTGTGGTTAGCCGCCTTTACTCTCCCTCTCATTGCGCTGCTTGATCTGTTCTTGCAAAAACAAATCGCCAACCCACTGAAAATGATTCTGAAACAGGCGCAGCATGTTGTTTCCGGCCGTAAAGTGAAACATATGCACCTGAACCGGGTCGATGAAATCGGCCTGCTGCTTCGTGCGATCAATCAGTTCGGGCTTAACCTGCACTCGCTGGTTGACGATGTTGGTACACAGATACAAGGCATGACGGATGTCAGCCACAAACTGGCAGAAAACAATAGTGCGCTGAATACCCGTACCGAAGAAACTGCCGCCAATCTGCAACAGACGGCTGCCGCCATTGAGCAGATTACCGGTGCGGTTCAGCAAAGTTCGGAAACCACCACTCAGGCAACACAAATGGCTGAACTGGCGAGTAATACGGCATTGCAAGGCGGCGAGATCATGAAGGAAACCATCGGAATGATGGATTCCATTTCCAGCGCCAGTAACAAGATTGTCGACATTATCAGCGTTATTGACAGCATTGCGTTCCAGACCAATATCCTGGCGCTGAATGCCGCAGTAGAAGCCGCGCGTGCCGGGGTCCAGGGACGAGGGTTTGCCGTGGTCGCTTCGGAAGTCCGCAATCTGGCGCAGCATTCCGCCTCTGCCGCGAAAGAGATCAAAACCCTGATTGACGCCAACGTGGCAAGCGTCAACTCAGGCAGCGTGATGGTTGAGAATGCAGGTAAACATATCAATGACATGGTGAATGAAGTCATGCAGGTTGCCACCATGCTCAAGGAAATCAGCAATGCCACCCATGAGCAGACGTCCGCACTGGAATTAATCAACACCTCTATTGCTCAGATAGAAGAAATGACGCAACGCAACACCGATATGGTGATGCAATCCACCGAAGCGGCCGAGGGGTTAAACCGTCAGGCAATGCGCTTGAATAGCGCGATTAATGTCTATGGCAGTTAAACGTCAGACATTTTGCATGTAACGCCGTCGCATATGAGACTTATAAAAAAGCGGGCGCACGGCAAGGGCTAAAAAATACACTTTCTGTTACATCTGTTATGAATAAATGGCAGTAACCCTTCGCGTTATCAGGCAAAACCTTAACAAAGCGAAAGGGATATTAGCCGATAATAAAGATCACACCTTGTGTGATCTTTATCAGGAGGGAAAATGTCCACTATCAGTGCGGTTTCATCAACAACATCATCAGCAAGTAGCTCACAAAGCTATACGCAGAAGATTAACCAATTAAATCAGCAACTGGAAAAATTGACGGAACAACTCAAAAGTGTATCGAGTTCATCTGGAGACTCAGAAACAGCAGCCACACAGAGCCAAATGTTGCAGGCTCAGATTCAAACCATTGAAGCACAGATCGCTCAGCTTGAAGCTCAGCAGGCCCAGCAAAGCGCTCAGGCGCAAAAATCAACCGAGGAAGTTGCTGCTGATTTCGGGACAAAGTCTCAGGCTGACGGCGTTAATCGCCCGACCGAAGAAAACCAGATTAACGTTTACATCTAAACCATATCGACATATACCCGTCATACAGCAACTCGAATCAGTTAGGGCACAAGGCATAATGTAAAGTTATGCCTTATTTTTATGTTTCAATGGTTGCACCAGCCCCTGCAACCCTTCTATTTTTATCGCCAGCGTTAATTGCATCAGCTCGCCTAAACGGCCTTTCGGAAACTCCCCTTTGCGGGCAAACCACAGCAGGTATTCTTCCGGCAGATCAATCAGAGCACGCCCCTGATATTTACCAAAGGGCATCGGCGTATTGGCAATCTCAAGCAGGTCCTCTTTTTCCATCTGTTTATGCCCCCAGCAGGCGAATCATTTCGGCTTCATCGATCACCGGAATACCCAGCTCTTGCGCTTTGGTCAGTTTCGATCCCGCGGCTTCGCCAGCAATCACCATATCGGTTTTTTTCGAGACGCTGCCGCTGACTTTTGCACCCAATGCCGTTAGACGATCTTTGGCTTCATCACGGGACAGGATACTCAATGAGCCGGTCAATACCAGCGTTTTCCCTGCAAACGGACTATCGATCTCTTCGGCTTTAACCACCACCGGAGCTGGCCAGTGAACGTTGATCCCCTCGGGATCGGTCAACTCGCTGATCACTTTCCGATTGTGATCTTCATCGAGGAAATGACGCACATGGGCGGCGACCACTTTCCCCACGTCAGCCACTTCAAGCAATGCTTCTTCGTCCGCGGCAAATAACGCCTCGAGCGAACCAAAGTATGCCGCCAGGTTAGCCGCCGTCGCTTCACCGACATCACGAATCCCCAACGCGAACAGGAATCTCGCCAACGTGGTGCTTTTCGCTTTTTGCAATGCATTAACCAGATTCTGCGCCGATTTCGGCCCCATACGATCGAGGCCGGTCAAGATACCCGCACTGAGTCGAAACAGATCGGCCGGCGTTTCGACATACTGTTTTTCCACCAGTTGATCGATAATTTTGTCGCCCATGCCATCCACATCCAGCGCACGACGGGAAACAAAATGCTTCAGCGCCTCTTTGCGCTGCGCGCCACAGATCAGCCCACCGGTACAACGCGTAACGGCTTCCCCCTCCACACGCTCCACGTCGGAATGACACACAGGACAGTGAGTGGGAAATTCAATCGGCCGGGTATCCTCCGGCCGTTCAGATTCCACCACGCCCACAATCTGCGGAATGACATCCCCCGCACGGCGGACAATGACGCGATCGCCAATCTGTAATCCGAGGCGTTCGATTTCATCGGCATTATGCAGCGTCGCATTACTGACCATCACCCCAGCCACCGCGACAGGTTCAAGACGGGCAACGGGCGTTATCGCCCCGGTACGCCCAACCTGAAATTCGACATCACGTATCCAGGTCAACTGTTCCTGGGCCGGAAATTTGAAGGCCACGGCCCAGCGTGGCGCTTTGGCAACAAAGCCCAGACGCTCCTGCAACGCCAGATCGTCAACCTTGATCACCACACCATCAATATCGAACCCCAGCGAACCGCGGGTCTGTTCAACCTGATGATAGAAATCGAGGACTTCCGCGCTGCCGGTACAAAGTTTGATACGATCGCTGACCGGCAATCCCCACTGTTTAAACTGCATCAGACGTTCCCAGTGACTGGCCGGCAACTCGCCGCCCTCCAGCAGACCAACGCCGTAACAGAAAAAGGTCAGCGGGCGTCTGGCCGTAATTCGGGGATCGAGCTGACGCAACGATCCAGCGGCGGCATTACGAGGATTGGCGAACACTTTGCCGCCGGTACGCCGCGCTTCATCATTCAGTTTCTCGAAGCCGCTATGTTTCATGAACACTTCGCCGCGAACTTCCAGTCGTTGCGGAATGTTTTCACCCTGAAGACGCAGCGGAATGGCGCCAATCGTACGAATGTTACTGGTGATGTTTTCCCCGGTGGTTCCATCTCCGCGCGTCGCGGCACGAACCAAAACGCCCTCTTCGTACAGCAGACTCACCGCCAGGCCGTCCAGCTTCAGCTCACAGCAGAACGTCAGATCCTCGGCATTTTTCAACCGGTCGCCAATACGCTTGCTGAACGCCAGATAGCTGTCTTCATCAAAGACGTTATCCAGCGATAACATCGGCACTTCATGCCGCACCTGCTCGAAAGCGGCCAACGGCGCGGCCCCTACGCGCTGAGTCGGTGAATCGGTTGTCACCAACTGAGGATATGCCGCTTCCAGCACCTTCAGTTCCTGCATGAGACGGTCATACTCCGCATCAGGAATTTCTGGCGCATCTTCAACGTGATATTTGTATTCATGATGGCGCAACAACGCGCGCAGTTCTGCGACGCGCTGTGTGGCTTCACGCATTTCGACTGACTCTACATTCAATGGTTTCATACCTGTTTTAATGACGCGACATCATCGGTTATTCAGACTTACCCGCTTTGATACGATTAATGATGGTGGTTGTGGAGCACCCATCCTCGAAATTCAGGATTTTAACCTCTCCGCCGTTGGCCCATACTTCTTCGCTGCCGGCAATCTGATGCGGTTGATAATCACCGCCTTTCACCAGCACGTCGGGCAGCACCTCGGCAATCAGACGCTGCGGCGTGTCTTCCTCGAACGCCACCACCCAATCCACGGCTTCCAGCGCCCCCAGCACGATCATGCGCTGAGGCAGCGGATTCACCGGACGGGTCGGCCCTTTCAGACGCTGCGTCGAAGCATCGCTGTTTACCGCAACAATCAGCCGATCGCCAAGCCTGCGGGCATTCGATAAGTAGGAAACGTGCCCCGCATGAAGAATATCGAAACACCCATTCGTCATGACAATCTTTTCACCACGCTGGCGCGCCAGCGCAACCGCGTCCTTCAACTGTTGTTCGCTCATCACGCCAAAACCTGTTTCAGCACGGCCGCGAATCGCATTTTCCAGCTCAATCGGCGTCACCGTAGACGTCCCCAGCTTACCAACCACAACCCCCGCGGCGGCGTTAGCCAGAAAACAGGCTTCCTCCAGCGAATTACCCGCTGACAGCGACGCCGCCAGAACCCCGATCACCGTATCCCCTGCCCCCGTCACGTCATACACTTCCTGCGCTTGCGTCGGTAAATGTAAAGGCTCTTTGTCCGGCTGCAACAAGGTCATTCCCTGTTCTGAACGGGTGATCAGCAGCGCTGACAGTTCATAGTCAGCCACTAACTTCATACCACGGGATACCAATTCATCTTCATTCTGACAACGACCCGCGACGGCTTCAAACTCGGACAGGTTCGGCGTCAGCAATGTCGCGCCACGGTAGCGTGAAAAATCGGTTCCTTTGGGATCGATCAAAACAGGTACGCCGGCGGCCTTCGCGGTCTGGATCATGGCCTGGACATGAACCAATGCCCCTTTTGCATAGTCGGACAGTACCAGCGCGCCAATATTGGGCAGTGCCTGCTGAATACGTTCGATCATCGGCTGTGGATCAACGCCATCAAACCCTTCTTCAAAATCCAGGCGAATAAGCTGCTGATTACGGGACAGAACACGCAGTTTGGTGATCGTCGGATGCGTCGGCACGGACACAAAATCACACTTCACGTTAACCTCACCGAGTTTCGCACTTAGCGCTCGTGCAGCGTCATCGATCCCCGTCAAACCGACCAGACGCGAACCGGCGCCCAGCGATGCGATATTCATCGCCACGTTTGCCGCCCCGCCGGGACGTTCTTCTATCGTGTCGACCTTGACCACCGGCACCGGGGCTTCGGGGGAAATCCGACTGGTTGGACCGTACCAGTAACGATCCAACATCACATCACCAACCACTAACACCCCCGCTTGGCGGAAGTCAGGCAGCGTAACTTTCATCCCATACTCCAAACTTATTTCGCATATTGCGCGTGATAATATCACAGCCTCAGCCTAACCACTTATTCCAGCTCTGTTGTACCTGCTGTCGTTCGGCGACGAACCGGTTCTGACTGACCCGGCCCGATAATTCCTGTAATGCCAGATGGTGCAGCTCATTGCGCAGTGTGACATAGGCCAGTTTGAGCGCGCTCGCTTCGCGCTCCTCCATCACGCCATACTGCGCCATCAAGTCCAGAATGCGGACGTTATCCGACCAGCGGGTGAGGCGCGGTTCGTGTGCGGCATAACGCAGCACCAGATATTGCACGATAAACTCAATATCGGTAATGCCGCCGGCATCCGTTTTCAGATCAAACAGTGAACTGTCTTTGTTAGCCAGGTGTTGACGCATTTTTTCGCGCATTTCACGGACTTCCGTACGTAAGGCGTCCGCGTCACGCTCCCGGCAAAGGATCGCGCGCCGGATAGATTCAAACTGTTGCTGTACGCCTGATTCACCATAAACCATACGCGCCCGCACCAAAGCCTGATGTTCCCAGGTCCAGGCCTCGTTACGCTGGTACTCATCAAACGCTTCAACGGTACTGACCAGCATGCCGGCTGCGCCCGATGGCCGCAGGCGGGCATCCACTTCATACAAAATCCCAGATGACGTCCGCGTACTGAACAGGTGCATCACACGCTGAGCCAGACGCAGATAAAATTGGCGGCCATCAATACTGCGCTCACCATCCGTCATCACATCGGCCGGACAATCAAGCAGAAAAACCAAATCAAGATCTGAACTGTAGCCAAGCTCCCAACCGCCCAATTTCCCATAGGCGATAACCGCAAAGCCGCGTCCCTCACGCTGTTGCAGATGTGAAGGCTGACCATAGCGAGCCACCATTTGTCCCCATGCCTGTTGCACGACGGCAGCAATGATGGCTTCAGCCAGATAGGTTAAGTGATCGCTCACTTTCATTACGGGGAGCACGCCCGCAATATCCCCGGCAGCGATACGCAACTGCTGCGCTTGTTTAAACTGGCGCACCGCCTCCAACTGCTGCTCTTCATCCTCTTCAGGTACTCGCATCAGGTACTGACGCAATTCGTCGGAGTACGCATCCGGCGCGATCGGTTGATACAGCGTCGCAGAATCGAGCAGTTCATCCAGCAGTAAGGGATAGCGGGCCAACTGGCTGGCCACCATGGGTGAGGCGGCGCACAGCCGGATCAACTGGGCCAGTGCGGCGCGCGATTCGAGTAACAATTCCAGATAGGTGGTACGCGTTACGATCCCCAGCAAGAGAGGCGTCAGCCGTGACAGAATGGTATCGGCTTCCTGACGGGCGCACACTTCCGCCAACAGATTCGGCATCAGTTGATCCAGGACATCCCGACCACGCGGGCCGATCGTCCGCTTCGCGACGTCCTGACGAAACCCGATGATCGCGAGCAGTAATTTCTCCCGTACCGGCTCGGTCAAATGCGGCGTCAGCAGCGCCAGATCGCTATCGTCCAATGTATCCTGCCACAGGCTGCTATAGCTGCCATGTTCGGGAATATCATTGCTATCCGATGCATCGTCACCGATCAAGTCATTGAAAACGCCGCGCACCGCCTGCATATGCCGCGATAATGTCTCCTGCAACGCGGTCCAATCGTTACATCCCATTCCCCACGCCAGCCGCTGCTGGTTCAGTTCATCATCGGGCAAGGTTTGAGTTTGCTCATCGGCAATCGCCTGCAACAAATTTTCCAGACGACGCAAAAACAGATAAGACTCGCTGAGCGCAATCACTTGCTCAGGGCCTAACAGCCCCAGTACGCCAATATGCTGAAGTGTAGGAAGCAGCGCACGCTGCTGTAGGCCGGGTTCGCGGCCGCCGCGAATCAGTTGAAAGACCTGGGTGATAAATTCAATTTCACGAATGCCGCCGGCCCCTAATTTGATGTTGTTCCGTAAATCCCGGCGCCGGACTTCACGGGCAATCATGCCCTTCATGTTCCGTAACGACTGGATCACGCTGAAATCAATGTAGCGACGGAAAACAAAAGGCTTCAGGGTGCTGCGCAGCTCCTGGCTGTAGGCGTCATCCATTCCCCCCAGCAGGCGTGCCTTGACCATCGCGTAGCGTTCCCAGTCACGCCCCTGTTCCTGATAATAATCTTCCATGGCCGCAAAACTGAGCACCAGTGGCCCACTGTCGCCAAAAGGACGCAAACGCATGTCAACGCGATAGACAAAACCATCCACCGTTGGCTGATCCAGCACTTTAATCAACCGCTGTCCCAATCGGGTGAAGAACTGAGCGTTATCCAGTTCACGCCGCCCGCCTTGCGTTTGGCCGTTTTCAGGGTAGGCAAAAATCAGGTCGATATCAGAAGAGAAATTCAGTTCACCCCCGCCCAGTTTCCCCATGCCGAGGATCAACAAGGGTTGAGGAACCCCCAGTGCATTACATGGGGTTCCCCATTCACGGCAACACGCCTGATACAGCCAGTTTCTGGCGGCAATAATCAACGTTTCCGCCAGTTCGCTAAGCTGCCTGAGGGTTTGTTCGGTTGTACTGGTGTGAAGTATCTGTGACCAGGCAATCCGTACCAGAATCCGGCGACGGAACTGGCGCAGCACGTTCATCAGCGCCGCTTCATCATTGACCTCCGCCAGCGCCGTATTCAACCAATCGGCGTAGTGCCGCCATTCCTCCGGCTGTGGCGGTTGCTGATGGAGCGCCTGCCACCAGTCGGGATGCATCGTCAGAGCGTCGCTGACAAAATCGCTTAATGCCAAGACCGCCAGATCGCGCTCTGCGGCAGGAACGGGATTGGGGAGCGTTTCCCGTAAGCGTAATAAAACCCGTTGAGACTGTTCCGCCAATAGTGCAGGTAATGATGGCAAAGGAAGTATCGACATGGTGATTCCCTTGGTATGCCACCCACCATCATTGGCGGGTGAACGCAATTAACAATTAATTCCCGGCACTGTGTAACCAGAATGGCGATTGAGCCAGAGCTTGTTTGCGGCAGGTTTCCAGATAGGGTGACGGCGAATGGTCGATGGTAAACTGCTCGATTGAGCGAATCAGTGCCCGCCAGCGTTCGATATATTCTTCCACCTGTTCTGTCGGATAAGCGCCCGACAGCAGATAAAAGGCCGAAATATTGCGATGCAGCCGGGGCAATTGCTGCTCGTATTGCACTTCGCTCAACGTGTTGTTGAACGTACTCCGCAGGTCGGCGGCGCTTCGGCTCAGCATAATATCGGCAAAACGTTTATAGGAACCCTGCAACCGGATACGATCTTTGTTATCCATATAGGCGCGCCAGCCCGCGTTGATCAACCAGGAAGTGAGCACCAGCTTACTTTGCAGATACTCCACGCTGTAGCACACTGTTTCCGCATCGCCCGGTCCCTCAATTTTCGCCTCCAGATTGGTCAGCGCGGCCCGGAAAAGCGTCGTCACCTTACGGGAAACGAGCCCGCCGACCAGCACCAGCATCTCGCGAATCAGCGCGCTGGCCTGCGGCAACGCCTCACGCGCGGCGGCATTGCCTCTGACCCAGAGCTCTTCATGATATTGCCAATGCGCCAACGCGTACTCCAGCGCTGCATTGATCGCCTGATCGATATTGGTCTTGGGTTCTACCGCCAGCACCGTGACAGGACGACACTCACGCGCCGGATTCCCTCTGGCAAGATGATATCCCCGTGCGGCCTTGCTGAGACTTCCCTGCCGCAATCCCCCAAAATCAGCAATTTCCTTCGCCAGTTCCAGCAGATGCGACGTCTGCCCGATTTTGAGTTCCATCTCCAGTTCGCAAAGCGGTTCACTCAGTTCGCCCGAACGAATCTCTCCACGGTCAAACGCGATTTCAATAATGCTCTGGTAGTAAGTGATCACCCACTTTTCACGCGTAAAGTCTGTACTGAACAGCGGGTTAAGCGACCGCTGCAATGCCGTCACATCACAATTTTCCGGCCAGATATCCGCAGGAAACAGGCTGAGATCCAGTTCTGATTTTTCCAGCGCCACATTGTATTCCGGGTGCTGATGCAATCCACCGACCACTTTACCGGCAGTTTTCACCGTCATTTCATAGCGTTCATTCTCGCCGCGAATCCGCAGACCGATCCCATTCTGACGCAGATAATTGTCAGCCGTTTCATAATAGGTATTCGTCAGCCGATGGGCCCGCAGATGTTCACTCTGGCTGTACTCATTCTGCCAGTCAGTCAGCTGTTTCAACAGCGAATCAACGCTGTCAGGGTGAACGATAAACTTCAGTTCTATTTCTTCACTCATAACATTTACTATGCCCAATAGATTTCAAGATGCAGGAAGCCAACACGCCTGCAACTGAAAAGATGAAGGGGGTAACACCGGGTCAGCGCCAATTACGCCAGTAAATAACATTTTACTTCAGCTTGCCACTGTTACGACACGCTCTCTTTTTCAGCTGCGAACAAGCGCGCATTTCTTACCCGCCGTCAGGCTGGCATTTCAATCTTGAATACCGAAAAAAACCAGTAAAAACGCGGTATTCCGGCTTACCGGGCCGCGGTCGTCCCAAGAGTAAGATAGTTCTCATTTCGGTTTAATTATTGCCTCGTCAGACTTAACCCTCTACTATCAGCCCACAATTCACGCAACATGATGATCTTATGCAGAAATTATGCCTAATTTGTTTTACCTTGATGACCTTCACGCTGAGTTGGACTGCTCATGCTGAAGAAAAACGCTATGTTTCCGATGAGTTACTGACCTACATACACAGTGGCCCGGGTAACCAATATCGCATCGTCGGCACACTGAACGCCGGCGATCAGGTCACCGTACTCAGCGTCAATGAAGGGGCGGGTTACGCCCAAATTCGCGATGACAAAAACCGCACCAGTTGGATCCCGCTCGATCAGCTAAGCGAGACCCCCAGTCTGCGCACGCGCGTACCTGAACTGGAAAATCAGGTTAAAGACCTGACCGATAAACTGAATAATATTGACCAGAGCTGGAATCAGCGCACGACCGAGATGCAGCAAAAAGTGGCGGCCAGCGACGAAATTATCAATGGGCTACGTAACGAAAATCAGGATTTGAAAAATCAGCTGATCGTGGCCCAGAAAAAAGTCAGCGCCGCCAATGTTCAGCTTGATGACAAACAGCGCACGATCATTCTGCAATGGTTTATGTACGGCGGCGGGGTTGCCGGAGCGGGTCTGTTACTGGGCCTGTTGCTGCCGCACATTCTCCCGCGCAGAAAAAAGAACGATCGCTGGATGGGATAACACCATCATCGCCAAAACGCCGCTTAATCAATCATGCCTGCATACGCAGGCATTTTTACGTGCAGGCAATAATGTGAATCAAAGATGTTAATATGTAGTGAATATCACGCGTTATTTCAGGAGCCCGGCATTGAATATTTATCTTGTCGGCGGTGCTGTTCGGGACAGCCTGCTTAATTTACCCGTCACCGAGAAAGATTGGGTGGTTGTCGGTGCAACGCCGGAACAATTACTGGCACAGGGCTATCAACAGGTAGGAAAGGATTTTCCGGTCTTTCTGCATCCTGTCAGCCGTGACGAGTACGCACTGGCACGTACCGAGAGAAAATCGGGCCAAGGCTACACCGGTTTCGTCTGCCACGCCGAGCCAGACGTCACGCTGGAGCAAGACCTGTTGCGCCGGGATCTGACGATTAACGCCATCGCCCAAACCGAACAAGGGGAGCTGGTTGACCCTTACCATGGCCGTCGCGACTTGGACAATCGCCTGCTCCGCCACGTTTCCGATGCCTTCAGCGAAGATCCGTTAAGGGTGTTACGCGTCGCTCGTTTCGCCGCCCGCTTTGCCTACCTTGGCTTTCAGATTGCGGAAGAAACCATGGCGTTGATGCAAAGAATGACCCGGGAAGGAGAACTTGCCTATCTGACGCCTGAACGCGTCTGGAAAGAAACGGAAAAAGCGCTCGGCACCCGTTCGCCGCAGGTGTACTTTCAGGTACTGCGCGACTGTGGAGCCCTTGCGGTGTTGTTCCCCGAAATCGATAAACTTTATGGCATCCCGGCACCGGCCAAATGGCATCCGGAAATTGACACCGGTATTCATACCCTGATGACGCTGGCGATGGCCGCCCGCCTCAGCCCGGATATCGACGTCCGTTTCGCCACACTGTGCCACGATCTGGGAAAAGGCCTGACCCCGCCAGAATTGTGGCCCCGGCATCATGGCCACGGCCCCGCCGGTGTGCAACTGGTTGAGTCGCTATGCCAACGTTTGCGCGTGCCTAACCACATACGGGATCTGGCAAAGCTGGTGGCGGAATACCACGATCTGATTCATACCGTCCAGATACTACAGCCCAAAACGTTGATGAAACTGTTTGACGCTATTGACGTCTGGCGCAAGCCACAGCGTCTGGGACAGTTGGCGATCGCCAGCGAGGCGGATGCCAGAGGCCGAACCGGCTTTGAAGAGAGCCCCTATCCGCAGGGAGATTATCTGCGTGAAGCGTTTCGGGTGGTCAGTCGTGTTACCAGCGCGGACGTCGTCGCCGACGGTTATCAGGGAATTGAGGTTCGCAACGAGCTGTCTCGTCGTCGGACTAAAGCGCTGGAACAGTGGAAAGCGCAACAGCAGGACAACGCATCCCCTACGGCATAACCTGCAAAAGGCCACGCACAGGTGGCCTCTTATCGCATCCGTTCAGGCTTACATAAACACCATGTACACCGCCGCCGCCACAATAAAACGGTAAATAGCGAACGGGACAAAAGAGATGCGTTTGATAATCTGCAGGAAGGTTTTAATCGCGATCAACGCGACCACAAACGCCGTCACAAAGCCAACCGCAAACATCGGCAGATCCGCCAGCGACAGGAAATGCCAGCTTTTATAGAAATCCAGAACGGTCGCGCCCATCATCATGGGAACCGCCAAAATGAAAGAGAACTCTGATGCGGCGTAGCGACTAACGCCCATCAGCATTCCGCCGGAAATGGTCGCGCCTGAACGGGAAAACCCAGGCCACAACGCCAGACACTGAAAGCAGCCAATCATGAATGCCTGACGATGCGTAATATCATCCAACCCGACTGACCGCGGCTGTTTCGGCTTTAACCATTCCGCAGCCAGCAGCAGGAAGCCCCCGACGACCAACGCGTACATCACATTCTGGGGGGTAAATAATGATTTGATGACTTCATGGAAAACCAGACCAAGCACCACGGCCGGAATCATTGCCAACAGAATATGGGTCAGCTTCAAGCGACCGGAAGTTTGCCCTTCGTGCGGAACCTGGCCGAAATGAATACCGATAAGCCCGAATAACCGACGCCAGAACACCACGACAACCGCAAGAATAGAGCCCAACTGAATAATAACTTCGAAGGTTTTGGCTTTCTCGTCAGCGAAACCTAACCAGTGACCAACAATAATCATGTGCCCAGTCGAAGAAACGGGTAGAAACTCGGTCAACCCTTCAACCACCCCAAGAATAAACGCGATGAACAACGAATGCAGGTCTGCCATCTAAAATCCCTTGACTCTTGTTGTAAACAATGAAAAACACAACCCATAAAAAACTGCAACGCAGTTTTCAACGTCGCTTGCGACGGCCCGTCATAAAAAAGCGGCTACGCTGCTGAGCGAGCCGCTATATTCCCGCTTGAAGCATGACGGGTATAAACGTTATAGACCTTGCAGGTTACCGTTTAGTTGCACGTAAATCAGTATTAATTAAGTCAAATCAGATTTATACCCGCCATCTGCAAATTGCAGCGCGTTGGCGCCCGGAAATGGGCAGAGTAGCCCGCCATAAATCTATTGGGCCTATCATCGCGTACCGCGCTCGATAATCACCCCAACCTGACGCGCCTGCGCTACCGCACCCGGTTTACCGACCTTGATACGTAACCAGGGAATCGGGAAACGCTGCATCAGGATCTGTGCCACCTCCTCAGCGACCCGTTCCACCAGCGCAAAACGTTGCCCGGCGACGTGCTCAATCACGGCCTCACTGACCTCGGCATAGCTCAGGCAGTCGTTAACATCATCGCTGGCCGCCGCCCGACGATTATCCCATCCCATTTCGATATCGAACACCAGCTTCTGCTGAATGGTCTGTTCCCAGTCGTAAACACCAATGGTGGTTATGACGGTAAGTTCCTCAATAAATACGATATCCATCACGTCGTTCTCTGTTTTTGTCGTTGTCGGATACCACTTCCGACGGAATATGCGTATTATCCACAGATGCGAAGAGTAAAACGACTCCTATTAAACGGAACTGCGTTATGAGTGCAACCGCGCTTGGTATGATGTTAATCGCGTATCTGTGTGGCTCGATTTCCAGTGCGATTCTGGTGTGCCGAATCGCAGGGCTGCCGGATCCGCGCGAACATGGTTCGGGAAATCCTGGGGCCACCAACGTTCTGCGTATCGGTAGTAAAGCTGCCGCGGCCGCCGTACTGGTCTTTGATGTGCTGAAAGGCATGTTGCCCGTCTGGATGGCTTACGCGCTGGGCATTCCCCCGCTATACCTTGGTCTGACCGCTATCGCGGCCTGTCTGGGACATATCTATCCGGTCTTTTTTCGCTTTCGCGGTGGAAAAGGGGTTGCCACTGCCTTCGGCGCCATTGCGCCTATCGGTTGGGATCTGACCGGTCTGATGACCGGAACCTGGTTACTTACCGTTCTGCTGAGCGGCTACTCCTCCCTCGGCGCCATCATCAGCGCGCTGATTGCCCCATTCTACGTCTGGTGGTTTAAACCGCAGTTCACTTTTCCTGTCGCAATGCTGTCCTGTCTGATTTTAATGCGTCATCACGACAACATTCAGCGTCTGTGGCGCGGACAGGAAGGGAAAATCTGGAACAAGCTCGGCAAGAAAAAGAAATCCGATGCCGACAAAAAAGACGAATGAACAATGAAGAAGAGGCGGTATAGCCAGCCGGTAGTCACCGGGAACTTTGCGCTAAAAATGGGGACATTAGGCGTGATTTGGCTATAATGACCGCCACTCCATTTCAGGTTTGAAGAGAGAAGGAAACCGACATGAGTCTGAACAATGTCCCGGCGGGCAAAGATCTTCCGGAAGATATTTACGTAGTTATTGAAATCCCGGCGAATGCTGATCCGATCAAATACGAGATTGATAAAGACACTGGCGCTCTGTTTGTAGACCGTTTCATGTCTACCGCCATGTTCTATCCATGCAACTATGGTTACATCAACCACACCCTGTCTCTGGATGGTGACCCGGTTGACGTATTGGTACCGACTCCGTATCCGTTACAGCCGGGTTCAGTGATCCGCTGCCGTCCAGTTGGCGTATTGAAAATGACTGACGAAGCAGGCGAAGATGCCAAACTGGTTGCCGTCCCGCACAGTAAACTGAGCAAAGAATACGATCACATTAAAGACGTTAACGATCTGCCAGAACTGCTGCGCGCGCAGATCGGCCACTTCTTTGAACATTACAAAGATCTGGAAAAAGGCAAGTGGGTTAAAGTTGAAGGCTGGGATAACGCCGAAGCGGCCAAAGCAGAAATCATCGCCTCCTTCGAACGCGCCAAGAACAAATAAGTTGATTCATCCCCCGCGCTGTCGGGAATAATGGCAGAGAACATCCGTTATCCGCCGTCAAAAACACCGCCTTGCGCGGTGTTTTTTTATGACGGGCACCCTGCGGGCCGTCGCAAGCGACGTTGAAAAACGCGCCTGCGTTTTTTTATGACGGGCTGTCCCTGCCCGTCCCCCTTCGCACCACCACGATATGGCGTTTTAGGGTTCCTCATCGCGTTTCAGCCAGTCCCCGCTGGTGATACGCGGTAATCCTTCCACCGAGTGCTTATAAAGATAGATCCAGGCGCTCCCCAAAGGGGTCGGGATCAACTCACGCTGGTACTCGTGGCCGTCTCGCTTTAACGCATCAAGCTCCGTCAATATTGATGAACTGATGCGATACACCTCGCAATGAATCTCCCCATCACCTGCAACCACCGCCGGATAGTGGCCGAGATTATACAGCTCGTACCCGACGAGCTGACAATCTCCCAACCATTGGGCGTTGGTCATCCAGTGACTATTTCCCTGTTTGCGCCGTAAACTGCCGTAGACAATAATTCGCATCGCTAAAACTCAAACTGATAGAGCACATCTAATGCCTGGCTAACCCCAGACACCGCTTCCAAGTATAGCTTTGGCATTAAACGGTAACGCAACGTTAACGTCGCCAAAGAATCAAATATACCCACGCCATATTTGACTTGCAGGCCAGGAAGAACGTAACCGCTGACCACAACCTGAGAATTGTCGCCAACGCCCTGTGTATCCAGAGCTAAATTACTTACGCCAAAAGCCTCGCCGATTTTACCCACAACTTGACCACTTTGTGCAACCCCTAAACCAACCAACATGGATGTCATGGCAGAACTATCGGCGCCACTGCTATCCAGACCTTGCCCGCGGAGCAAGTAGGACAAGGCTTCCTGCTGCGACATCGCAGGATCGGAGAAAACTTCGATTTTCGGCGTACTTGCCATGCCGGTAACCCGGACGCCCGCCGTCACGTCATTTTCAGTATTGTCAGGATTACGGATCGCCTCAATATTCAGCATAGGTTGATCCGGCGGACCGGAGAACTGTATCAGACCTTTACGGACAATCAGATCCTGCCCGTAAGCCTTGAAGCGGCCGGAAGGGATATCTATCTGGCCGTTCAAACCCAGTCCTCGCTCATCCTGAACCATTTTCAGGTCGCCCTGCAAACGGGCGATCAGACCGAAAGCATCCAGCCGCACATCATTTCCGATACGTATAATCAGATTGCTGTTAATGGGGATAGACGCGGAAGCCTGCTCCAATGGCTGACGTTGCTCATCCAGCAGCACTTCATCTGACGAAACGTCCACCGCACTTTCCGGCATATCCTTAACCACAATACGCGCCCAGGGGATACTGACCGAGCCGTTCAGGGCGAACAGCTGCGGCGTTGCCTCAAATACGATATCCGGCGAAACATCAAGACGCACCATCGGCGGCACCGTTACCCGCAACCGCTGGCCTTTTGCCGCAATACGCGCCCGCCAGGCGTCTGGCTGCGACCAGTCCGCGTTACCGCCCAGGTTCAACTGCCCGTTATCGGTTTTCAGGAATCCCTGTAAGGTGGAAGACATACCATTAAAACTCACCGCCAACCGTCCCGTTGTGAGATCAATCGGCATCCAACTCCCATCAATATCCAGTCTTTCCAATACCATTGAACCCAATATCTGAGGCCGTTCTGCATTTCCGGCCAGGCGCAGATTAGCATTCAGCATCCCTTCCACTTTTTCCCCTTTTTGCAAAACCGGGTTAAGCAGCGCCAGAGAAATATTGTCAATGGTGATAGTACCGCCAAGATTACGTCTTCCCTGCGGGTCGGTTACCTGAACATCACCACTGAAACGTCCGTTATCCCGAATAGCCATCAGCCAGCCGAGCTGCGCACGTCCACGGTCGAGACCGGCATTCAGCGTAAAGGTGTCAAACGCCAGAGGCAGCGTGTTCCCTTGCACCTGCTGACGAACGTTAATACTATTTCCCACCAGAGTGATTTTCGCCTGCGGCAGCCCCTGATCGGCCTGCCAGCTGACATCTGCGCCACCGCTAAAGGTTCCTGACAACACCGTATCCGTGCTCAGGAACGGCTTAATCATCGCCAAATCAAAGCGGTTCAGGCGGATGCTGGCCTGACCGCTCGGCCCGGCTTCAATGGTTTTCGGTACACAGATTTCCGCATTCGGGTTACGCCAGCAGTGCGTGCCGATGCTGACTTTTTGCGGTTCATTCTGATAATCCAGCGCGATTTCCTGGGTCAACCGCCATTCGCCAACCGGGGTATCAAACCGGGTATTGCTCAGTGCGCCGTGCCAGCGCTGCGCCTGGCGATCGAAACTGCCAGACAGGGCCAGTTGGCCGGAAACCGGTTCTCCCTGGAGATTCAAACGCAGCTGATGCTGTTTCTCGTTGCCTTCGGCATTCAACGTCAGCAAACCGATGTTCAGGCTATCCTGATGCAGCTGTTCAAGTCGAACCGCAAGTTTGCCCGCAATCTGTTGCGTTGAGGACGACGAATCGGAGGACGATGGTTCTGAACGGATGTCACCATCGATCTTTATCTGGCTAATGGTCATCGCCTGCCAGCGCAGACCCGACGCCGTGATATCTGCCAGAATCTGCGGCGCACCCAAATCGCCGCGCAGCTTCAGGGTTCCCAACGCCCGACCGGCGAGGCCGGGCAGCATGCCGGTCAATGAGGGCGCATTGAGGTCAGCATCCAGTTGCCACTTATCGTTCAAATCACCTTTGATATTCAGCTGGTTACGTCCCAGAGCCAGATTCAGCCCCGGTATTTGCCACTGACCGGCCGCGTTCCCGCGCAGTTCGCCTCTGGCTGTCAGCTTGTTCTCCTTCACATTGCCATCCAGATGCAGTTCTGGCACCTGTAGCTGCCAACTCCCGCCATAAACGCTGCCGCGAGTGGTAATCCTACCGTCCACTTTGGCAGGCCATTCAGGCCACTGTTTCGCGGTATTAATGCCGCTGATCAGCAGCTCGCTGCGCCAGCTGATGGCTTTGCTCCAGTCCAGCACCGCGCTCAGATCGGCATTCCCCTGCAATGCCGCTATACGCAGGCGGGTCAGATTGAATTGCTGCACATTGCCCTTACCGTCCAGCAGCAACGTAGCCGGCGGCAAGTCCGTTCCACGAATGTCGCTGCGTAACGACAGCGCATAGTCCGTCGCCTTACCGTTGAATCGCAAACGCACATCGTTTGCCTGATATTGCGCTTCCCCCGTCAGCGGCCAACGAACCTGCCCGCTTTCCAGCGTCAGCGCCAAAGGTAATCCCACCTCCGCCAGTTCGGCCTGCAACGTTAACTGCGCACGCTGCGGGCCAGACAGATTCAGGGCCACGTTAAGCTGTTCGCGCAACCCGCCGTCTACCGTCAGCTTGAGTTTTTCGCCTTTCAGCGGATCAATATTCAGTACGCCATTTGCCGACAGTGATACCGGCCAATTTTCGCTGAGCGTCGCCTCGCCCCGCACGTTGAGTCCGCCCTGTGGCGATTGAACCACCAGACGATCCAGACGCAGATGCTGATTCTGCGTTGAAGCCTGAATCATCAGGTCAGAAATCAGAATGTCCTGATCGCCCGTCAGTCGCAGCTGTTCCCCGTGGATTTCTGAAATATTCAAATCCAGCGGCAATGTGAACTGCGGTAAATCCGGCAGAAGCGGTTTGGAGAACAGTTCCGTCAGGCGCTCACCCAACGGTTGTTCCGGCGGCGCCGGTTCCTGACTGGCGGACTTATCCGCCGGCTTCACCGTCGGCTGGGCCGGCACACCCGGAAGGGTTTTATCAATCTGAATGGTTTGCGAGGTTCCATTCTCAACCGATTCGCGGACCGTTGCGGCCGTTTCCTTCACCACTGCGGCGACTTCGGCCGCCGTCACTTTTCCATCTTCCAGCACATCAACCGGCGTCTTCGGTAATGCGATCAGCAGCGCGCTGATTTGGGTTGGCAACAGCGTGAACGCCCGTTCCTTCCACTGCATGCCCGTGCGAAACGATCCCAGCGAAATGGCCGTGTCATCCACGGTCACCTTCACGTTATCCAGCGTCAGCTGATTGAGCGAAATAGGGAACGGCGTGGACAATTCCGTCAGTGGCTCACTGGGCTCGACAGGCTCTTCTGTCGCAGGAAGCGCAGCGGTATCCACCACCACGTCCACATCTTTTGCCGACAGGTCGTTAATGCAAATCTGGCTTTTTCGCAAACAACCGGGCGCCAGCGATAAATGGAACGTCCCCGCTTTCACCGTTACGCCCGGCATCTGATAGCTGATCTGGCTGAGCGTCAAATCGCGCCAGCCGCCGCTGACATTCGCAATATCCAGCCCCGGTACAAAACGCGCCGCACTGTTCAATAACAGGTGCAAACCCGGCGTTGTCCCTATCAGCAAGGCCAGCGAGATCAGGATTAACAACAGGAAAGCACTCATGCCAATGCCCAGTTTTTTGAGCCACTTTCCACTTTTCTTTTTGCTCACTTCGCGTGTTGAAGCGTCATCTTGTGTCGAGGGTTTATTCTCTTTCATCTCTGTCATAATTCAGGCCCCAACGCGATATAGAACTGCACGCCATGTTTTTCAGGATCGCCTACAGGCGTGGCAATATCGAACTTTACCGGGCCAATCGGGGATGACCAGCGAACACCGATACCGGCCCCCGTTTTGAAATCGTTTTGCTTGATGTCATTCACCGCTTCGCCGGAATCGACAAACACGGCGCCCCACCATTTTCCGGTCACGTTGTACTGATACTCCAGCGAACCGGTCGCCAGTTTGGACGCCCCGGTCAGTTTGCCATCGCTGTCCCGCGGGGAAACCGATTTGTATTTATAGCCGCGAATACTACGATCGCCGCCCGCAAAGAAACGCAGCGAAGGGGGAACGCGGGAAAAACTATTGGTTTCAATCCACCCCAGATTGCCACGGGCAACAAAGCGGTGTTTCTCCGCCAGCGTTCTGATCCAGACGTTTTGCGCCTGAAAAACCACGAAATCGATATCCGATCCCCACAGGGTGTCGGAAACATCGATCGAATAGCGTTGGGTGTCACCCCATACCGGCATCAACCCGCCGCGCTGGCGGGTTCGATTAATGCTAACGCCGGGATAAAGCAACATGGTGGTATCGGTCACGCTCCCCTGCGTAAAGTGGTCAAGACTCCAGCGCAGGTTGATCGCCCGCTGCCAGCCGCTGGAGAGATCCCAGTAGCGCGCCACATTCAGCGTGGTTGAATCGGATTGCGTGTCATTAAGGTCTTCCCGCTTAAAGCCTCCCTGCAACAGGTAATACTGTTCCAACGGGTTCTTCAATAACGGGATTTTGTAACTCAGATCGAGCGATTGTTCCGGCGCCGAAACGCTCAGACTGCTCGAGAGGCTATGGCCGCGTGAGTTGAGCCAGGGTTTATTCCAGGTTGTTTTAAAGCGAGGCCCCACATCCGTCGCATATCCTACCCCGGTTTCCACCTGATTACGGGTTCGCGGCGTGACGACCGCTTCCAGTGGCAGGACCTTGGTCGTTTTCGATTGTTCAAAATCAGGCGAAACCACAACGGAATTGAACCAGCCCGTCGCGGACAAACGGCGATTTAATTCGCCAAGATCTTCACTACTGTAAGGATCGCCGGTGCGGAATGGCACCAGATTTTGCAGATAATCGTCGCGGATTTGCGCACCCTGAAACTTCACCGCCCCAAAGCGGTAACGTTCACCACTGTCATAGTCGATGTCCCAGAATGCCTTTTTCTCTTCGCGCATAACCCCCAGTTGGCTGCGCTGAAAATGAGCATCAAAATACCCTTTACGCAGGGAGAGATTATTCAGCCCGCTTTTAAAGCTATCATAGTCACCGTGGTTCAACACCGAACCGATAGCCGGGAGATCGTCCCGCAGCCGCTGTTGATAATCGCTATCGTCGCGGGCGCCGCCGCGCAAATCCACATTCACTTCGGCTATCCTGACCGGTTCGCCGGGGGTCACGCTGGCAATCAGAACCGGCCGGCCACCGTTGACCGCAGGTCTGAATTCAAAGGCGATTTGTGGATCGTAATAGCCTAATGCCCGCAGTCCCTGACGAATTGCCTCATCGACCCTGGCGCGAAAGCGCCCATCGGCGTTAACTTCATCGACCGCAATGGTGGATAAGCGCGCCCGCACATTTTTTTGCAGCGCGCCCTCCAGTCCCGTTACCTGTAAACGGATATTGGCGGCGTAAGTCGCCGGTGCAAATAGCAATACGCCCAATAAACTGAATGCGCACAATAGGCCGAAGGTACGATACCGTGGCACACCAAAGCCAGAAAGGCTGTGTTTTTGTCCTGTAAGAATGGTCACTTAGCTCCCTGATTACATCACTCTGTCACACCAAATCTATAGCATGACTTTTATAACATCGCCGCTTTAGTATCGGTTTTACCACCGCGTTCGACCGCACTGAGCAGATAATGAAACCCGCCCCCAGCAACGGTCGACATGGCATGGCCTATTAAGGTTAGCGATAAATGCTGGTATTTTCCCTTAAAAATAGATTTAAACCTGCGAACATTAAAATGCAGCATTATAGATAAACACTACCTTAACATTAAACACCCCCGGCTTATAAAGACAGCGCGAAACTTCTCAGTTATGCTCTAAACACGACATTATCCAGATACCATAATATCTACCGCTATACCGGGAGCTGACAAAGTGACATTTCATGCCGATAAAACGTTGCGGATAAAATCTTCTGACGCCTTGCCTGGGCGAACAACACCGATGCCAGTCGCCAGACTGCATGCGGTCAACGAACACTCAATGACGCATGTTCCAGATAATATGGATGTCGCCCTTTTTGCCATGGGGTGTTTCTGGGGAGTCGAGCGTCTGTTCTGGCAGCAGCCCGGTGTCTACAGCACCGCGGCGGGCTATACCGGCGGCTACACGCCTAATCCGACTTATCGAGAAGTTTGCAGTGGAAAAACCGATCACGCTGAAGCGGTGCGGATAGTTTTCGATCCAGCGGTAATCAGCTATACCCAGCTACTGACGCTATTCTGGGAAAACCACGATCCCGCCCAGGGCATGCGTCAGGGAGGAGATATTGGCACCCAATATCGCTCTGCCATTTATACGCTTACGCCAGAACAAGAAGAGGCCGCTCAGGAAAGTTACCGTCAATTCCAGCAGGCGATGAAAGCGAGTGGCGACAACCGGACCATCAGTACCGAAATCGCGCCTGCGGGTCCTTTCTACTATGCCGAGGACGAGCATCAGCAATATCTGTACAAAAATCCCGAAGGCTATTGCGGGTTAGGCGGTATCGGGGTTTGCCTGCCGCCTCAACGCTGATCTCTGGCGGTACTTTCACCACTCCTGTTATACTGCGCACGTTATACCAATAGATTTCAAGATGCCGGAAAGCCAACTCGCCTGCATCTTGAAAGATGATGGATATATTTAGTTTAAATAATTTGGGCAGACTTCCTGCCCTGTTAGCGGCTTTCTATGCGTTATCTGAAATGATCTACCTTTCTGAGGATCGCCGGCTCCTTTTCAGGGCCAATGCGAAAAAACCATGTTAAACAGTCTATTACTGATAATTTTTCTTATTGCTGTCAGTGCATTTTTCTCAATGTTCGAAATATCGCTGGCTGCGTCACGTAAAATAAAACTTAAATTGATGGCTGATGAGGGGAACCTCAACGCCGACCTGGTATTAAAGTTTCAGGAAACACCGGGTATTTTCTTTACTGTTATTCAAATTGGCGTTAATGCCGTCGCCATTCTGGCCGGTATTATTGGTGATGCCGCATTCTCACCCACGTTTTTCGTTTTGTTCGAACAGTTCATGTCCCCTGAGGCAGCCGATAAGGTCAGCTTTATCTGTTCCTTCGTACTGGTCACCAGCCTGTTTATTCTGTTTGGCGATCTCACTCCGAAACGCATCGGTATGATTGCACCGGAAGCCGTCGCTATCCGCATAATCAACCCCATGCGCTTCTGCCTGTTTATCTTCCGTCCGATGGTCTGGTTTTTCAACGGCCTGGCAAACATGATTTTCCGTTTACTGAAATTGCCCATGGTGCGTAAAGATGACATCACTTCAGATGATATCTACGCCGTGGTCGAAGCCGGCGCGCTGGCCGGTGTGCTGCGTAAACAGGAACATGAGCTGATTGAAAACGTATTTGAGCTTGAATCACGCACGGTTCCCTCTTCCATGACCTCACGTGAAAGCGTCGTCTTCTTCGATTTGCATGAAGCGGAAGAGCAAATCAAAGAGAAGATTGCCGAACAACCGCACTCAAAATTCCTGGTTTGTGACGGCCACATCGATCAGATTGTCGGCTATGTCGATTCAAAAGACCTGCTGAACCGGGTTCTGGGCAACCAGAGCCTTGAGTTGCACAGCGGCGTGCAGATTCGCCCTGCGCTTATCGTGCCCGATACGCTCACGCTCTCCGAAGCGTTGGAAAGTTTTAAAACCGCTGGTGAAGATTTCGCCGTCATTCTGAATGAGTATGCGCTGGTGGTCGGTATTATTACGCTGAACGATGTCATGACCACGCTCATGGGAGATCTGCTCGGACAGGGACTGGAAGAACAGATTGTTTCCCGTGACGAGAATTCCTGGTTAATCGAAGGCGGCACACCGATAGAAGATGTGATGCGCGCCTTGAATATCGATGATTTCCCTCATTCGGGCAACTATGAAACCATCGGCGGTTTCATGATGTACACGCTGCGCAAAATCCCGAAACGTACGGATTTTGTCCGCTTCTCCGGTTATAAATTCGAAGTGGTGGATATTGATAGCTATAAGATCGATCAGCTGCTGGTCACGCGTCTGGAAGAACGCCCAAATGCCGCGAAAACCGAAGAGATAAAAGAAGAGAAGCGATAGGCAAAAAACACCGGGCACGTTGTCGCGTAGCGACGGCCCGCAGGGTGACGGGCAGGGATAGTCCGTCATAAAAAATACCCGCCTGATAAGCGGGTATGTGTCAAACAACCTGATAATACGTGTCAGCAACCTGCTGGAGCGGCGCCCGTTATCCCATTTCGGCCTGTAACCTGATGACCTGACGGTTCACTTCAGACATGACCAGCAAATGCTGTTTATCCTGTTTTTTCGGCAGTAAAATTTTGCCGTAGTCGAACTCAAAAGCACCAACTCCCTTGATATACAACCGCCCGCGAAACAAGGTTTTCACATACTTGGCGACCTTCATAGGGTTGTAACGTTCGAAGATCTTCATTGTTTTTACTCTCCTCCCGTTTTATTTTTCTACGCGTTTCCTCTCTCCAAAATGGGGAGCGGGCTAAGCGCGCTAATAAATATCGGATACGTTAATTAGTGTTGTGAAATCGTGTTTAGTTCCCACCGAAATAGTATCCCTAACTGCTTTTACACATTTTTACAGAACAATTTTAAATTAATCAGCTTAGTGTCAGTATAAACCTTCAAAAAGTAGGTGTTTGTGCACTCCGGCACAAACTGACTCTCAAATCGCAGGACAGACCCGTTTCCTGGCTCTACGCTTATTCCAAAGCCTGACATCGAATCAGGCCAATCCCTGCTAAGGAAAACACTATGATAAAACTCCGTCATCTCTGCATCGCATTGGGCTTTATTCCGTTGCTGGCCTCCGCTCACAACCTTCAATCCGGACAGTCGATCCCGCCCGTTGGCGTCGCTGACCGGGGTGAACTTCAGTACCAGGATAATAAGTTTAGCTATAAAAACTGGAATAGCGCGCAACTGCCGGGCAAAGTGCGGGTGGTGCAACATATCGCCGGGAGGACATCGGCCAAAGAAATGAATGATCCGCTGATGACCGCGCTAAAGGCCGCCAATCTAGCACGCGAATATTACCAAACGACGACAATCGTCAATACCGATGACGCCATTATCGGTACCAGCATGTTTGTCCGTAGCAGCCTCGAAGATAATAAAAAAGCGTTTCCCTGGTCGCAGTTCATTGTGGACGGTCAGGGTAACGTGCGTAGGGCCTGGCAACTGGAGCCCGCAGGCTCGGCCATCATCGTACTGGATAAGCGGGGTCACGTTCGCTTTGTCAAAGACGGCGCCCTGAGCGGGCAGGAAGTGCAGCAGGTAATGTCCCTGCTGCATCAGCTGCTGGATGAAAAATAGCGGTATTCAGAACAGCGATACGCGAAAGCCGGGGTTCAGGAACGATTCACGAGGCGAGTAAGACAAGGGTTTTCCCTGCCAGTCATGAATCTGCGCCCCGGCAGCCACGGCAACCGCATGCCCGGCGGCCGTATCCCAGATATTGGTAGGCCCGAAGCGGGGATATAGCTGGGCCTTTCCTTCCGCAACCAGACAGAATTTCAGTGACGAACCGATTTCAACGGTCTGATGTTCCCCCAACTGACTGAGGTAATCCTTCAATTCCTGATCCGTATGGGAACGACTGACCACAACCAGCGGCGGACGCGCATCCTGAACATGAATCTGACGACGCTCGCCCTTCTCTTCTTTCCAGGCCTTACCTTCCGCAGCGGAATACATCACATCGGTTACCGGGACATACACCACGCCCAGTACCGCCTGCCCATTTTCGATCAGAGCAATATTTACCGTAAACTCACCGTTGCGGTTGAGAAACTCTTTAGTGCCATCCAGCGGGTCAACCAACCAATAGCGCTGCCAATGCTGGCGTTCCGGCCACTGCGGCGGATCTTCTTCCGACAGTAACGGGATATCGGGAAATGCCGCCGCCAACCCTTCACGGATAACCTGATGTGCAGCCAGATCGGCCGCCGTCACCGGTGAATTATCCTTTTTATGCGTGACTTCAGTGGGCTGATGTCCCTCATAAACCCGCATAATGGCAGCGCCAGCATCGCGGGCCAGTCGGCAAATATGTTCTAGCATTTTCTACCTCATCGTTACGGGTTAGATACAGAGTAACGGATGCCGATATGTCACTCGGGCTTCCCCCTCGTACTCATTATACAACTGTGAACTCACTTACGATTATTGCCGTTATTCTATGTCATCGTCACAATTTACTGTGATAATTCCCCCTGAATTCATAATTATATGAGATATATCCCGGATAATTAACCTTCACGGACAGATTCACGCCCTGACAACACTCGCAAAGGAGTTAAGTAATGAAGCATTCGCTGGCGCTCAGCCTGCTTGCCATGCTGGTGACCTCCACCGCTCATGCCGCCATCGTTGATTTACGGGTAATGGAAACCACCGATCTGCACAGCAATATGATGGATTTCGATTATTACAAGGATACCCCGACCGATAAATTCGGCCTGGTGCGTACTGCCAGCCTGATTCATGCGGCGCGCGAGCAGGCGACCAACAGCGTACTGGTGGATAATGGCGACCTTATTCAGGGTAGCCCGCTTGGGGATTACATGGCGGCCAAAGGGCTGAAAAAAAATGAAATCCATCCCGTCTATCAGGCGCTGAACACGCTTGATTACTCCGTAGGTAATATCGGCAACCACGAATTCAACTATGGTCTGGATTATCTGCATCAGGCATTGTCTGGTGCGAAATTCCCTTATGTGAATGCCAACGTACTCGATGCCAAAACAGGGAAACCGCGGTTTACCCCCTATCGGATCGAGAATAAATCCGTCCAAGATCGCGAAGGCAAATGGCATATTCTGCGTATCGGCTACATCGGTTTCGTTCCGCCACAGATCATGGAGTGGGATAAGGCCAACCTTGCGGGGAAAGTTATCGTTGAAGACATCACGGAGAGCGCCAAAAAGTGGGTGCCGGAGATGCGTAAGCAGGGCGCCGATCTGGTCATCGCTATTCCACACTCCGGGCTCTCTGCCGAACCTTATAAAGCCATGGCAGAAAACTCCGTCTATTATCTGAGCCAAATTCAGGGCATTGATGCCATTATGTTCGGCCATGCACACGCCGTGTTCCCCAGCACAGATTTTTCGGCCATCAAAGGGGCGGATATCAAGCAGGGAACGCTTAATGGCGTGCCCGCCGTTATGCCCGGACAATGGGGCGATCATCTCGGCGTGGTTGATTTTATTCTGAATAATGACAGTGGGCAGTGGGTTGTCGAACAGGCGAAAGCGGAAGCGCGCCCCATTTATGACAAGGCCCAGAAAAAATCGCTGGCGGCCGAAGATGCAAAACTGATCGACGTACTATCGGATGCACACCAGAATACGCGTGATTTCGTCAGCAAACCGATCGGGAAATCAGCGGACAACATGTATAGCTATCTCTCGCTGATTCAGGATGATCCGACAGTACAGATCGTCAATAACGCTCAGCGCGCCTACGTCGAACATTTCATTCAGGGCGATCCCGATCTGGCCGATCTGCCGGTCCTGTCTGCCGCGGCGCCGTTTAAAGCCGGTGGTCGCAGAAATGATCCGGCCAGCTATGTCGAGGTAGAAAAAGGCCAGTTGACCTTCCGTAATGCCGCCGATTTGTATCTGTACCCCAATACGCTGGTAACGGTTAAAGTAAATGGGAAAGAGGTTCAGGAATGGCTGGAATGTTCCGCAGGCCAGTTCCGACAGATTGATGTCAACAACAGCCAACCACAGTCTCTGCTCAACTGGGATGACTTCCGTACCTATAATTTTGATGTCATCGATGGCGTTGATTATCAAATTGATGTCACTCAGCCCGCACGCTATGACGGCGAGTGCGCCCTGATCGATGATAATGCACACCGCATCAAAAATCTGACGTTCAAAGGCAAACCCATCGATCCCAACGCGACTTTCCTGATCGCCACCAATAACTACCGCGCCTACGGTGAAAAGTTTGCCGGTACCGGGGAAAAACACGTGGCTTTTGCCTCTCCGGATGAAAACCGTTCTGTTCTGGCGGCCTACATCAGTGCTGAAAGCAAAAAATCAGGGGAAGTGAAACCACAGGCGGATAATAACTGGCGGCTGGCACCTATCACCAGCAACACTCCGTTAGATATCCGCGTTGAAACGTCGCCATCCGACAAGGCCACGGCGTTCATTAAAGAAAAAGCGCAATACCCGATGACCGCCGTCGGCACTGACGACACCGGGTTTGCGGTCTATCGCATTGATCTGCAAAACAGCAGGCCATAAAACGTCAATACGGATGCAATAATCCTTTCAGGAAAGAATGAAGCCACGCAGTTGCGTGGCTTCATTCGCTCTACATTATTATTGCGTTAGTGGCGGAAAGGACCTCTGCCATCACGATCGTGTCGCTCTGGTCCCCGGGCCTGACGATAGTCCCGGTTATCCCGACGCGGACCGCGATCGTCAAAGCGATGGCGATCAAAACCCCTGGACTGATGCGCTCGCCACCAGCTTACATCGCGCCAACGCCAGCCATCCCAATAGTATCCATGACGGTTACGTTCCCCGCGGTGATAGCCACGGTGCTCATGCCACCACCGTTCGCTTCGCCAGTCATAACCATCCCAGTAGTAGCCCCGGCGATCCCGATCGCCAATATTCAGCGTCACGCCGGGCATAAGATCAATGCTGACGCTGGCCGCTTCTGCCGCTGGCGTCATGGCAAACATTCCAACGAATAACGTACTGACTAACAGTGGCTTAAACATAGGGTAACTCCTTCCTTGCCGCTACTGCGGATTGGCAAAGATATACGGAGAATCATTCCCCGCCACTATCAGACAATCGCCCATTTGCCTGGTTTTACGCTTCTTAACGAATTGCTGACAGTGCGATTCATCCATCCCCGGGGCATTTCCCTACGTTAAAAGCATTTTATTGCCCGAGAGGAAGTCCCGCTCTCAATGCGGCGCATGTCACCGGTGGACGTGGTGCGGTCGGGATGGGGTTCCGCAGGGCCGCCCCATACCGTGGCAGCCCCGGGGATATAAGACTCTTAAGAGGCATTACTCAAATAAGCGTCTTCTTTTTACCGCATTGAGATTACAGAATCTCCAGCAGCTCAACTTCAAAAATCAACGCGCTGAATGGCGGAATAGAGGCGCCAGCGCCACGTTCGCCATAGGCCAGATGGTGAGGGATATACAGTTCCCATTTCGAACCTACCGGCATCAGCGTCAAGGCTTCAATCCAGCCCGGGATCACGCCACTGACCGGGAATTCTGCTGGCTGACCGCGTTGAACAGAACTGTCAAACACGCTGCCATCGATCAAACGGCCGGTATAGTGCACACGAACACGATCCTGACGCGCGGGGATTTCACCTTCGCCCTGAGTCAGTACGCGGAATTGCAGGCCAGATTCGGTACTGCTCACGCCCTCTTTCTGGGCATTCTCAGCCAGGAACTGCTGACCTTCTACCGCCATCGCCTGCTGGCGCTCACGGCGTACCGCATCAGCGCGTTCGTGAATTTCACGCAGAGCACGATGAACCACATCCACTGGTACCGCCGGCGCATTGCCTTCCAGCGCATCGCGCAGACCAGCGACCAGGGCTTCCGGGATCAAACCTTCAAGACCAGATTCCTGTAGTTGTTGACCAACCTGTAAGCCGATGCCGTAACTTGCCTGCGCTTCGACGCTATCAAAAGAAGGGGTTGTCATGGATGTTCCTTTTAATCTGTAAAAAACCGAAAGCGCAGCATAACAGCGCCGGAGATTAGGGTAAAATCCTGTGTGCGGATCAATACGTGGTTCGCCGGTCAAACCGGGTAATCCTGGCCAGCTAACCTATACTAGTAAATCGAACACCGTTGAATCGCCGTTACCTTAAGCATCAAAGAGTTAACTGGTCATCATCCAGTGGTTACCGATATACTAAATCGTGTTTTTATTTTTATACCGTTGCAAGAGAGGTCACCATGGGCAGAATTGCGCCCAGGAAGCGAAAAACAACCTGGGATTACCAAGCGCTATTACGCTTCTGCCAGCGTTTTATCCGTCGCGGCCCGGAACGTTCTGGCGAGGATGATCCAGAAAATCCTGCGTCGCCAGCAACATCACCCGGCCAGCGGATTAAAGCGTCATTGAAAAAACTCTGGCATCTGCCCGACGGTTACCGTTGGATGGAGCCGCTTCCTCTCTTCCACCGCCGCTGGATTTTAATCGCTATCGGTTTACTACTGGTGATACTGCTGTGGCCCTATAGTCCCTCTCAGACATCGCCTCCTCAGCCAATTACCGTACCGATAGAGCAAACCGACAACAGCGTGCCGATGCAGGCCGAAATCGTTGAAAATCGGCCACTGGCGCAACAACCCGATTCCCCGCCGCCACCGCCGCCCAGTACGGAAACAAACTGGCGCAGTTATCAAATCGTTGCCGGTCAGACGATGGCGCAGCTCTTTCGTGATAACAACCTGCCGGTTGGCGATGTTTTTGCGATGGCTCAGGTAGAAGGTCAGGATAAACCACTCAGTAACTTGCGGGCGGGACAGGAAGTAAAATTGCAGGTTAATACGCAAGGGATGGTGACGACGCTGGAAATCACGACGACGGATAATCAGACCGTTAGATTCACCCGTAACGACGATGGCACTTTTACGCGTATGCGCTAACGCCGATTTTACTGCTCCAGAAATGCAAAACGCTGGCACCAAGGCCAGCGTTTTACGCGTTGTTAGCAAAAGCGTTAATTACGCTTCAGCAATGACAACGACATTCAGCGTAGCGAACACATCGCTGTGTACCTGGAAGCTCACTTCGTGGTCGCCCAGAGTACGCAGAACGCCGTTCGGCAGGCGAACTTCGCTCTTGGCGATTTCAACACCGGCCGCCGTTACTGCATCAGCGATATCACGGGTGCCGATAGAACCGAACAGTTTACCTTCGTCGCCAGCTTTAGACGCGATGGTAACCGTTGCCAGTTCAGTGATCTTGGCAGCGCGAGCTTCGGCAGCGGCCAGAACGTCAGCCAGTTTGGCTTCCAGTTCAGCACGGCGTGCTTCGAAGAACTCAACGTTTTTCTTGGTTGCCGGCACGGCTTTGCCCTGCGGAACCAGGAAGTTACGGGCATAACCCGCTTTAACGTTTACCTGATCACCCAGGCTGCCCAGGTTTGCTACTTTATCAAGCAGAATAACTTGCATTACCTTATCCTCTCAAAGTCTCGTTAATGGACAGTGGCCGATTACTGATGACGATCAGTGTACGGCAACAAAGACAAGTAACGCGCACGCTTGATAGCGCGGGCCAGCTGACGCTGGTATTTTGCACGAGTACCGGTGATACGGCTCGGAACAATCTTGCCGCTTTCAGTGATGTAATTTTTCAGCGTAGCGATGTCTTTATAGTCGATCTCTACAACGCCTTCCGCGGTGAAACGGCAGAACTTGCGACGACGGAAATAACGTGCCATTTGGCTAGTCTCCAGAATCTATCAATTCAATCTGCTCGGCATGTAACACCAGCTTGCTCAGGCCATTGCGTGCTTGATGGCAGCTAATAAACCCGTGCACGGTGAGTTGCGTGCCGACCGTTATACTGTGGGTAAATGCTTGTGACGTTGGTCCACTGACAATCACGGGCATACGACACCATGCTTGCCGGTTAAATCCGGCTTCCTCCTGCGTTGATTTGTGCTCAAGCACAAACTGACAGTGAGGAATACCCGAAGGACTGACTTTACGAATGGGGGTCTTACACACTGTGCCGGACAACACCAGACGATTGGTCGTCACCACAATTACTCTTCAGAATCCCCAGCATCTGCATCATCGCCGGCTTCTGCGAAATCTTCACGACGCTCACGGCGTTCGTCTTTCGCTTTAACCATCGGAGATGCTTCGGTTACCGCGTGTTTAACGCGCATAATCATGCTACGGATAACGGCGTCGTTGAAGCGGAAGTTTGTTTCCAGCTCATCAATCACTTCCTGCGGCGCTTCAACGTTCAGCAGAACGTAGTGAGCCTTGTGCAGTTTGTTGATCGGGTAAGCCAGTTGACGGCGGCCCCAGTCTTCCAGACGGTGGATCGTACCTTCCGCACCGGTGATAGCACCAGTGTAGCGTTCGATCATGCCCGGAACCTGTTCGCTTTGGTCAGGATGAACCATAAAAACGATTTCGTAATGACGCATCGAATTGCTCCTTACGGATTATTCAGCCTCCTGTCAGGGTCAACCGCGGCCCATGGAAGCAAGGAACGTGTGTATGTGTGCGGCTGAAAAAATGACGCGTAAGTATAGTGCCCCACCGCGGCAATAGCAAGATGGCGTTTAGCGTATCAACCCTGTTGCGAACGGAGGGCTTCAGTGACAGGCGAACCGGCCGAATTAGTAAATATGAGGGGTTGACGACAACATGCGATTTTAGAAAACAAGAGCAACCTTTAACCGCTTTTATGCTGGCAGAGCCTTCCTGCCAGCATCCTGTTTCAATAATACACTACGGCTGTTCTAACAGATGCAGTTGAAAAAAGTCCGTTCCCGCCTGCAAAGCGGAAGGGGTAATACGATGTCCGACGCCCGCTTCGGTCAGATAGACCAGCTTCCGATCCTGCTGGCCTGCGTGCAACGCACGATAGAGACGGACGCTTTCCTCTGCCGGCACCACCTCATCCGCCTCACCGTGCCACACCAGTAAAGGCCGGTTGGACAAGGCCGCCAGCCGGGAGGAAACATCATAGTCGGCAAGCGTTGCTGACAGTTGCTGTAATACTTCCTCCGCCCCCTCTTCTCCAGCCACTACCGGTGGAAACAGCGTGCGCGATAGCGTTGAAAAATAGCCCGACCCCATAAACGCGGCCACCGCAGAAATCCAGGGATAACGCGCCATGCAACCCAGCGCGCTCATTCCGCCCAGAGAAGCGCCACACACGCCAACGCGCTCTCCGGCAATCAGCCCGCGCTGCCGATACTCATCCACATAGCCGGGCAGTTCTTTGATATTTGACTGCAAAATATCCCAGAAATGACGCAGCCGATGGGCTTCATCACCGTCATAGCGGGCGCCGTGCATCAGGGCATCCGGCAGGATCACGCGGAACCCCGCTTTCGCCAACGCATAGCCAAAATACGAATACACCTCTTTTGAAGAGGTGTAACCATGAAAGAAAAAAATCGTAGGTAATGCCGCTTCACGTTTACCCGCCGGAACTGCATGAATCGCTTCAATGCCGCTATTGATCACATCGACCGACATTTCAACCATCGTCTCCCCCTGGTTTCTGCTCATGTCGCTAAATCATGTGCCCCCTGCACGCAGGCGCACTGACGACAAACCAACGCCACGATACCCGGACTATGGCTTATCTCAAAATGCCGCTTCTGGCAACCTACTGACATCATTGCTCATTTCACAAAAATAGAAAAATAACATTGATTGAAATCAATTACCGAAATGGATATTTACACACCGGCATTAAATTTTTTTCATTTAATGCCGTTAGAACTTTTGTAACAAGACTAAAAAACAACCTTTTAGAAGAGATCAATTATGTTGGGATTTTCCTTTAAACGCTGGGGCCTGGGCATCAAGCTATCCGTCATCGCTTCACTAAGCGTGGCGATCTTGTTTATTGCTTTTACACTCTCACTCACTCGTTCCGCGGGTGAACAACTTAAATCGCTAACGCTCAGCGACATGCAAAGCCAGGTCTCGGGCATGACCGATATGATAAGCATGTATGACACCGGGCTTCAGGCGGAAGTCAGTAATTATTCTCGTCTGTTTGCCAGCTTTTTACCGACGCGATTTACGCTGGATACGGCCAACCGTACTGCTTTCGACAATACCGATATGCCAACGCTTAGAGCCGGGGATACGGTATTAAATCTGAATACCATTGTGCCGGACGATTTTCTCAGCCGCACCAGTGCTATTTCGACCATTTTCGTGCGTGACAGCGACGATTTCATTCGTATCACCACTTCACTGAAAAAAGAAGATGGCTCTCGGGCCATCGGCACAAAACTCAACCGGGAAAGTCCGGCTTATAGCCTAATCATCAAAGGGGAAAGCTACAGCGGGCTGGCCACACTGTTCGGTAAACAGTACATCACGCAATATCAGCCAATACTTGATAGTGAAGGAAAAATTATCGGCATCCTGTTTGTGGGTGTCGATATCACCCAACAGTTCACCATCATGCAACAGCGGATTCTGGATAAGAAAATCGGTGAAAATGGCCACTTTTTTGTCATTAACACCCAAAAAGGCAAGGACGCAGGCAATTATCTCTATCACAAAAGCAATGCCAATCAACGTCCTGACTGGTCAGAAGGTACGCAGGAACAGATTTTGACAACGGAAGGCGGCACTCTCGAGTACAAAGATAACGCCTTGCCGGAGCAGGAAAAAATGCAGGTTATGGTGTATCAAAGTATCCCTCAGTGGAACTGGGCCGTAATCGGCACCATCAGTAAAGAAAGCCTGCTGGCTGAAGTCAATCATACCCGGAATCTGTTTCTCTTTGGCGGTATCGCGCTGGTTGCCCTGTTTGCCGCCTTCTTTGTTCTTCTGACGCGCAAATGGCTCAGCCGTCCATTGCTTGAGGTCGTTGGCGTTGCTGAACAGTTTGCGGCGGGTAATCTTCAGGCAACATTGCTGACGCAGCGCGAAGATGAAGTCGGCCGTTTGATCGATGCGATTAATGGTATCGGGCAGGGCCTGACCACCATCGTCGCGCAGGTCAGAAACTCCGCCGGGGAAATTAGCGCAGGGACGGACGCGCTGGCGGCCGACAGCGAAAACATCAGCGAACAGATCGCCCGTCAGGCAAGCAGCGTAGAAGAAACCTCTGCCAGTATGGAGCAGTTGTCCGCCGCCGTTAAACAGAACGCGGATAATGTTTCCGCAGTTAAAGATCTGGCCGGGCAAAGCGCCGCCGCCGCACAGAGCGGTAGCCAGACCGTCACAGATTCGGTCACGACGATGAGCGAGATCAAAAACTCATCCCAACGCATTGCTGATATCACCACCGTGATTGAATCCATCGCTTTCCAGACGAATATACTGGCGTTGAACGCGGCGGTTGAAGCGGCGCGCGCTGGCGAACACGGAAAGGGCTTTGCGGTCGTCGCCGCAGAAGTCCGGGCGCTGGCGCAACGTACTTCCACGGCGGTTAAAGAGATTGAGGCATTGATTTCAGAATCGCTGGCAAAAATCGAAGCCGGTTATCATTTTTCCGAGAAAACACAGGCGGTCATGGATGACTTGCGTAACCGTATTCAGCAGGTCAGCACTATCGTTAACGACATTGATATCGCGTCACGCGAGCAATCCGCCGGCATCGGTCAGGTCAATATTGCCATTGTGCAGATTGGTCAGGCGACACAGGAAAACACCATTCTGGTCAGCAACTCGGAACAAACCGCGCACGCATTGCGTCAGAAAGGTCATCACCTGAGCGAACTGGTCAGCGTTTTTCGTATTCAGGAATAAAGGGGCAGACGATTGTCCCTGTTGGTCATCCGCAGAGGCCGATCCGCTCACGCGCATCGGCCCGCGTTATTTCACGCCTGACTATCAGAACGTGGCCGATAGCGCTACATTAGTACAAATCGTTATCTTTCAGGTTCAAACCGATGAACAAAACACACCTTCTCTTACTACCGCTGTTTATACTCATGCTGCCCGCCTGTCAGGTTTTGCAGGGAAAACCTGAACCCGCGCCCGCGCCGGCTGAACACGCCATTGAAATCCGGCATGCTCAATCCCATTCGCTGGAAAAGACCGGTACGATCTCTGTCACCGTATACGGTAGTCCGGATGACGCTGAACGGGCGATTCAGCAAAAAGCCAATGCCTACGGCGCCCGCTACTATGTGATTGTCACGAAAGCAGAAGAGAATTCCCGGCCCGGCGTCTGGTATGCGCGGGCCGTGTTATATCGTTGAGGGGGCTTTCTCATCAGAGTAAGAGGATAATCACACCCGGTCGATGATCCTGACGGTGCCGGCGTGCGTTTCGCCGCTTATCAGCCGCGCTGACGCACCGCTTCAAACAGGCACACGCCCGTGGCTACCGACACGTTCAATGAGGATACGCTGCCCGCCATCGGGATACTGATCAACTCATCGCAGTGTTCGCGGGTCAGACGGCGCATACCGTCGCCTTCAGCCCCCATCACCAGCGCCATCGGCCCTGTCAGCTTGCTTTGGTACAGCGTGTGATCGGCTTCGCCTGCCGTCCCCACAATCCAGATATTGTGTTCCTGCAACAGCCGCAACGTGCGCGCCAGGTTGGTAACGCTAATGAGCGGGACGTTTTCCGCCGCGCCACAGGCCACCTTCTTCACCGTTGCATTCATCTGTGCCGAACGATCGCGTGGCACGATGACCGCATGAACCCCCGCCGCATCGGCATTACGCAAACAGGCGCCGAGGTTATGCGGATCGGTCACGCCGTCCAGCACCAGTAAAAAAGGCGTGTCCAGATTCTCCAGCAGCGCCGGCAGGTCATTCTCCTGATACTTTCGCCCTTCTTTGACTTTGGCGACAATCCCCTGATGAACCGCCCCCTCGGCCTGACTATCCAGCCACTGACGGTTAGCCAACTGAATCACCATACCTTGCGCTTCCAGTTCGGCAATCACAGGCTGTAGGCGACGATCGTCTCGTCCTTTTAGAATAAAGACTTCCAGAAAGCGCTGGGGATCTCGCGCTAATAACGCTTTAACAGCATGAATACCGTAAATAATTTCGCTCATTGATACTCTTCAGATTAATCATGAACGGGCACGATTCGCCGTACCGTTCGTTCAAGCATTCAAACACCGAAACAACCGCACGGTCTGGCGACGCCGTCATCAGACCGTGATTTGCCTTACTCTACAGACTTCTTCCTGGCGCGTTTGGCTTTGGTTGCCGCGGCACTCTTACGCGTTTTTTCAGCGTTCTTTTTCGCTTTATCCGCGTTCTTTTTAGGCTTCGCATTCGCCGGTTTGGCCTTGCGTTCACCTTCCTTACGGAAAGCGGCGTCAGGCTCGAAATTAGCCGAAGATCTGGCGGCGTTGCGACGGCGACGACTCGGTTTCGCTTCCCGATTATCCGGCTTCTTGGCCCGATCGCGGGCGGTTTTACCTTCACCTCGCGGTTTGCGCGTGCTCGATACCAGTGCAAAATCAATGTTGCGCTCATCCATATGGACCGCCTCAACACGAATTTCCACTTCATCGCCCAAACGGTAAACCTGACCGCGAGACTCGCCGATCAAACGCTGGCCGATATTATCGTAACGATAATAGTCGTTATCCAGTGTGGAAACGTGCACCAGTCCATCGATAAACAGATCGTTCAGGCGCACAAAGAAGCCAAAACCGGTGACGCTGGCGATAATCCCCGTAAACACTTCACCCACGTGATCCTGCATGAAATCGCACTTCAGCCAGTCCGCCACGTCACGCGTCGCTTCATCAGCCCGGCGTTCGGTCATCGAACAATGCATGCCCAGTTGCAGCATTTCATTCATATCGCTGTGCCAGCCGCCGCTCGGCGTCCAGCGCGCCTTACGGTCGCTCAGCAGATATTTGATGGCGCGGTGCAACGACAGGTCGGGATAACGGCGGATAGGCGATGTGAAATGCCCATAAGAGGTTAAGGCCAGCCCAAAATGCCCACGGTTTTCCGGATCGTAAACCGCCTGCTTCATGGAACGAAGCAGCATGGTCTGCAACATTTCATGGTCGGGGCGATCGGCAATCTCCACCATCAGTTCAGCATAATCTTTCGGCTGTGGCTTCATACCGCCTTTCAGCGTCAGGCCCAGTTCCCCCAGAACGCTACGCAACGCCAGCACATGGTCTTCGCTCGGCTGGTCGTGAACGCGGAACAGCGCCGGCTCTTCATTTTTCTCCACAAATCTTGCCGCAGAGATATTTGCCAGAATCATGCACTCTTCAATCAGCTTGTGCGCATCATTACGCACCACCGATTCAACACGTTCAATACGGCGCTCAGCGTTGAAAATAAATTTCGCCTCTTCCGTTTCAAACGCAATGCCGCCACGCTCTTCACGGGCGTGCTCCAGCACCTTGTACATCTTGTGCAGTTCCTCCAGTCCGCCCACCAGCGGCTTATAGTGCTCGCGCAGCTCAGCGTCACCCTGAAGAATACTCCACACTTTGGTATAGGTCAGACGGGCGTGTGAACTCATCACCGCTTCGTAGAACTTGTACGACGTCAGTCTGCCCTGCGCCGATACGGTCATTTCGCAGACCATACACAGGCGATCCACCTGCGGGTTGAGCGAACAGAGGCCGTTGGACAGCACCTCCGGCAGCATGGGAACAACCTGCGACGGGAAATAGACCGAGGTTCCACGCGCTCGCGCTTCGTGATCCAGCGGCGTATTCGGACGCACATAGTAGCTGACATCGGCAATCGCCACCCAAAGACGCCAGCCGCCGCCGCGTTTCCTCTCGCAATAAACCGCATCGTCAAAATCGCGCGCATCTTCACCGTCGATCGTCACCAGCGGCAGTTTGCGTAAATCCACGCGGCCTTTCTTCGCTTCCTCCGGCACGTTTTCGGCGAGATCTTTGACCTGCTCTTCCACTTTCGGTGGCCAGGTATGCGGAATATCATGAGTGCGCAGCGCGATATCGACCGCCAGCCCGGTACCCATGTTATCGCCGAGGATCTCGACAATCTTCCCGACCGCTTTGGTGCGCCGGGTTGCACGCTGGGTCAGTTCCACGACAACGACAAATCCCATCCGGGCGCCGTTGATCTCTTCTTTCGGGATCAGAATATCAAAACTTAACCGGCTGTCGTCCGGAACGACAAACCCAACGCCGGCATCCACGAAGTAACGCCCGACAATCTGCCCGGTGCGCGGTTCAAGGACACGCACGATGCGGCCTTCGCGACGACCTTTACGATCGGCGGCCAATGGCTGAGCCAGCACCACGTCCCCATGAATGGCACGTTTCATTTCCTCTGCGGACAGGTACAGGTCATCTTTGCGTCCCTCGACGCGCAGGAAGCCAAAACCATCGCGATGGCCAATTACCGTACCGCGCAGCAGGTCCAGCTTTTCTGGCAGCGCATAGCATTGACGACGGGTAAACACCAACTGCCCATCGCGCTCCATCGCACGCAGGCGACGGCGCAACGCTTCAAGCGCGTCTTCTCCCGTTAATTGCAAATCGGCAGCCAGCTCTTCGCGGCCGATCGGGGTATCCCGTTTGGCAATATGCGCCAGTATAAATTCACGACTCGGGATAGGGGATTCGTATTTTTCTGCTTCTCGTTCCAGGAATGGATCTTGTGACATTGCGGTTCCTCCGTTGTCATCAGCAGGAGGCTGAACATAACTCATTCAACCAACAACAATTTGTAAAGCGGTGGGTTTTCTTTGACCATATCAGCCAACGTGTATTGATCGAGCTCCTGCAAGAAGTTTTGTACTGCCTGCTGGAGTACCTGTTTTAGTCGGCAAGCCGGAGTGATATGACAGAAATCGATATTGCAGTTAACCAACGAAAGCGGTTCCAGCTCACGCACCACATCACCAATCCGGATTGAATCTGCCGGTTTTCCCAATCGAATCCCGCCATTTTTTCCACGCACGGCCATCACAAATCCCGCACGACTAAGTTGATTGATAATTTTGACCATATGATTACGCGACACGCCATACACTTCCGTCACTTCCGAAATGCTGGTCATTTTTCCGCCGGGTAAAGACGCCATATAAATAAGCGCCCGCAAGCCATAGTCCGTGAAACTTGTTAACTGCACATAAACCTCGGATACCTCTGGGTATCATTGACCGACGGCCTGAAGCCGTCCCAAAGAAATAGATCAAGCGACTTATCGGTAAACTGCCTGACATTCCCGATATATTTTAAGGCAAGAGGCAACAACAGAACACGCCAAACCGACATGGCGGACGAAGTCTGTGTGTGAAGCCATCCCACCGTAACGTGAAAGATACGGATAGATAAGTAGATAATAAACCAGCAGCAAACACTACGGCTAATTATTTAGCCGCAACCACGGTATATCTTCAGATACACGGAGTGAAGCGCTGCCCAAAAGCCACGAATCAGAACTTTTTGACAGCTATCTGCAATTTTTGCATAGCGTAATACAGCTGGCGGGGGGTGAGATTTAATAAACGCGCCGCTTTGGCTTTAACCCAACCGCTTTTTTCTAACGCGGCGATAATGCGATGACGGATCTCATCGCTGGGATCGCAACCGCTGGGGGTATCCATCACGGACATGGAGATATGCGGCAGCGTGGCGGGAAGCGCCGTGCCGATGCCGGCGGGTTTCGTGTTATCCATACGCTAACGCCCGCATCGATAGGTTTTGTAATCCAGCTGATATTTTTCCATTCTCAAACTCAGCGCGCGGCGTGTCATATTCAGCTGCGCCGCTGTCTGGGAAATATTTCCCTGATGGCGCGAAAGCGATTCGACAATAATGTCATACTCGATTCTGGCCAATTGAGCTTCCAGCCCGGTCACGGCTTCACCCAGCACCACGGGCTGAAGATCGATCGGTAAATGATAGCTGTGGATCACCCCCTCATCCGCCAGTAGGACCGCCCGCTCCATGGTATTTTCCAGTTCCCGCACATTGCCCGGCCAGCTATAGTTCAGCAGCAGATTCAACGCCGGTGTGGCAATCGAAGGCACGTCAACCCCTTGCTCCTTGGCAAAATGCGCGTTGAAGTGATCGGCCAGGATCAGAATATCGTTTCCGCGCTCACGCAATGGCGGGATGGTGATCGGGAAAACATTCAGGCGATAGAACAGATCTTCGCGGAACGTTCCGCTGGCAACCATATCCTGCAAGTTGCGGTGCGTTGCCGCCAGAATACGGACATTCACCTTGATGGTTTCGTTACTGCCCACCCGCTCAAAACAGCGCTCCTGTATCACCCGCAGTAATTTTGCCTGCGCCGAGGGCGTCAGTTCGCCGATTTCGTCAAGAAAAATGGTTCCCCCATCCGCCTCTTCGAAACGCCCGGCCCGGCGTGACAATGCGCCGGTAAACGCCCCTTTTTCATGACCGAACAGCTCACTTTCAATCACCCCTTCAGGCAACGAAGAGCAATTGAACTTCACGAACGGCCCATTGGCGCAATGACTGTTATAGTGAATCGCGCTCGCTACGCGCTCCTTGCCTACTCCGCTTTCTCCCAGAATCAAAACGGTGGTACGGGCGTGGCTGACTTTTTCGATCATCTGATAAACGGACTGCATCACCCGCGAATTACCAATAATGTTCGCCGGCTTGAATTTTTCCTGTAGCGCCTGCTTCAGCAGAGAATGCTGTTCTCTCAGCACTCTTTGGTGCGCTCTTTCCAGCAGGTGCAATTCCACCGCCTGGGCGATGGTCGTGGCGATAATCCGTAAGACCTCCAGATCCAGATACAGCAGTTGTTCGTTGTTGTACAACCGCTCAATGCCGATCGTACCCATGACTTTCATCCCGCGCATAATCGGAACGCAGATAAAGGAAAGCTGGCGATCCTCATGTTTATCCCAGCTGCCGGTACGATTCAAAAACCGGGGATCGTCCGCAATATGCGGCACAATAATGGGTTGTCTGGTTTCAACCACCTTCCCGGTAATCCCTTCACCGGGATAATAGACGCCCCGTTCGGCTTCCTCTCGTGACAGTCCGAAACTTTCGTGAATAAAGATCTGGTCGCAACTCGCATCATAGAGCGTAATCATCGCGCGGGTGGCCTGAAGGTGTTGCTTCATCAGTTCCAAAACCAATTTCAATGTCTTGGATAACGATCCTTCCGCGCTGACCACCTTGCTGACTTCCGACAAGAGCGGCAATAACTCAGAACGACATTCTCCCAACAGACAGGTAAACGAAAGCGGTTTTAAAATATGCCGCCCTGAATCCGCCTCTGTCATACTGCCTTTTCTGCAACTCATGGCTTTTTCTCCGGAAGACACAACGGCGCCCCACCGAGTTCACGCCCCTGTCCAGACACCCTCCGCCTGCGCCGCCATCACAGTTCGGCGTTACCGCAAACGGCTTGGATGTGGATACAGAACCATTGCAAAATAGACGCCATCTTCACCGGTAACCGATAGATTTTATTACCTTGATTTAAAAGTGGTTTAAACTTATTCACCGGCGGCGGCGAGGCACAAGTGTTCTCATGCGGACACTTGTGTTGGAGAATGTACGTTTTAGTACATTCCATTTGGGGACAGGCGGTCTGAGCAAATTGCGTATCAGGAAGCGCCCGTAGCGGGATGGATCGTGGCAAGGAGATATCCCTGAGGTTGCTGCTCAACCTCGACCACCAGATTTAACGCCGGCAGCTGTTGCGTAAACCATTTTGGCAGATGATCGCAGATGACATCGAGTCGGGTAAATCCCCGATCCTGTAAAAAAGGCAGCAATAGCTGTTTTGACGTCAATCCGGCATCGCTTGCCAGCGCCGTCATCAGATTAATGTGATACTCACCGTCATCCGTGCCGGCCTGAATAAACGTCGCTTCCACAGCAACCCGCTCCCGGGGGCGCTGCCCGACCGCATCATGAATGGCGGTCAAACACGCGTCCGGCATACCGCGGCATTTCCACATGGTGATCCCCATTCCATCAAACCACGCGAGTAGCGCGCCATGAATATTCAATGCGACAAAGTGCCGACACGCCGCAAGCTCCGCCAGCATGGTCAGCGTCCGGGTACGGATTTCCTCTAATCCCATGTCCTGACAAAGCTCATAAGGAATGTCTCTGACCGGCTGCCAATGCTTGCCGCAACGGGTAAACACGCGCACGACGCCGGGCGTAAACAAAGGGGCAATCTCGCCATGCGGATCAACAAAGACGGCAATTCGCATCATTGGTTCCTTTTTGCTGTCCGACTCAAAATCCGTGCTTCTTCCCTTTCAGGGAAAGGATATCGAGTCGGATGACCTGCGTGGCTCTGAGGTTGGCCGTTGGAAAACCAGACGGTCGCGTCGTAAACCGTTTTACAATGCGGTTTAACGCCGTTATTTTTTCTTGTTCATCGTCGACAAAGACGACTTCGCCAAAACCGATTACCGTACGGTGACGGGCTTCAAAATTGCACACCATCGCATCTTCAATAACGCCCTGATCGACGGAGATCACGAAACTGGCCTTGTTATTGCGTTTCATGATATCGATTTTGGTACCGCTTCTTGCCGAATGGAAATAGAACGCCCGTCCATCCCAGGCATAAAACACCGGAACGACAAAAGGAATATCGTCACTGGATAGCGCAAGGTACATCACCCGGGAAGCCTGAATAATTTGTTCGATTTCCAACGCATCGGTAATTTCCCGGTCATCCCGGCGCATGTCGCCGTGAGGACAGTATTTTTCCGCAGAGGGGGACGTCGTTGACATGGTTGCTCCTGATGATAGTGACGCCGTCAGAATGCGTTATTCCGCTGATTCCAACAGCGAGGAAAGCTCGCGACAGACAGAGAGAATGGACGTCTTGTCTTCAACACCCGGCGTACCGTGGTGATAATCGTCCACAGAACAAATGCCAAAAATGCCGTCCAGTTGGCGAATGCCGTGACAGAGCGACGCAGGCAACGGCATGACCTCGGTCACCGAGCTCAGCAAGCTGGCGTAGTTATGATTGAACGGCATATTTCCATGCTTCGCACAGAGGGCGATCAGGTAGTTTTCAACCGCCAACGCCGCCACGTTAAACACCAGACTGGGCGACTGCTGCTGTTCGGAGAACAGCATCGCTCGTCGATGATAGCCGCGGGCATCCTGCAAGCAGCGCGAGAACCGTTCTTCATCCGTTTCAAAAATGTATTTTGACATGGGCGTATTCCGTTCAGACCAAAGGGGCGATGCCCGGCCAGACAGGGAAGCCGCGGGCAAGGGCATCGAGCCAATCCTCAGGATTCGAGATTCCGACGCAGAGACGGCGTGCGGCAGCGTAAACCGCCCATCCGATCTCCCGTCCAAAGCCAGACGCAAATGCCCCGGGATCGGCCATTTGCCCGTCGAACACGGAGCTACCAGACATTCAGAATCCATTCTTTGTTTTTCTTGTATTCCATATCCGTAAACAGGGCATTGGCCATTTGTTCCGCCAGCCAGGTCGCGCCCGCGTAGCCAACAACCGGATGGCGATATAACCCGGCACGGTCATAGGTTGGAAACCCAACCCGGACCATGGGAATCTGGTTATCAATCGCCGTAAACCGCCCTTTGGAATGACCAAGAATCAAATCCAGTTCCAATGACTGCTGCGTAATACGATTTTCCAGCTCCCACAGATCGGCGTTGGTGACAATTTCCATCCCGAAACTCACTTTTTCCTGCAACGCCGTCACTCTGGGATCGCGGCCATAACTGGCGTTGTCATCCCCCAGCAGCAACAGTACGGGTTTCATTTCCAAATCCAGACAAAACTCCGCCAGTCCAATCACCAGATCAGGATTACCGTAAATGGCGACTTTTTTATCCGCGAGAAACATATGAACCAGATCGGTGAGCGCATCAATGGCTATCCCACGCTCACGAACCAGCGCCGGCGGGATCGGTTTACCCGTCATTTTCTTCAGGTTTTGCAGGAAGGTATCCGTATTGCGAATGCCAATGGGCGAAGGGCCAATAATGGCCGGCACATTAAATTTATCCTCAAGATAGCTTGCCGCTTTGGCGCCCTCATAGCGATTCAGCGCGATGGTGCCAAGCGCATTGGCCGTATCGGTCAAGTCCTCGATGGTCGTATTGCCATGAGATACCGTATTGCCGGAAGGCATCAGCGGTGAATCAAAATCCTCGATTTCAAACAGCACCGTCGCCTCGATCTCCATTGCCGCCAGCAGATGCTTAATGGCCGTCACGTCGCCGGGATTAGCCCAACCGGTAATCACGTTCAGCTTGCCGTTGGGCTCCCCTTTTTTGGCAAAGTATTTGACGAAATCTCTTACCGCTACGTCATAACCGCTGACCATGCTGCCGACAAAGCTGGGAGAATGGATCGGAATAAGGTGGATCTCGCGATCGGCAAACTTCTCTTTTAGCAGCCCTTCGTTCAGCTTGATCACCACACCGTCAACATCATCGCCGATAACTTCCGTTGAACAGGTGGTGATGATCGGGACCACCTTCACGTGGGGATAGCGCATCAACAACACGTCCACCGCCTGCTCCACGCGATCCAGCGCACCGAAAACCGCGCCATCTTCGTGTACCGAGGAAGACGCGATTTCAAAACTTTCCTTCAGGTGCTGAGAAATCAGCAAACGGACGAACATCACGCAGCCCTGCCCGCCATGCACGATCCCGATACAGTCCTTGATACCGATACTGGCGTACTGCACCCCGGCTGGCTGACAGGTAAAGATCGGATTGATCACGCCGACGCGATCTTTGGCTTTCAATTCACAAGACATTTCAGGCACCTCTTAATAGCGTTGGTCAGTGAGCTCTGCGTTCAGCGACCCCGTAATCGTCAAATAATCCATCCGCTCATGCAGTGCCTTCATCAGCACACGAATAGCATCGTGATCCATCTCGTTAAGCCAGGGGAAACGCGATCGGTAGGCGTCAACCAGCACGACTGCATCCACCCAATAGCAGCGATCGGCCGGGGTGCTCAGATCGACAGGTTCATCGCACAGCAGTTGCTGTGTTTTCAGCAAGATACCGGCATTTTGCTTTTCACGATCCCACGCCCTGGAGTGAAACTGCCAGAGACAGTTCTTCATGATGTAGTTCACCAGCGCATCAATCTTTGCCTCATCTGGATTGCTCATAACGCCCCCCTACTCACCAACGGCTACGGATGATTGAACGGCGGCAAACGTGGGATAAACCCGTTCGCGCAGTTTGGATACGCTGTCATAGCCGCCGCTGTATTCACGCAAATCCGGCGCGTTGCGGATCTCATCGCTCAGGCCGGCGTCAGAGAGCATTTTGGCGGTGACAAAACCGCTGTCAGTGGGGATCTCGTCCTGGCTGATATCCAGTTTTGCCAGTTGGTGAATCGGCGAATAAATGGCGTTGTAAATATCGCGGGCAAAGCGTACCCACCCCTCGAATCCTTTATAGGGTCCATTGTGATAGGCGTGGGCATTCAGGTACGGCACGCGGATTTTCTTCGCTACTTCACCAGGGCGTTTCCCGGTAAAAATGACGTCCGGTTTCAGCCGGTACATGGCTTCAATCGATTCCAGCTCATTGGGGTCATCAATGGCTAACGCCCCGGCCTCACAACGGGCAATGCCTTTTTCCATATCCCCTTGATGGCCGAATTTGGTATAGACCGACACCACTTCCACCCCCATCTCTTCATGAATCACATGCGCCCAGTGCCACAATTTCGAACCGCCCGGCCACAAACAGACCTTCTTCCCTTTCAGGCGAGCCTTATACCAGTCCAACTCCGGTTTCCAGCGAGCGATCTCTTCATCAATAATCGCCTGGGCCCGATCTTCAATGCCGAAAAACAGTCCGATTTTTCGTAATGAATCGGCGAGAGGAGTAAACCCGAAACCATCAATATCCAGACGAGGGATCCCGTAACGGACACGCAGCTCATTACAGATATATTCAGCGGAGCGCGCGCACTCCAGCACGTTCAGGTGCGCCCGGTGCATGGCCCTCAGGTCGTCATAAGAACCATTGCCGGTAAAGGTGGACAACACCTGAATTCCCATACGTTTAAAATAATCGACCATCACTTCCTGATCGCCCTGGATATTGTATTCACCGACGTAGTTGATGACGTAATCGCTGGTGATCGTCGGCTCGACCGTCCCCACCTTCTGATTAATCCAGGCAATATTGATTTTGTGATGCCCGCCAGACTGGCTTGGTCCGGCAAAACCCGGGGAGTTACAGACAAAAATATCCACCTCGGGCCGCTCATCCATCACTTCCTGCGCCACGGCGGCAATATCATCGCCGATCAGCGCCGAGGCGCAGGTCTGATAAATCGTCATCCGTTTAATCGTCGGATGCGCATCAAAGGCTTCAATGATATTTTTCTTCAGAACACCTTCCGCGCCGAACACGATATGTTTTTCTTTCATATCCGTGGCGAACGTATATTTAAGCTGGAAGTTGTCATTGTCACTGATATAGCGTTTTGTCTGCCAGGTATCATAAGTACAGCCGACCGGTCCGTGACTGATGTGAATAACATCCTTCATCGGCGTGCCAATGACATGCTTCGCCCCGCAATAGGCACAGCCGCGCTCAGAAATACTGCCCGGAATGGTATTTAAATATCCCAGCGGCAATGCCGACGTTAAATCTTCGCCCGGGTCTTTTACGACCGCATGTTGTTTCCTTTCAGGAATACACTTGCTACAGTCAAACTCATGGTAAGGCATAATACATTCCCCACGCTAAATGAAAATCATCAATAAAACCGAATGCGGCATTTATTCAGAATAACGAATAACCTAGTCGGCAAGACCATATTTAACGACCATCGACTCCAGTTGATCCATTGTTAACGGACGAGGAATAACCAAATCTTTATTTTCAATAATCTTACGGCCTAATTCGCAATATTCTTTTGCCTGATTGGCCTCAGGCTCATATTCCGTCACCGTTTTCTTATTAAACTCCGCCTTTTGTACAATATTGTCGCGTGGTACAAAATGAATCATTTTCGTTCCAATGGCGGCGGTGAATTCTTCCAGAAACGCCTTCTCTCCGTCCACATTACGGCTGTTGCAAATAATGCCGCCCAGGCGGACGCCACTCTGTTTGGCATACTTCACCAACCCTTTACAGATATTGTTGGCGGCGTAGATCGCCATCATCTCACCGGAAGCCACGATATAGACTTCCTGCGCCTTGCCATCGCGGATCGGCATGGCAAATCCGCCGCAGACCACGTCTCCCAGTACATCAAAGAAGATAAAATCCAGGTCATCGGTATAGGCATTATTATTCTCCATCAAATCAATGGCGGTAATAACACCACGGCCAGCACACCCCACACCGGGTTCAGGGCCACCAGATTCGACGCAGCGGATATCAAAAACGCCTTTTTTCACCACCATATCATTGGTAACTTTTTCCGCGCCCTGATCGCGCAACACGTCCATTAATGTTTCCTGTGGTTTGCCACCCAGGATTAAACGGGTGGAATCCGCTTTCGGATCACAGCCATGAATAAAAATCTTTTTTCCATGAAAATAGGCTAATGCCGCCGCTGTATTTTGGGTCGTGGTTGACTTACCAATCCCCCCTTTACCATAAATCGCTAATTTACGCGTCATCACACACACCTCTATTTTAATAAACGTTAACAAGCAACGCATTCTGGTTTCAATGTTCAAAACCAATAGAGCAAAGGGTGTGCCAGACCTGGCGTCATCATGAAAAAATGAAGGTTCACATTAGCCGGCGTTTGATAAATATGATCATTTATCAAACGCGCTATTTAAAAAAGACCAAATCTGAAACATAACGCGGATATTTATTCACGCCATCAATAATATTTCGTTCATTAACGTACAATTTTATTGGCGAATGTTCCCGAATGTCATATCCCCTAAGCTGAACGCAGCCAACGCGCATGCAACTTGAAGTATGACGAGTATATACTCTAAATAATTCGAGTTGCAGGAAGGCGGCAAGAGAAGGAATCCCGATGAGCTTACTCAGGTAAGTGATTCGGGTGACTGAACGCAGCCAACGCACATGCAACTTGAAGTATGACGAGTATAAAGCCGATTATTGAGCTTGCTCGCATTGCATTAGCCAATCATCCATCATGCGATAGGTTGCATCGGCCAGTACCGCGCAATAACGTTCCGCCTGTTCCCGTAATAAACGCGGATCGATGCCTGCCTGTCCCAGTTCGCAGGCATGCCCCACCAGCCAAGACGCCAGATTGCCGGGGGCCACCTCCGGGTGAAATTGCAGACCCAGCGCATAATTGCCAATCGCAAACGCCTGATGCGGACAAACCGAGGTCCCTGCCAGCAGTTGCGCTTGATCGGGAACGTCAAACTGATCGCCATGCCAATGCAGAACAGCGACGCCGTCCAGAGCAGATAACACCGAACGTTCTCCGGCGGACGTGAGCGTCAAAGGGCTAAAACCGATTTCTTTGACTCCCATTGGCGCCACGCGCTTACCCAGCGCCCGCGCCATCAACTGAGCCCCCAGACAAATCCCCAGCACAGGCTTTCTGCTGTCCAACCGTTGACGGATCAGGTTTAACTCCGCGACCAAAAAGGGGTAAGTATCGTGATCGAACGCGCCAATGGGTCCCCCCAACACCACCAGCAAATCACAATCAGCAAGATCGACCGATGACAGATCGTCTACCGCGGAGTCAAGATAACGACAACTATAGCCACGCTGCTGTAAGAATGGCGCCAGAATGCCCAAATCTTCAAAGTGAACATGACGCAAAGCCACCGCTGTTTTCATCAATTATTCCCCCAGAAAAGATCGGACCGGTCGTCGCACTCAGACCGCGTTTGATTCAACCGGCACGTATTGGTTCGCCATCCGATATTGCCAGAGCTGGCCCTCTCTTTTAAATAATGATTTTTTTATCGCTGACTCCCGACAGGGCCGTTTTCCTCTGGGGAGGCGAGGCGCTTATCCCGCGGCGAACCCGGCTATCCGCCCCCTTGACCGGCAGGCGATGAACAGATTGTTCGCTTTTTCTGCGCTGCCATATATTTTTAATTTTATCTTTGTTTTACAGTCATCAAGTATGCTCTCACAGCAGTGACCCCGTATTTTCTGTTTTATTAATCGCCTCAAGGGCAACGGGATGTTTAACGAGTCGACAAGGTTTACGACGTTTGTCGTTTATGCTGTACACACAAGGAAAAGGAAACCATGGGCCTGAAAAATATCTCCATTCGTGCTGGATTACTGACATTATTGTTATTAATGACTCTGTTGCTGCTTATCGTCAGCAGTATGGGTATTCTGGCCATTAAAAAGGACAAGGAAGCGCTGCTGGCGCTGAACCAAATCCAGGGAACCGAACTCAGTAGTCTGATGAATGGATATAACCTGACGCTCAGGGCCAGAGCATCGGCAACGCTGGCCGTCAGAAAAATTGAAATGGGGCGGCTTGAAGAAGGGACGCAGGAAACAGGAATAATGGAAAAAAACCTGCTCCAGTCCCAGCAGGACATCTCTCACGTTATGGCGTCCGTCGAACCCGATACCCAGAGAAATGTCCTGGCACAGGAAGTACAAAAAACCTATCAGGCTTATCTCGAACAGGGCATGATGCCGATGCTGAGTTCACTGCAAAAACAATACACCGACGAATATTACGACGTGCTCGAAAAACAGCTCGGCCCGTTAAGCGATGCCTTTGATCAATCCATTCAGACCTTTCGTCTGCACGCGCAACAGCTCTCCGAACAGCGGCTTGCGCTATCGGAACGCAATGAACAACTAATGTTGCTGCTCATCGTTATTTCCTGCCTGCTGTCGGTCGCACTGGCCGGCCTTGCCTGGATCGCGCTGCGGCACATGCTGTTAAAACCGCTGGATAATGCCATTGAGCAACTGGAACACGTTGCCATGGGCGATCTGACACATCGTCTGATGCTGGGGGGCAGTAATGAGCTGGGACGGCTTAACGATGCGATCGGCCGAATGCAAGGCGCGCTGCTGGATTCCGTCAGTCAGGTACGTGATGCCAGCACCCAGATCGACCATGCCAGCCACGAACTCTTTGAAAGCAATATCCGTCTTTCTCAGCGAACCGAAGAGTCCGCCGCGTCACTGGAGCAAACCGCAGCCAGCATGGAACAACTGAGCGCTACCGTGAAAAACAATGCCGAGCATGCGGAGCTAGCGCATCAGATCGCCAACAGCGCGGCTGATACCAGCGGTCTCAGCAGTGAATCTGTCTGCTATGTCATCGAAAAAATGCAGGAAATCGACACCAGCGCCAAACGGATTAATGACATTCTCGGCGTGATTGACGGTATCGCTTTCCAGACCAATATTCTGGCGTTGAACGCCTCGGTAGAATCGGCCCGCGCAGGCGAGCAAGGCCGGGGATTCGCTGTCGTTGCCGGGGAAGTCCGCAATCTGGCGCAGAACAGCGCGCAGGCCGCCAAAGAGATCCGCGCCCTGATAACGGATTCGCAAACGCGCATTTCAGAAGGGCTGGATCTGGCTTCACGTGCCGGCGAAACCATGGATGAAATGGATGAGGCAATTATGCGGATCACCCAACTGATGAAAAGCATCTCCAACGCGACCCAAGAACAGTACCGGGGCATCGAACAGGTCAATATCGCCTTCACCCAAATTGATAAAGCGGCGCAGCAAAACACCCAATTGGTGAAGTCGTTTTCAACCACCACCCAATCGCTGGAAGAACAATCCATGCAGTTGATGCGTTCCATGGCGGCGTTCCAGATGTAGCCGCTGATAGCCCGGAAGCGCTCGGGAAATGCTACCGGATGCTTTCGGGTAAACACGCTGCCAGAAATAGCGGACTCACTAACGTCCCGATTTACGATCGTTTTCAGGTACTCAAACCTGCATCCTGAGGTTTATTGGGTATATATCATTCATATTTTCATATCGCGTATGGATGCCCTGTATGATTTATAGATACAAGGTAGGTTTTATAAAAGAGATTAAACATTTCTTTTCTGTTCCAGATAATATAAATATATACCCACCCCCCAAAAAAACAAAGATATATATCTAACCCCCATACTGTGATAGATAAAAATATCGAGGTAATTGAAGAGGAATGATTCTTTTAATCCATCTTTGAAAGTGATTAAATGGAAACATGATAATAACAATAAAACAACCCTGATCCTGCGAAATAAGAAAAAGCAGACTATGGATGTAAATATGTATACATAAACAGGCCAGACATAAGATGAAATTATAATATCATTCATTTTCCATACCACGTATAGCGTGTCGTCATAGGATAATCCTTGTTAATTATACCCGTCATAAGAGGCTAAAGATTTCTTTTGTTTTCTAAATAATATAAAAATAAGCATACAAAAAAAAAGAATAAAGAAATATAGTTAATGCTCACGCTCGAATTTATAGGAATATCGAGAAGTGTAAAAAAAGGTGTATTTTTTAAGTCATATCTGAAAGCGAACATATGATATGCACTCAATAAAAATAAAGCCACTCTATTTTTGTAAAATAAAAAAAAGCAGATTACGGACGCAAATATATATGCATAAACAGGCCAAACATAAGAGTAAATTATTATATCATTCATTTTTATATAATATATATATTCCACCAATTGTTGTTATATCAACAGCACTCTCCGCAATCAAAGGTACCGTTCCCATAGTCTTCCATCCACGAACAAAATCACTGTTAATATACCTGAAAAGCCGGAAAGTATCCTCTCTTACAACATTTCTGAATAACCCATAGGCGGAAATCCCTAAATCGACGCTGGCGTAGGCTAAATCGGCATGATTTTCGCGTTGTCCTATTGATTGAGCAACAGCCCGGTAGGCATCCCGAGTCCAGCCCGACCGGTTTTCCCTAAACAGCAGGTAATAACCGTTCTCATACAGATTATTTAAACCGTGGGAGACATTTAGCGACCCGAATCCGGCGCAAAGATAGCCCGCAGAGGCGGCACAGGTGGCAATACCGGCCACAACCTGTGTTCCCCCGCCGATAAAGCCAACCTGTTTTAATATGATATTAAAAGATCGCGCTTTCTTCTCTTTTTCAAAAACATAATACTGCATTATCTTTTGCGTCGATAAGTCAAATTTCTGTTTTTGCAGATTGTTTATTTCTTTATCGAGTAAACGGATAGCCGCATCTTCCGTTAAGCAGAAGTTAAGCACATCCTGTCTTAGCTGGCTGGTTAATACGGCGATTTCTTTCAGAAACCCCCGGCGGGCCTCATAGCCGTGGATATAAAGCAACGCCAGCTCATCCGTCAGCCGGTTTAGTTGGGTTATTTTTCCTTCCAGATTAATGGCCGACATCATATCACCATAAACAATAGGCGCTGGTGCCCGCTTTGCAGTGTTCCCACTCTATACAAGCGTATTTAAAAGAAACGCTTTCCTGCGGCGGCATGTCATTTTGCGTCATTGAGTGCGGGGCTGACAGCTTTAATTCGACAATCCGGGCATCCCTCAGTTTTATCACAAAATATTTCTCGATTCCTCCGCTCTCAGAAATACGATAGAAAACGAATTCACATTGCAATACTTCATGGTTACTCAGCGACATTGCCAGCAGAGGGGAAGATTTGTCGATCGGTTTTCTTATTTCCAGAGGATGGAGCGAAAGGTTGTCATGGTGTTCAAGGTAACTAATTAAATCATAAATGAAGATTTCATCTTCATGGCCTTGCTGATATTTATTGCCGATGGAAAGGTGCGTCCCGCAGCCGGAAGAGATAAGCCCTTGCTTGTTGCCGTTAATCGATGCGTATATTAAATTTGCCATTTTAAAGTCCGTTTTAATTAAAGTTTCTAAAAACCCCTTGTTTTAGAATCAGGATATTATCCGGGGAAATATGATTTGTAAAGGAAAGAGGGACAGTGAAAATATATTTCAAATTTAATAATTAGGTAGCTAGTTAAAATATTTTCATGGACAGCGATGCAAAGTGTTACCGGTTATTTTAACGATAATAAATTAGGTGGCGACCCATTATTCCTCGCGCTCGCAACTAGCGCCACATCGTCATGGGTCACTGGCGAAGACGCCACCCGTTTTGGCGAGCGTTTTTTAAAGTGCGGAAACGGTTGGGAGGCTCAAACTGCTAACGTCGGTAGCCGATCAGGATCGGATCACCCGGTTTATGAAAGAAACCAGGGACATTTATTCGACGGTCATCGTAAAAAACCGGCACTGTGGCTGGAAACACTGGACGCCGTACTGCAAGATAACGGTAATCTCATCAAGGCGGCGGAACGCCTGGCGATTCACCGAAATACGCTAAACCTGCGTCTACAACGGATTGAACGGCAGTCAGGTCAGTCACTCAGCAATCCTCAATTTCGTTTAAATGCGCAACAGCAGGAGTTTTTATGAAAATTATTAATGCCGCGCTTCGACGACAAAACGGACTTTTCACTATCACCGTAGATAGCGGTCTGATCGCCGCCATTGATGTCCAGCCGGCGCGATTAACCACAGCGGAAAACAGCGATACGATCGATGCCGACAGCCAACTGGTCATTCCTCCGCTGGTCGAGCCGCACATTCATCTGGATGCGACGCTGACCGCGGGTGAACCGGAGTGGAACATCAGCGGTACGCTGTTTGAAGGCATTGAACGCTGGGGCCAGCGCAAAGCCGTCATCACCCACGACGACACCAAACGCCGGGCGCACGCCGCCATCGGCATGCTACGGGATCACGGTATTCAGCATGTGCGTACCCACATTGACGTCACCGATGCCAGTCTGGCCGCGCTGACAGCCATGCTGGAAGTGAAGCAGGAAGCGCGGGATTTGATTGATTTGCAAATCGTCGCGTTTCCTCAGGAAGGCATTGAATCCTTTGCCAACGGACGCCAACTGATGGAGCGCGCCATTAAGATGGGGGCCGATGTGGTCGGCGGTATTCCCCATTTCGAGAACACCCGCGATCAGGGCGTCAGTTCCATCAAATTCCTGATGGATCTGGCTGAACGCACGGGTTGTCTGGTAGACGTACACTGTGACGAAACCGACGATGCCCAATCGCGCTTTCTTGAAGTATTGGCTGAAGAAGCCCGGGTCCGCCGGATGGGACATCGAGTCACCGCCAGCCATACGGTGGCCATGGGCTCTTACGACAACGCATACTGCTATAAACTATTCCGCTTACTCAAAATGTCGGGGATCAACTTTGTTTCCTGCCCAACCGAAAGTATTCATCTGCAAGGACGTTTCGATACTTTCCCCAAACGACGCGGCGTGACGCGGGTGGCCGAACTCGACCGCGCAGGCATGAATGTCTGCTTCGGACAAGACTCCATCAGGGATCCGTGGTATCCGCTCGGTAATGGCAATATTCTTCGCGTTCTGGATGCCGGGCTGCATATCTGTCATATGATGGGCTATGAAGATCTGCAACGCTGCCTTGATTTCGTCACGGATAACAGCGCCAGAGCGATGAATCTGGGGGAGAAATATGGCATTGCCGTCGGTCGCCCGGCCAATCTGGTGATACTGGATGCCGGGAATGACTATGAAGCCTTATGTCGCCAGGCGAAAGCCAGAGTATCGATCCGCCACGGCAAGGTCATCATGCGCCGTACTCCGGAGCGGTTGAGCTATCCCGATTGAATGTCGGGCATCCGGGTTATCCTTCCGGATGCCTCACCGCTTCATGCTCATTGCGCATGGCGCTCTATCGATTGAATCATTGACTGTTTTGCCGTATCCAGATGCTGGCGCAGTTCACGCATGGCGAGTGAGCGATCGCGACATGCCATGGCGCTCAAAATAGCCAGATGCTCTTCCACCGCCAGCGTATTCCGCTGTTTCAGCGCCCGATCGTCCCATTGATAGTGGAAATGAAAAATCACCGAAATGATTTCGCTCATCTGATCGAAGAATGGATTGTTGGCGGCGGAGATGAGCAGCATATGCAGTTGCTGATCGAGCAGGGAAAACATCCGGTAATTCTGATTGATGGTGTTGCGCAAATGACGATGGTTTTCGAGTAGCTCACGCACGGTAATCCAGCGGCCGTCACTGTCAGACAGATTCATGAAACAATTCAGCGCATGAACTTCCAGCATCTCGCGCAGTTCAAACAGCTTTTCCGCATATTCCTGATCAAACTGCTTCATTTTCCAGTGCCCGCGCCGCACGCTTTCCATCAGGTCATAGCGGGAAAAGCGGAGTAAAAATTCACGCACCACGACCGGCCGCACATTGCACTGGCGCGCCAGTTGCAGTTCGGTAATGGTATCGCCGGGTAGTATCTGGCGCTGATTGATCATGTGATAAAACCGACTTTCAAACAGCTCAGTCTGTTCATCCATCGTACCACTGATAACGTCAAAACCGTCAGCGTCGGTCGGTTGACGCGCAATGGCGTACTTACCTCCCGTCTGTTGCAGCACGCCCTGTTCCATCAGATAGCTCAGCACGTGGATCACCGTGGTTCGGCTGATGTTAAACATGTCCGCCAGCGTGGACTGCGACGGCAAGGGCGAAGTGATATGTCCCAGCGAGATCGCCTCAATAAATTGATTGATCACGCTGTGGCGTAATGTTGATGTTCTGCTCATCGACGACCTCAAACTGCTTTTTATGTATTAAAAACCGATTAAGAACTGAAGTCAGTGTGATTAATCACATTACTAAAAACTTTGCACTACATAACTGCGCTTTTTAATAAAAGATTCATTCCATAAACAGGATGCCTTGAGGTCGGAATAATGTTATGAAAAGTCTAATTTGCCAACACCCAACACAAATGGAATATATAGAGCGCCCCATTCCTGTTCCATCAGACAGTGAGGTTTTGATTAAAGTAAAAACGGTCGGTATTTGTGGTACGGATATTCATGCCTGGGCGGGAAATCAACCTTTTTTTAATTATCCCCGCGTATTGGGACATGAAATATGTGGCGAAGTGATCGCTTTTGGTAAAAAAATAACATCATTCCGTATTGGCCAACAAGCTAGCGTTATTCCTTACATTGCCTGCAACCACTGTAGCGCATGTCTGAATAACCGCCCCAACTGTTGTGAAAATATTTCGGTTATCGGCGTTCATCAAGACGGCGGTATGGCTGAATATCTTTCTGTTCCCGCCGCCAATTTACTTTCCGCGGAAAATATTGACCCGATAACGGCCGCGTTAATCGAACCTTTCGCCATCAGCGCCCATGCTGTTCGCCGCGCCGACTGTATGCCCGGCGAAAGCGTGCTGGTGGTGGGCGGCGGCCCTATCGGCCTCGGCGTCGCCGCCATCGCACTGGCGGATAATCTCCATGTCGTATTGGCAGATACGCAGTTGGAACGGCGTGAGCACAGTAAAAATATTTTAGGGATCCGCGTATTGAATCCGGCCGATGCCGATTTTGAATCCCAGTTGCGTCAAGCGTTTCATGGCGAGCTACCGAACAAAGTGATCGACGCGACGGGTAACCAACATGCCATGAATAACTGCGTGAATCTCATCCGTCATGGTGGTCAGATTATTTTCGTCGGTCTGTTCAAAGGTAATCTTTCTTTCTCCGATCCGGATTTCCATAAAAAAGAAACCACGATGAAAGGCAGCCGAAACGCAACGACTGAAGATTTCAAAAAAGTTGAAAAATTAATGAGTGAGGGAAAGTTAAAAGCGGAAATGATGCTAAGTCATCGTTTCACCTTTAGTGAACTATCGGATATTTATGAAAGTGAAATTGTTAATAATAGAAATCTGCTAAAAGCTGTCGTGGAATTTTAATCAACACCCGTTATATTCTTTATGATAAACACCTTGTCCCCTACAAAAAGTACAATGAGGTTGTTATGAAAATAAAAATGATGCCGTTATGTTTTGCCGTGAGCTTTTCATTGTTCAGCACATTCGGCGTACACGCTGAAACCAAGGAACTTCGTTTTTCATGGTGGGGAGGAAATCAACGCCATCAGGCTACATCATTAGCGATTGCGGAATTTGAAAAAGCCCACCCGGATATTAAAGTCAGATCCGAACCGGCAGGCTGGGACGGCTATTTATCAAAGCTAACCACACAATTAGCGGGCAATAATGAACCGGATGTTATGCAGACCAACTGGAACTGGATGGTGCTGTTCTCCAAAGACGGCAACGGTTTTTACGACATCGGCAAAGTCGCAGCACAGATTGATCTGACCCAGTTTTCCGATCAGGCGAAAAAAATGGTCACCATGGAAGGAAAACTAAACGCAGTGCCTGTCGCCATGACCGGACGCTCCATGTACTACAACCCGGAACTGTGGCAAAAAGTGGGCCTGGCCTACCCCAAAACCTGGGATGAGATGATTGCCGCCGGCCCGATCTTTAAACAAAAGCTCGGAGATGACTATTATCCCTTCCTGCTCGCCAACCACGATACCACCATCATGACATTTCTGAATTCCTATATGATTCAGAAATATAACAAAACCATGATTGATGAAAAAAACCAGACCTTCGCCTTTACGCCACAAGAGTGGCAGGAATATTTTGGCCTGTATAAAAAGTTGGTCGACAATCATGTGATTCCGTCTATGAAATTTTTTGCCGCTTATGGCAAAGCCAACGCCTGGGAAATACCACACTGGCTGGGAGGGAAAATCGGCGGCGTACACACCTGGAGTACCGATAACACCTTTTCCAGTAGCCTAAAAGCGCCGGCGACACTGGAAGTCGGCCCGTATCCAATGCTGGCGGGTGCGCATGACAGCGGCATTTTCTTCAAGCCCGCGATGATGTTCTCCATTGGCAAGAATACCCGTTACCCGCAGGAAGCCGCGCAGCTTATCGACTTCATGCTGAATTCCCCTGAAGGGGTTAAAGCGATGGAGTTACAGCGCGGCGTGCCGCTAAGCCAGGCCGCGGTTGCCCAGTTAATGGCGGATGGCACGATCAACCCCGATCAGCTTCCGGTTCAAGGGCTCAAACAGGTAGAATCGCTGTATGGTGATATTCCTCCTTCGCCCTATATGGAAAATCCGCAGCTGCTGGCGGCGTTTTTAGAACATTTGCAAAAGTATGATTATGGACAGATGACTCTGGAAGAGGTCGCGCAGTCCTTCCCGAGAAGCGGAGCGCGGATTTTAAAAAGGATCATGTAATGCGACAGCGGAACGCCGATGCATATCGATGTTCCGCTACCGTTTCATGACAAAAACCAGCGATGACAAATGCTGCCGTTCACCCATTTCATTTTACAAAAACGTGAGAAAAAAATGCCGGCTGATAGCAAACAACAAATAAATGAAAAATTGGATCTGTTATTTAATGAGATTATTACCGTTCGCACCGACGATCAGGCATTAAAGAAACTGAAAGTCATTGCCTCCGATCTCTCCATTGAAAACTGGGACTGGTCGCAAGGCGTCGGGATCTACGGTATCTGGCGTCTCTATCAGGTAACAGGAAAACCGCACTACCTGGACTATATTCACGGCTGGTATCAACGCCGTCTTGAGGAAGGGCTGCCAGAAAAAAACATCAACCGTATGGCGCCGATGCTAACGCTCACCACCATGGGCATTACACAGCAGGATCGCCAACATGACGCCCTGATCCGTGAATATGCCGGTTGGATTGAAAACCAGCTGTTGCGCACCCAGGAAAATGGTTTTACCCACTGTACCAGCGACCACCTGAATGAAGAGCAGCTTTGGGTCGATACCTTGTTCATGAGCGGCCTGTTTTATGCCCGTGCGGGTGCTTACCTGAATCGCCCGGACTATCGCGAGGAAGTCTCTTATCAGTTCTTACTCCACATCAAGTATCTGATCGATCGCCAAACCGGACTGTGGATGCATGGCTGGAGTTTTAACGGGCCAGGCAACTACGGCGCGGCCCTGTGGGGTCGAGGCAACGGCTGGGCAGCAATCAGTACCGTCGATTTTCTGGAGATGCTGGATACGCAGGACGCCAGCTACCAGATGATCCTCAACACCTTCCGCCGTCAGGCCGACGCGGCGGTGAAATATCAGCATGAAAGCGGCATGTGGCATACGTTGCTCAATCATCCGGACAGCTATCTGGAAGCCTCCGGCACCGCCGGTTTCACCTACGCACTGCTGAAGGGAATACGCCTGGGTTTGCTGGACGAACGTTATCAGGATGCTGCCTGGAAAGGGGTTGATGCACTGCTTAGCCGCATCAATGCACAAGGCGAAGTTGCGGATGTATCGGCAGGCACATCGGTTGGCGCCGATCTGGATCACTATCGCCGCATTGCCATTAAACAACGCGCTTACGGACAATCCCTCACCATGCTGGCATTAACGGAAGCGTTGGCGGGCAGCCAATAACCGCCATCCGTGTATCATGACGCTTTTTCATGGGAAAATTCCCTGTTCTCTGTAGTCGTTAGGTTGTCCCCGCTCTGCGGGGACTTTTTTATCATGCGACATCATGTAGCCACCTCGCCGGATTCGGACAGCAACCCCTCCCGGCAGCGCTGTAAATGACTTTGCTCAAACGTCTGCATACCCGCCGCCGTCCCCGTTTGAATCAGACTCGGCAACTGATGATGTTTTCCTTCCCGAATCAGGTTACCGACGGCGGCCGTTGCCGTCAGCACCTCAAATAGTGCGACACGTCCGCCCGATGCCATCGGCAGCAACCGCTGCGCCACCACCGCCTGTAAACATGCCGCCAGTTGGCTACGGACAAAGGCTTTTTCTTCACCGGGAAACACATCCACCAGCCGGTCGACCGCCTGCGCCGCACCGCGGGTATGCAGGGTGGCGAACACCAGATGGCCCGTTTCCGCCGCGGTCAGCGCCAGCCGGATGGTCTCGGTATCACGCAGTTCCCCCAGTAAGATAACATCGGGGTCCTCCCGCAGTGCCGCGCGAAGAGCCTGCGCAAACGACACGCTATGCTGACCGATTTCCCGCTGCTGGATCAGACATTGCCGGCTGGTATGGATAAACTCGATCGGATCCTCCAGCGTGATGACATGACGGGGATGCCGTTCGTTCAAGGCGCCGATCATGGCGGCCAGCGTGGTGGATTTCCCGCTCCCCGTCGCGCCCGTGACTAAAATCAACCCATCCTTCCGTTCAAGCAGATCCGAAAGAATCCGCGGCGCCCGCAGCGCATCCAGTGAAAAACCGGACGATGGGATAAGCCGCAGCGCGATGGAGAGCCCGTGACGCTGACGAAAGACGTTAACCCGCAGGCGCTGCCCATCCACCAGCGTCAGCGCGCCGTCAACCTGCCCTGACTGCCGCAACTGCTGTTGCTGAACCGGCTCAAGCCACGCCGCACACCATTGTTCCAGCTGTTCGGAACATAAACATGGTAAGGTATTTTCAAACCGTAGCCGACCATCAATACGCCATACCGGAGGATGTCCGCTACACAGGTGCAGATCCGAGGCATTATGTTTTACACTAAGCGCCACCCATTCACCCACATCCATAGATTAATCTCCTGAACGACTATGACCACTATCCAACAGAACCTACAGGACATTCGGCAGCAGATCTCAACGGCCGCGCGGCAGTGCGCAAGGGCGCCAGAGGACATTACGCTGCTTGCAGTCAGTAAAACCAAACCTGTGACGGCTATCGAAGAAGCAATCCGCGCCGGACAACGGGCATTTGGCGAGAATTATGTTCAGGAAGGCGTGGACAAAATTCGTTACTTCCGGGAAAACCAGCCGGAAACGCATTTGGAATGGCACTTTATCGGTCCGTTACAGTCGAACAAAAGTCGGTTGGTAGCCGAAAATTTCGACTGGTTCCACACGGTGGATCGTCTGCGGATCGCCCAGCGTCTGAGCGAACAGCGCCCGACAGCGCTGCCGCCGCTGAATGTGCTGTTACAAATCAATATCAGCAATGAACCAAGTAAATCCGGCATTATGGTCGATGAATTAGCGGAACTGTCCGCCAGCGTGGCGGCGTTGCCGAATCTGCGGCTACGTGGTTTGATGGCTATTCCGGCCCCGGAAACGGATTATCAACGTCAGTTGGCCGTTTTCCGGCAAATGACCGACCTGTTTCAGCAGTTAGCCTTACATCATCCCCATATCGATACCTTGTCGATGGGGATGACCGATGATATGAAGGCGGCGATTGCAGCAGGAAGTACACTGGTGAGAATCGGTACGGCTATTTTCGGTGCGCGCGACTATTCGGCAGCCTGATTCGTCATCATTAATCAGAGCCCGTCACCGAGATACGGTCTTAACGGAATAACGGTAATCAGCGAGAATTCAGATGCAGCAACGTAAAATAGTGTTTATAGGCGCCGGTAATATGGCACAGGCCATTATCGCCGGATTAATTGAAGGGGGTTACCCCGCCGGCAATATCAGCGTATGCGCGCCTTCCGGCAGGAATCGTGATGTATTGGCGGCCAGATATGGCGTAACCAGCAGTGCTGATAACGTGCGCTGCGCGCAGGAGGCGGATGTTATTGTTCTGGCCGTCAAGCCGCAGATGATGGCAACCGTATGTGAACCATTACGCCAGCAGGTGGATTTCACTGGCAAACTGGTGCTGTCGATTGCCGCCGGGATCAGTATTGCCCGTTTTAAGGCGCTGTTAGACGAGAAGCTGAATATCGTGCGCATTATGCCGAATACACCGTCACTGGTAGGGAAAGGCATGAGCGGACTGTATGCGCCGGCGATCGTTAGCGAAACCGATCGGGCATTCACCGCCGAACTGATGAAAAGCGTTGGCAAAGTATGCTGGGTCGGGAATGAATCCGGCATTAACGGCGTTATCGCCGCCGCAGGCAGCGCGCCCGCGTATTTCTTCCTGTTTATGGAAGCCATGCAACAGGAAGCGATTCGCCAGGGATTCGATGAGGAGACGGCGCGCCTGCTGGTACAGCAGGCGGCTTCCGGCGCCGCCGCGCTGGTGGAGGCCAATCCCGGGACGCCGCTGTCAACGCTACGGGAAAATGTGACGTCCAAAGGCGGCACCACGGCGGAAGCGCTGCGGGTGTTTAACGAACGCCAGTTGACGCAAACGGTGGCAGAGGCCATGCAGGCTGCGGTCAACCGCGCACAGGAAATGGAACAGCTATTTTAATGCAACGCGCTAATCATCCGCCCGTTTACTCTCTTTAATAAGGAACTGATGTATCTATGCTTACCCTGACTTTTCTGGTCAAGACGCTGGTCGACCTCTACGTGATGGTATTGCTGTTGCGCATTTGGATGCAGTGGTCGCACAGCGACTTCTATAATCCTTTGTCGCAATTCGTGGTAAAAATTACTCAGCCGATTGTCGGCCCGCTACGTCGTATTTTGCCGTCACTGGGCCCGATTGATAGCGCATCGCTACTGCTGGCGTTTATTCTGACCACCATCAAATATCCTTTGCTGTTGCTGATTCAGGTGGGGGCGCTATCGCTCAGCCCGATGAATCTGCTGGTCGGTCTGATCTCCCTGATTAAATCCGCGGGCTATCTGATTTTCTGGGTGGTGATCATTCGCTCGCTGATGAGCTGGATCAGTCAGGGCCGCAGCCCCATTGAGTATCTGCTGCACCAGTTGACGGAACCCTTTATGGCGCCGATCCGCCGCATTATCCCGGCGATGGGCGGTATCGATTTCTCCGCCATGGTGGTGATCCTGATCCTGTATATGCTCAATTATCTGGGTATGGATCTGTTTCCGGGATTGTGGTTCTTGCTGTGAGCGCCATCACCCGCCATAACGACGATCTGATCATTCGGCTGTATATACAGCCGAAAGCCAGTCGTGACCAGATTATCGGACTGCACGGCGACGAACTGAAAGTCGCCATCACCGCCCCACCGGTCGATGGGCAGGCAAATGCCCATCTGACCAAATTCCTCGCCAAACAGTTCCGGGTCGCCAAAAGTCTGGTCATTATTGAAAAAGGTGAACTCGGTCGGCATAAACAGATTAAAATCATCAACCCGCAAACCATCCCGGCGGAAGTCGCGGAACTGATTCAATAAAGACGCAGGAAAACAGGAATGCAAAAAGTGGTTTTGGCTACCGGTAATCCCGGTAAGGTGCGTGAACTCGCCAGTCTGCTGGCGGATTTTGGGCTGGATATCGTGGCCCAAACGGAGCTGGGGGTCGATTCCGTCGAAGAAACGGGCCTGACATTTATTGAGAATGCGATCCTCAAGGCGCGCCACGCCGCTCAGATTACCGGTTTGCCCGCCATCGCCGACGACTCCGGGCTGGCGGTGGAGGCATTAGGCGGCGCGCCGGGTATTTATTCCGCGCGCTACGCGGGGGTGGATGCCAGCGATCGGCAGAATCTGGACAAGCTGCTGCATACCCTGAAAGAGGTGCCCGACGAACGGCGCGGCGCCAGCTTCCACTGCGTACTGGTTTATCTGCGTCATGCGGAAGACCCCACTCCGCTGGTATGTCACGGTAGCTGGAAAGGCGTGCTGATGCATAACCCCGTCGGCGTCGGCGGTTTTGGTTACGATCCGATCTTCTTCGTACCGGAGCTGGGCAAAACGGCCGCCGAACTCACCCGTGAAGAGAAGAACGCGCGATCTCACCGCGGTCAGGCGCTGCGTCTGTTGCTGGATGCCCTGCGTCATGCTTAAACTGCCGCCGCTCAGTCTGTACATTCATATTCCCTGGTGCGTACAAAAATGCCCCTATTGCGATTTCAATTCACATGCGCTGAAAGGCGATGTGCCGCATCAGGAATATGTTGAACACTTGCTGGCCGACCTTGATGCCGATCTGCCGCTGGCGGGCAACCGCCCGCTGCATTCCATTTTTATCGGTGGCGGCACGCCCAGTCTGCTGAGCGCGGAAGCCATGCAATCGCTGCTGGATGGCGTACGGGCGCGACTGACGCTAACGCCCGATGCCGAAATCACCATGGAAGCCAATCCGGGGACAGTAGAGGCCGATCGTTTCAGCGGCTACCAGCGGGCAGGCATCAACCGGATTTCCATCGGCGTGCAAAGTTTCGATGCGCAAAAGCTCACCCGTCTGGGCCGCATTCACGGTCCGCAAGAAGCCAAACGCGCCGCTCATCTGGCCGCTGGTCTGGGATTACGCAGTTTTAACCTCGACCTGATGCACGGGCTACCGGATCAGTCGCTGGAAAATGCGTTGGACGATCTGCGTCAGGCGATTGCGCTCAATCCTCCCCATCTGTCGTGGTATCAACTGACCATCGAGCCCAACACGCTGTTCAGCTCACGCCCGCCAAAACTGCCGGATGATGACGCGCTGTGGGATATTTATGAGCAGGGCCATCAGTTGCTGAGCGCCGCAGGCTATCAGCAATACGAAACCTCGGCCTATGCCAAACCGGGTTATCAGTGCCGGCACAATCTGAACTACTGGCGCTTTGGCGATTATCTGGGCATCGGCTGTGGCGCGCACGGTAAACTGACCTTCAGCGACGGGCGCATTCTGCGCACGGTGAAAACCCGCCACCCGCGCGGCTATATGCAGGGTAACTATCTGGATAAACAGCATGAGGTGGCGAATGAAGACCGGCCTTTCGAATTCTTTATGAACCGTTTTCGCCTGTTGGAAGCCGCCCCGCGCGGCGATTTCACCGCCTATACCGGGCTGGATGAAAGCGTGATTCGACCGCAGTTGGATCAGGCGCTGGCACAGGGCTACCTGATTGAGACCGCCGACCACTGGCAGATTACCGAGCATGGCAAACTGTTTCTGAACTCGTTGCTGGAACTGTTTCTGACGGAATAACCGCTCACCCGCGGAAAGACTTTTCATTGCCAAGCGGTTAGCCGTCATATTCTGCGAACCGCTTTCCATTTTCATTCTCTCCGCCTTGCCCTGCGCCCTCAAATACCATTTTCTTAGTACTGGATTGGGATTTTATTTTTAGGTATCTTTTGTAAGAATAAATCTTACTTCCACAGCAGAGGTATTTATGGCCAGAACGATGACAATTGATCTTGGAGACGAACTTCGCCACTACGTAGAGTCGCTGGTCGAGTCCGGCGACTACCGTACACAGAGTGAAGTCATTCGGGAGGCATTACGCCTGCTGCGTGAAAAGCAGGCTGAGTCCGACCTGCAAAAATTGCGTAATCTGGTTGCCGACGGATTAACTAGCGGGGAGCCACAGGAATGGAATCGCGATGAGTTTCTGCAAAAAGTCCGGGATAAAGTGCGGGCGCAACAACAAAGGAATTAAGCTGACGCCGCAAGACGCTGTGCGCAATATTGGATGGATATAGCAAAACTGGGGACGATGAAAACGCCGCCGAGTCACACGCTGACGCCGGTGAGAATATTTTGATAAATGTCAGCGTTTTCAGCTTCCTGAGATTGAATTTCCGCGTACGGTTATGACAAAGTGTACACATGTTGAATCTGCTGGTGACGATAATGAAATATATAAAATTACTCATAGCATCGCTGCTGATAGCCTCGGTATTGAGCGGTTGTAATACCGCGCGCGGTTTTGGTCAGGATGTGGAAAAACTGGGCAGTAAAATTTCCAGTTCGGCCAGTTAACGGCGTATTGCGCGTCAGACCATACGCTACGCCCCCCGGGAAGGTGATACCCTCGGGGTTTTCTTTATACCTCGCAGCATTAATTTCCGGACATTCCCGTTAATTACGTCGTTTTCACGTTGTCGTCCTCTTGCGCGTAATCATCCTGTGAAGCGGATTTGTCAGACGGCTCGTCGGCCGTCGGCAACTCCTCCGACAGGGCAATTTGCTGCACCGCCAGTTCGCGAAACTGTTTCGGACTGACGCCGGTATGCTTATGAAAAAAACGGGTAAAGTAGGCTTCATCGTTAAACCCCAGCGACGCCGCCAGCTGTTTGATGGTTTTCGCGGTATACACCAACTCACGCTGCGCCTCCTGCACCACCCGCATATTGATCACATCCAGGCTCGACCGCCCCAGAGCAATACGACACAGCCGGGAAAGGTGGCCGGGAGACATGCCCATTTCACAGGCATAGTCATTCACTGAAAGCCGTAGCCGGAATTGTCGATCCACACTACGCAGGAACTTATTAATCTGCACGGACTTGCGTGAACAGGTGGCCAGCTCCCGCTGCTCCAGCGACAAATGGCTAATGCGCGAGATATAAATAAATAGCGAGGTAAACAACGACATACACATCGCCGTCTGGTTGACCGTCGGCACGCGAAGTTCGCGCAGCATGGCTTTGTAAAAACCCAGCACCGTTTTTTTGTCGCCCGCCGTTTCATCCAGCGCGATAACGCACGGCTTGTGAATCAGTTTCATCAGACTCGGCGCCAGCAGGTTTGCCATTGATTCCAGTGGCTTCTGAGAGGCGGTAATGGTTAATCCCTCGGTGTCCGGCGTGTAATGAAAGGCATGAACGGTCTGCGCGGGCACCAGGATAAGGCAGGGAGAAACCGCCGTTAAACGGGCGCAGTTGAGTAAAACATCAACCTGCCCTTGTTGAATAAACAGCACCTGAATTAATGATTCATGTAAGTGTGGATTCACCTTCCAGTTATAGACTTTTGAACGATAAGAAATGTTTTCGACATTAAAGAAATTTTCCCAGCTCAGTTCTGATTGTTCGCCATATAAGGCATAGGCGGGAATGGTGGTCGCCATCAGCGTTCCCCTTAAATCTGTCCGATCTTTCGATTGATTATCTCGAATACAGTAGGGACCTCTGTCGTTTGAACTGGCGGATCAAGGCAGTGACGTTATCGCCGCAATTTATCAGTTTGCTTCATCTTTCCACCCACGAACACGTGGACCATTGGCTTAGACGAAATATGGCGCGTCCAGGGCAACGAATAACGTTTCGCTGCCGTAGCTCGTAACGCGTGACAGGCTATCTATCGTATTCATGCAAACATTCGCTGCCCGTATGGCCATATTATTCAACAGGTTCTGACTGAGAATGAAGGATCACCGCCCCCTCGGCGCCCAGGCTATCAATCTCTGCTGCCGAATAACCATACTGGGAAAGAATTTGCCGGGAGTGATAGCCCAGCGCCCGCGACGGAATAATACGAGCCGGCCCCATTTTTCCGATATTCACCGGCGGCGTGGTCAACACCCGTTGGTTTCCCGTGGGGTAAGTCACCTGACGCAGACAGTCATTCGCCCATGCCTGTTCATCTTCCAGGATCTCATCGGGCGTATAACCTTTCTCATGGGCAAAATCGTTTTGCTTAAGCATGACCATCATCTCACTCAGCGTTTTCTGAGCGATCTGCTCACTGATGATGTCAATGATTGCCCGGTTGCGCTCATGGCGGTTGACCTCATCAATCCGGCAGAAGTCAGGGCTGTCCACCAGATCCGCCCTCCCGAGCAATGTCATGAATTTATTAAAAAAGCGGTCATATTCGGGAATACAAATCACCATCCAGCGACCGTCTTTGGTTTGATAGGTATTGTTGAACGGGTTTGCCACTTCACGGCGGGATTTCGGATAGCGGTTGCCATACTGAGCCGACACCACGGCAATACTCATCATAAACAACGCCGTATGATGCAGGCTCACGGTGACCTTATCGCCTTTACCCGTTTTATCGCGTGCCAGCAGCGCGGCGCAAATGCCCGAGACCAGACACATCGAAGCCTGAAAATCACCGAAACCATTCACCGAATTGATCGGCGTTTCGCCCCGTTCATTGGTGGAGCCAAGGATCCCGCCACGGCATACGTAGGCGGTGGCGTCAAATCCCGCCGTATCCTTCTCCGGGCCCTGCTCTCCGTAGCCGAGGATCTGCGCGAAGATCAGTTCGGGGAAACGCAGGTGCAACTCGTCATAAGAGAAACCCAGACGCTCCAGCGCTTTCGTCCGATAGTTGGTCACAATGACATCCGCCGTCGCCAGAATTTTATAAGCGACCGATTTTGCCCGATCGTTTTTCAGGTTAAGGCACAGGAATCGCTTGTTGGCATTGGCAATATCAAATGCCGGATTTTCCTCATCGCTATAGGGCATATTGAAAACCGACGCCTGCGTCCGGCCGGGATCCCCGGCCGGCGGTTCGATCTTGATCACATCCGCCCCCCAGTCGCCCAGAATACGGGGCACCGTGGGCGCCGCCAGAAAGGATGTCAGATCGACGACTTTCACTCCCTCCAATGGTCTCATGATATTTACTCCTTCACTCAGTAGATAATCTGGATTTTATTAAACTATCAAACAGTTACATTCTCAGCGTTTGATGAACCACCGGATGATCCCTTTTTTCGATTGGCTGAATACGTACCATGAGAATGATCAGGGCGCCGACGATGGCGACCGTCGCGCCGAGGTACAGGGCGTATTCATATTTTCCTGTGATATCAATGATTAAACCGGAAAATACCGGCGAAAGAATACCGGCAGCCGTGCCAAACACGCCGTTCAGCCCCACCAGTACGCCGGTATTTTTCTGGGAAAAAACCATCGGGATAGAGAAATGCGATGCCATGGTGAAACACAAAAAGAAGTTGGAAGCGGAGATCAATCCGGCGGCGCTCCACAGGCTGCCGGCGCGCGTTCCCAGAATTAAAAACAGCCCGGCCAGCAGCAGCCCGAGAATCGGCGATAGCTTCCTGCCAAAATTTTGCCCGAAGCGCTGAGAAGCGCTATCGGCCACCAGACCGCCCAGCGGATAAGCGAAAATCGCCACCAGATACGGCAGCATGGAGTAAATCGCGCTCTGTTTCAGGTCAATCCCCCGCCCCATGGCAAAATAGGTGGGCAGCCAGGTCATAAACAGAAAGAAAAGATAGTTGGTGCAGAAATAGCACAGCGAACATCCCCAGACCGAGGGCGTGGAAAAGATATCGCGCTTACTGAGTACCGGTACGCCGTCCGTGTTGCTTGATGAAACGCCGGCGGGTGGAGCGATCTTTTGCCCGGCCTGAATATAAGACAACTCGGCGTGCGTGATATGGGGATGCTGCTCCGGCCGATTTTTACCTAACCGCCACCAGAGCAGGCACCACAGAATGCCCGGCAGGGAAACGACGTAAAACGCCATTTGCCAACCCCAGGTCTGAATAATCCAGGCGGAAAACACCATCGAAGCGGCAATACCCGCCGGACAGCCTACCTGTAATAATCCGGTGGCCTTACCGGATTCATTTTTCGGCACCCAGTTGGCCAGCAGTGAGAAATTCGCCGGCACCAGCACGCCCTGCCCGATGCCCACCAGAATACGCAGCAACATCATTATCCCCAACGTCGAGCCAAAGGGGGTTAAAAAGGTGAACAGCGCCCACCACAGGGTACCGGTCACCAGCACAACGCCGCCGCCAAAGCGGTCGGCCAGCGCCCCGGCGGGCAACATGGTTACGGCATAGCCGATAAAAAAGGCGGTGGATACCCAACCGAACTCCGTTGCGTTCCAACCATACTGCTGCATTAATGCAGGCCCGCACATGGACATACTGCTTCTGGCGACAAACATGACAAAATAATCAATGATCAGCAGAACCACGATGTTCCAGCGTGTATTACCAATTGATGTACTCATATGCCACTCCCGCGATAAAACGAAAATGGCTACACCAGCGATGACGCCACGAGATGCAGCCATTGTGATCGGTGATGATGACGCTGCTACCGAGGCATCACGCAATAACGCCGGCGCTGGCAATCAACGGGCGGGCAATCGTCAGCCGCTGAACGGTGCGCGGTCCTTCTTCAAACCATAACGCTCTGGCATCGCGGTACATTCTTTCGACCGGTCCGTAGGGGTTATCCTCGAAATAACCAATCCCCCCGAAGATTTCCAGGCAGCTATCCGATACGGTACGCACGGTATCAATGCCGTGCAGCTTGCACATGGCGGAGACCATTTCGATATCCTCGCCGCGATCGAACTTCCGGGCACAGTCCTGCAACATCACGCGCAGCGCATGGACCTGCGTTCCCATGTCGGCAATGGTCTGCTGGATGGCCTGGCGCGCGACCAGCGGTTTACCGAACGTCACACGATCTTTGGCCCGCGCGATGGCGAGTTCCAGAAAGCGTTGGGACATGCCCAGACAGGTGACGGCGATCATGGCGCGGGAGTGCGCCAGCGCATCCATGAAAATATCCAGCCCATCGCCCTCTTTCCCCATAATGTTGTGCGCGGGAACCTCACAGTTTTCAAAGCGCAGATAAGCGTGGCCAGCGCCGCGGCATCCCATCATGTGCGGCATGGGATCGATGTAATAACCCGGCGAATTGGTTTCGATCAGGAAAGCGGTCAGGCCGCCTTTTTTGCGTTTATTTTCATCAGTGACGGCAATGACGTAGCTGGCATCCGAAATGTCAGTATGGGAGATCAGCGTTTTTGAACCATTAAGGATATATTTGTCGCCTTTTCGGACCGCGGTAGTACGAATGTCCGCCCCGGAGCCGCAGTCGGCTTCTGTTAATGCGAAGTTGATGTAGGCGTCTTTATTCGCCAGCAACGGCAGCCAGCGGGCTTTTAAATCCTCTGCGCCATGATCGCGCAGAATGCGCCAGTTCAGGCCGTTGGCGTGATGCAGATTCATCCGCATGCCGCCCGGCCCGCGGCAGAACTCTTCCATAACCGAGAAAAACTGTTCGCAATTCAGTCCCAGGCCGCCATATTCCTCAGGGATAGCCAGGCGGAATAAATCATTTTTACGGCACACATCATAATAGGCTTCGGGAAAGACATTGGTTCTTTCCACTTCCAGCTGCAATTCTTCAAGATCGGTTTCTGTCACTCTACGGACTTTTTTCTTCAAGGCATCCAGTTCTTGTTGCGATAATATGGCCATATACCACCTTCTATTTATCATTGAGTGAATACGAAAGTTATGATGGTGATTAAATTGGTATTTAATCGTTTCCACGCATTGCGAGGCGTTTATTCTCCGTAAATAATTCGCTGCATGGTTGGCGATAATCAGATTATAGGAACAGGATGTGTCATTTAAACATTGACATTTTCAACTAATCACAGGACAAATCGAACATCGCGATAAACACCCTTGAAAGAAGAAAATTAAAACAACTAAAAAACAACAAGTTAAAAAATAAACACTTTTGTATTAAATATTTATTTCTATGATTCATTCCTGTTTTTGCGAGAGAGATCAATATTTATTCGCAATGTGTATTTACACCATGCAAGGTTAAATCAATGTTAATTAATATAATTAAAATTCACAGCAATGCTATATATCCCTTATCTCATAAAAAAAGAAATGTCTATTTTGTCCAAGTAATTGTCATGATTGTCTATACCTAAGCGACAATAGTTATTCTATGCTCGCCTGGTACCAGAAAATAAAGCCATTAAAAACCCACTGAAAATATCCATCGCCATAAATAACCGTATTCAATGAATAACGGCAATAACGAAAAAATATTCATTGAAAATGATAAAGGGAATATATCCCACGACAGCCTTTAATGAGGAGACGTTATGGACTTCCAGGCCAGTAATCATCAGGAGCAATCATGGACTTTTTGCTAACCGAAGAACAGGAACTGCTGCTCGCCAGTATCCGCGAGCTTATCAGCCGCGATTTTCCTGAAGAGTATTTCAAAACCTGCGATGAAACGCGCAAGTTTCCCCATGAATTCTTTTCCGCATTGGCGGAAAGCGGCATCGGTCTGCTGGGAATACCAGAGGAACTGGGCGGCGTTCCCGCCGATATGCTGACTCAGGTGTTGGTGCTGGAAGAGATCGCCCGGATGGGGGCGCCCGCCTACATCATGACCGAAGGGCAGTGCATTCATAATATGCAGCGCTTCGGCAACCCGGAACAGCTGGCGAAAACGGCCGAAATTGGTCTGTCGGGTATTCCCGCCTACTCGCTGGCCTTTACCGAACCGCAGGCCGGCTCAGACAACAACCGCATTGCCACCACCTACACGCGTAAAAACGGCAAGGTCTACCTGAACGGACAGAAAACCTTTATTACCGGCGCTAAAAATTACCCTTACATGCTGGTGCTGGCGCGCAATCCCGAACCGGACGATCCCAAACGCTGCTTTACCTTATGGTGGCTGGACCCCAACGCTCCCGGCGTAAAACGCAACGATCTGCACAAAGTTGGCTGGCATATGGTTAGCAATTGCGAGGTTTTCCTCGATAACGTGGAAGTGGAGGAAAGCGATATGGTGGGCCGCGAAGGTTACGGCTTCATCCATATGATGGAAAACTTTGAGATTGAGCGTCTGGTGATTGCCGCACACTCTCTCGGCGTTGCCGAATGCGCTTTTGAAGATGCCGCCCGCTACGCCAATCAGCGCATCCAGTTCGGCAAACCCATCGGCCAGTTCCAGATGATCCAACTCAAACTCACCCAGATGGCCATCAAAATCCAGAATATGAAGAACTTTGTATACCGGGTGGCCTGGGAGTGCGACAGCGGTTTACCCATGCGCCTTTCCTCACCGATGTGCAAGATTTACTGCGCGCAGTCTGCCTGCGAGGTGATCGATGACGCTATGCAAATCATGGGCGGTCTGGGCTACACCGACGACAGCCGTATTTCCCGATTCTGGCGGGATACCAGGGTAAATCGCATTGGCGGGGGCACCGATGAAATCATGGTGTATATCTCCGCCCGCCAGATCCTGAAACAGTATGAAAGCCGATAGGGGGAATAATGAAAATCATCACCTGTTGCAAGCTGGTGCCCGAAGAACAGGACATTGTGATCACGCCTGAGAGAACGCTGAATTTTGATCGCGCCGACGCCAAGATCAGCCAGTTCGACCTGAATGCGCTGGAAGCGGCGGTTCAGCTCGCCGGCGATGGCGATCGGATCGCCGCGCTCAGCGTCGGCGGTAAGCGGCTGGAAAACTCCAAAATTCGCAAGGATCTATTATCCCGCGGCCCCGACGAGCTTTATCTGGTGCAGGACGAACGCCTGGAACGCGCCCTGCCTTACGACACCGCGCAGGTATTGGCCGCCGCCGCCAGTAAGATCGAATTCGATCTGATGCTATTCGGTGAAGGCTCCGGCGATATGTATGCCCAACAGGTCGGCCTGCTGGTGGGGGAAATGCTTCAGTTACCCACTCTGAACGCCGTCAGCCATCTCAGCGTGACAGGGCGCAGCGTCAGGATTGAGCGATCGCTGGAAGATGAGGTGGAAGTGCTGGAAGTCCCGCTGCCAGCCGTGCTGTGCGTCACCTCCGATATTAACGTGCCGAAGATCCCTTCAATGAAAGCCATTCTGGGCGCGGGGAAAAAAACCGTGACGCAATGGCGCCCGGATGACATCGGCTGGACGCCCTCGCCTCCTCACAGCGAACTGGTCAGCGTCTTTGCGCCGGCTCAGACCGCGCGCAAACACATCATTATTGAAGATGACTCACCCGAAAGCGTCAGCCAACTGGCCGACTACCTGAGTAAGGCGCTGAACTAGAGAGGAAATCATGATGAATAAACTGACTAACGTATGGGTGTTCAGCGATAAGAACGATCGCTATGCCGAACTGCTGGCCGGCGCCCGCCAGTTGGGAGAACAGGTTACGGCGCTGGCGGTCAACGCCGACGGCGTCGAACACATTCGGCGGCTGGGCGCGGCGGATACTCTGTACTGGCTGGGCGAGATGTCGGCGCTACAGCGGATAGAAAATTATGCGGAAACCATTGCCGCGACGATAAATCATACGCTTGAGCAAACCAATCCACCACCGACCACGCTCATCCTGTTGGCCGCCACCAAACGCGGTAAGGCGCTGGGCGCCAGATTGAGTATCCAGCTTGATGCCGCGCTGGTTAACGATGTCACCGCCCTGAGTATCGAATCCGGCGGGATCTGCGCCGAACACCGGATGTACGGCGGATTGGCCTTTGGCCGGGAACGCATCGCCACGCCGCTGGTTATCGCCACCGTCTCTCCCGGCGTGTTTGAACCATTGCCGGAAAATACGCAGCACGCCTGTCTGGTGACAGAGAAGGGCTACATCACGCCCCGCCAGGAAATCGTTTGCCTGGAACGGCGGGGAAAACCCGCCAGCAGCGTAGACCTGAGTAAAGCCAAACGCGTGGTGGGCATCGGGCGAGGACTGGCGGCGCAGAACGATCTGCGCATGGTGCAGGATCTGGCGGCGCTTCTTCAGGCCGAGGTGGGCTGTTCACGACCGATCGCCGAAGGCGAACACTGGATGGAGCGCGAACGCTATATCGGCGTTTCCGGCGTATTGCTGAAATCCGATCTCTATCTGGCGCTCGGCATTTCCGGGCAGATTCAACATATGGTCGGCGGAAACGGCGCCAAAACCATCGTCGCCGTCAACAAAGACAAAAACGCCCCAATTTTTCAGTACGCCGACTATGGCCTGGTCGGGGATATCTACAAGGTCGTACCAGCCTTAATTGAACGGCTAAGCCGCTAATAATAAGAGTCCGCCCGCACAAAAACGGTCGCGGCCAGGGAGCAGAACTAATGTCGGAAGAAAAATTCGATGCCATCGTGGTCGGTGCCGGCGTCGCCGGATGCATCGCCAGCTACGTGATGGCCAAAGCCGGGCTGGATGTACTGGTGATAGAGCGCGGCAATGCGGCCGGCAGCAAAAACATGACCGGCGGGCGTCTTTATGCCCACAGTCTGGAAAAAATCATGCCCGGCTTCGCCCGGGAAGCGCCCATTGAAAGGAAAGTCACGCGGGAAAAAGTTTCATTTTTAACCGCAGAAAGCGCCGTCACGCTGGACTTTCATACCGAGCAGCCAGACCAGCCGCTGCAAAACTCCTACACGGTGTTGCGCAGTGAGTTTGACCCGTGGCTGATGGAAAAAGCGGAAGGCGCAGGCGCACAGTTTATTGCCGGCGTCCGGGTTGACGCCCTGCTTAAAGAGGGCGACAGGATCACCGGCGTACAGGCGGGCGACGATACGCTGGCGGCCAATATCGTCATCCTGGCGGATGGCGTCAACTCCCTGCTTGGCCGCGATATCGGTCTGGTGCCGCCGCCTTCTCCACACCACTTGGCGGTTGGCGTTAAGGAACTGATCTCACTGCCGCAATCACAGTTGGAAGACCGCTTTAATTTACCTTCCGGCGAAGGGACGGCCTGGCTGTTTGCCGGTTCGCCCTCGGATGGACTGCTGGGCGGCGGATTCCTTTATACCAACCGCGACACGCTTTCTCTCGGGCTGGTTTGCGGGCTGGGGAATATCGAAAGAGCACATAAAAGCGTGCCGCAAATGCTGGAGGATTTTAAACGCCACCCTGTCATCCGTCCGCTTATTCAGGGGGGAACGTTGCAGGAATACTCCGCGCACATGGTGCCGGAAGGCGGAATGTCGATGCTGCCCCGGATGGTCGGCAATGGCGTAATGATCGTCGGAGACGCTGCCGGCCTCTGCCTGAATCTGGGCTATACCGTGCGCGGTATGGATCTGGCTATCGCCTCGGCGGAAGCCGCCGCCATCACCGCGATCAATGCCAAACAGACGCAGGATTTCAGCGCCGACGGCCTGATGGGCTATAGGCGGCAGCTGGAACAGAGCTTCGTTTTGCAGGATATGCATCGTTACCGCAAGCTGCCGGCCTTTATGGAAAACCCGCGTTTATTCAACCAATACCCGCGCATGGCCGCCGACCTGATGTCCGACTTATTCGTCATTGACGGCCAACCCAGTCAATCCGTTTTAGCCAAAATCTGGTCCCGCAGCAGACAGGTCGGCCTGCTCAATCTGCTGAAAGATGGGTTCAATGGAGTACGTGCGCTATGAACAATGTCAATGTCGATATCAAACTGGGGGTCAATAAGTTCCGGGTTGATGAAAGCAATCCGCATATCCTGCTGGTTGACGCGCCCGATCCGATTCAATTCAGAAAGCTGGTCATCGCCTGTCCCGCCGGCCTGTATAAACAGGACGCCGAAGGCAATGTTCATTTCGACTACGCAGGCTGCCTGGAGTGCGGCACGTGCCGGGTGCTGTGCGGTGATTCGATTATCCGGAAGTGGGAGTACCCGCAGGGTACGTTTGGCATCGAATACCGTTTTGGCTGACGGCCCGCTCCAGCTACAGATTGCACGACGTTAACCCAATAACACCACCATGACGTATCGACTGAAACAACAACGAATGGAGATGGGTATGTCTGGTCAAAAACAAATTGATATCAGTACCATTTTAGATTCTCAGCCCATTACCCCGCGACAATGGCTGATTATCTTTCTGGGTTTTATTACGCTGGCCGTCGATGGTTTTGATGTGACCGCCATGGGCTTTATTGCCCCGGCCTTGATCGATGACTGGCAAATTTCCCGCCATGAATTAGGCCCGGTCATGATGAGCGGACTGCTAGGACTGGCCTGCGGTTCATTAATTTCCGGCCCGCTGGCCGATCGCCACGGACGTAAGACGCTGATTGTCGGTTCAGTGTTGTTTTTCGGCATCGGCAGCCTGATTTCCGCCTGGTCGTGGGATCTGCTCAGTCTGATTATCTTTCGTTTTCTTACCGGGCTCGGCCTGGGCGCGGCTATGCCCAACATCACGACGCTGGTCGCCGAATACGCGCCTAAACGCTGCCGCTCACATATGTCGACCGCCATCCACTGCGGATTTAATACCGGCGCCGCCCTCGGCGGGCTGGCGAGCGAACGGCTGATCGAGATTTTCGGCTGGCGCTCGGTGTTCCTTGCCGGTGGCGTGCTGCCGCTGATGCTGGCCGTCGTCCTGCTGCTGTATTTACCTGAGTCCATGCGTTTTCTGGTCCTGCATACCCGATATCAACAGCGGTTAGCGCGACTGCTTAACCGCTTTGTCCCCCAGATAGCCGACGCCAATACCCGATTCATCAATTCCGAACCGCAAATCACGCAGAAAAGCGCCATCGGATCGCTTTTTCACGCGCCATATGCCACCGGCACGCTGGCTATCTGGGCCACCCTATTTATCGGTTTATTCAGCGTTTATTTACTGTCGAGCTGGCTGCCACTAATGGTCAGGGATGCGGGGTTGACGTTATCTCAGGCGGTCATCATCGGCGCCATATTCCAGATAGGCGGCATCGCCGGCAATTTCTGCATCGGCCTGGAAATGGATCGCTGGGGGAAACACCGGGCCATTGCGCTGACGCTATTGGGCGGGGCCTGCGGCGCGCTGCTATTAGGCCTGCACATGCCAACATTGCCGTTGTTATGTTCACTGGTGCTGCTGCTTGGCTTCACGATCAACGGCATCAATCCGGGGTGTTATGCGCTGGCGGCCCACTTTTACCCCACGTTCATGCGTGCGACCGGCGTCAGTTGGGCCACGGGGATCGGCCGGCTGGGGGCGATCAGCGGCGCGGGCATCGGTTCCGCGATGCTGGCCGCCAACTGGTCGTTCAGCGATGTCTTTCTGTTTCTACCATTGCCTTTGCTGTTCGGGGCGTTGGCGATGTATCTCAAAAAGCAAAATGCGGCGACGGCATATACCCAATAGCCGGCAAGACGTATGAAACCACGACATCGGCAACGTGAAAGATAACGGGATATAACTGAGAACCTACTGATGAGTGTCACCATCAAATTTAATCCGGCGCGCAGAACGCAGTACCGGGAAATGGGGTATTGGGGCGATGCGTCGCTGGCAGACTACTGGCATATGTCGGCCATCTCCGCGCCGGAAAAAATCGCCGTAACCGATAATCAGGGCGCCGAATATACTTATGCGGAACTGGATACCGCGGCGGCGCGCGTTGCGACCTACCTTCTCGACGCGGGGATACAGCCCGGAGACAGAGTGGCGTTTCAGCTTCCCGGCTGGTGTGAATTCACGCTTATTTATCTGGCCTGTCTGAAAGTCGGGGCGGTATCCGTTCCGCTGCTTCCCGCTTATCGCGAAGCTGAACTCATCTGGATACTCAACAAATGCCAGGCGCGCCTGTTATTTATGCCGACGCGGTTTAAAAACGCCGCGCCGACGTCCGTCATCGCCCCACTGCGCCCTCAGTTGCCGGATTTACAGCAGGTTATCGCCGTCGATAAGCTGGCTCCCGCCGAATCCGGGGTGTCGTTAAGTCAGATCCTGCGGGATACGCCTCCGCTGGAGCGCCACATTCAGACTCAGGGCGACAGCCTTGCCGCGGTGTTATTCACCTCCGGTACCGAAGGTTTTCCCAAAGGGGTGATGCTGACGCACAATAATATCCTCGCCAGCGAACGAGCCTATTGCGCCACGCTAAACCTGACCTGGCTGGATACCATCCTGATGCCCGCTCCGCTGGCGCACGCCACCGGATTTTTACATGGCGTCACCGCGCCTTTTATCATCGGCGCCCGCAGCGTCCTGCTTGATATCTTCAACCCGGCCCAATGTCTGACGCTGCTGGAGCGGGAAAAATGCACCTGCATTATGGGCGCGACGCCCTTCCTGTATGACATGCTATGTGCCCTGCAAAAGCACCCCTGCGATTTATCTTCGCTGCGCTTTTTTCTATGCGGCGGTACGACGATACCGAAAAAAATCATCAAAGAGTGTTTGCAGGCGGGGATCCCTGTTTTCAGCGTATACGGCGCAACGGAAAGCGCGCCTCATACCGTGGCAAAACCCGATGCGCCGCTGTCGCGCATCATCAATACCGACGGAACCGCCACGCCCGGCGTGGAAGTCAAAGTCGTCAATAAGGCCCGGCAACCGGTGCCATACGGAGAAGAAGGCGAAGAGGCCTCTCGCGGACCAAACGTTTTTATGGGCTATCTGGATGAGCCGGAATTAACGGCCAATGCGCTGGACGAAGAGGGCTGGTACTACAGCGGCGACCTGTGCCGCATGGACGAGGACGGCTACATCAAAATTACCGGACGCAAGAAAGATGTGATCGTTCGGGGCGGCGAGAACATCAGTAGTTTGGAACTGGAAGACATTCTGCTGCAACACCCCCGGATCCGCGAGGCCGGCGTAGTCGCCATGCCCGATGAGCGGTTAGGCGAGCGCGCCTGCGCCTATATCGTATTGAAGGAACCGTACCGGACGCTAACGCTGGATGACGTCATTACATTTTTCAGCCGTAAACGCGTCGCAAAATATAAGTATCCCGAGCATGTGGTGGTCATCGATCGTTTACCGCGCACCGCTTCTGGCAAGATTAAAAAATACCTGCTGCGCCAGGATATTATTCATCGTCTCGGACTGGACGATCATCATACCCCGGCGGAAAACGTTATTACGCCCTCCCCTTTTTTTTCACCATAGCGGAGGATGCGCTGATGTTAACCAGAAACAAAAATGCAGATGGGCGCGGCGTCGGACATCAAACCTCAACCCGGGTCAGAAACAGCACAAAGCCGACATTCTCTACTGCCGCACCGGCCTTTTATCGTTGCTCACGCTGCCGCCGGCTGCTGGTGCAGCAATACGCGGGACAGGGCGCGTTATCCATCATCTGCTGCGGTGAGCCGATGGTCGAATTGAAACCACAGGAGCCGACAGATGCCGCCGCCGAACAACACCTGCCCGCCATGGTGGTATCCGGCGGATTTGAATCCAACGCGCTATCCGTCACCGTCGGCGCGCCACCGCATCCGATGGACGGTGAACATCATCTGGAATGGATTTACCTCTACACATTCCAGGGCGGGCAAATCAAATTCATCGCGCCGGGCGACAAGCCTTCAGCGATCTTTTCGCTGGCGGAAAGCGATGCCTACGTCTATTGCGACCGCGCGGTATGCAAAGGCAGCCAGTGCAAGTTTAACTGCAAACGAGGGTTCACCGCCTACGCGTATTGCAACCGGCACGGCCTGTGGAAAAACACGTTTTAGGCAGACGACTAAATCGGGCGCAGCGCGGGACGGGTCGTGAATGCGTTCAACGAGGCGTTGCGAGGTATCCGCACCTACGATGAGGCGCGGGAAAACATATCGATATGCGCAATCCCATCTTCATCGTAGACGCTCCCCGTCGCGACAAAGCCAAAGCTGGCATAGAACGATTGCAGATGTGCCTGCGCGGATAGAAAAATCGCTTTCTGCGGCCAATGGCGCGCGCAGACAAGCAGCGCATGTTCCATCAGTTGATTCCCCAGTTGTTGACCCCGGACGTGGGGCGCGACGATCACCCGGCCGATGGTTACCGCATCATTGCCTGGCGCCGGCGCCAGCAGCCGCGCATAAGCGGACAGCTTCCCGTTATCGTACGCCGCAATATGGCGATTGCCGTCAGCCAAATCGCGACCGTCAATGTCCAGATACGGGCAGGTTTGCTCAACAACAAAGACCTGATTACGCAGAGCAAGAATGTCATGCAATGAATAGACATTCAGATCCTCAACCCCCCAGTCATGCCATATCAGATTCATACCAGTCTCTTAAGACCCTCTCTATGATTGCCTTAACGCCGCTTGGTGAAAATCAGCCATACCCACAGCAATGCAATCGCCAATGCGAATAATACGCCGAAACCAATCCCGATAGTGATAACCGATACACCCAATTTCACCACCAGCGAGTAAAGTCCCAGCATCAGCAACATCGAGGCGTTTTCACCCAGATTCTGCACGGCAATGGCGTTGCCGGCCCCCACGCTGATTTTGCCACGTTCCTGCAACAGCGCATTGAGCGGCACAATGAAAAATCCGCCCAGCGCGCCAAGCAAAATCAGTAAACCATAGGCGCCGATCAGGTTGTGCTGAAGGGTAAAAATCACGACCACGACGCCAATCAGCACGCCCGCCGGCAGACAGCGCTGTACCGTCTTCAACGTAATCATCCTGGCAGCCGCGCCCGCGCCCACCACAATCCCCACCGCGACCATCGCGTTCAGCAACGTAGGCGTCGCGTTATCCGTAATGCCAAGCGCCAACGGGACCCACAGCACCAGCAGAAAACGCAGCGTCACGCCCGCGCCCCAAAACAGGCTGGTGCCAACCAGCGAAAAGCGGGTTTCCCCGTCACGCCACAAAACGCGGCAGGCAGAGAAGAAGCGATGCATCATCCGAGCCGGATGCCACTGCTGTCCCGGACGCGCCGCATCGAGGCGAGGGATCAACATGTTCGCGCCCAGCGCAACGCCATAGGTAACGGCACAAATCGCCAGCGCCGCGGACAGGTTCCAGTCGGCCAGCACGCCGCCGGCGACGGACCCGGTCAGGATCGCCGCAATGGTGGAAGCCTCCATCAGGCCATTCGCCTTGACGAGTTGATCGCCGCGGGTGATCTCGCCCAGAATCCCATATTTGGCGGGCGAATAAGCCGCCGCGCCGACCCCCACCAGCGTATATCCCAGAAACGGATTTCCTCCGATCAAAATCAGCAGCGATCCGGCCAGCTTCAGGGCATTGGCGAACATCATCACCCGCCCTTTGGCAAAACTGTCCGCAACCTGCCCGACGAAAGGCGCCAGAATGATATACGCCGCCACGAAGCCCATCTGTAAAAACGGCTGACTCCAGTCGGGATAAACGAGTTGCTTAATCAACGCCAGCGTGGCAAACAGCAATGCATTGTCACCAAAGGCGGAAAAAAACTGCGCGATAATGACCGCGTTCATGCTGCGCGACAATAACGGCGTCGTTGGTTCCGGCGTCTGACTCATGATATCTGCTCCCGTTCTTCGGCATGTTCAGCCATCTGGCGCAATGTGACAAAATCAGGTTTACCACTGCCGAGTAACGGTAATGCCTTCACGTACCGAATATCCCGTGGCACCATCAGCTCAGGCGCGCCGCCGCTACGCGCCTGAGCCAGCAGTTTCTCACGGGTTAGCTGGCCGTCGGTGGTAAACAACACCAGCGCTTCTCCTTTACTGCTGTCGCTTTTGGCGCTGGCGGCATGCTGCGCGTCCGGGGACGTTTTTATCGCCAGCTGTTCCACGCTTTCCAGCGACACCATCTCGCCCGCCAGCTTGGCAAAGCGTTTAACCCGCCCGACGATGGTACAGAATCCTTTGTCATCCAGTTCGACAATGTCGCCCGTGTCATACCAGCCCATCTGCAATTCACCCTGTGCGTTTTCCGCTGCCGGCACTTCCAGCACGCCCGGATTTTCAACCCGCAGATAGCCTTTCATGATATTCGGCCCGCGCAGTTGCAGGCGCCCGCCGCGATCGATCCCCGGCACGGCGATCAGCCGGGATTCCATTTCCGGCAGCAGACGCCCCACGGTGTGAATTTTGGCCGCCATCGGCACATTGATCGCCACCACGGGCGCACACTCCGTCACGCCATAGCCTTCCAGAATACGAATGCCGAACTTGTCCTGCCATATCTGGCGGGTCGATTCCGATAGTTTTTCCGCCCCGGCCACCACATAGCGCAAACGGGCAAAGTCATAAGGGTGCGCAAAGCGCGCGTAATTGCCCAGAAAAGTGGACGTGCCGAACAGCACGGTGCAATTCTGGTCATATACCAGCTCCGGCACAATGCGATAGTGCAGCGGGCTGGGATAGAGGAACACTCTGGCGCCGGTGATCAGCGGAGTCAGCAGACCGACCGTCAATCCAAAGGCATGGAACAATGGCAACGCGGACATAAAGCGGTCGCGCGGGGTGAAATCCGCCACGGTGCGGATCTGCTCGACATTCGCCAGCAGGCTGTCGTGAGAGTGCACCACGCCCTTTGGATTCCCCTCCGAACCGGAAGTAAACAGTACGATCGCGGCATCGCCTGCCTGCTGCGGCAACATCGCCCTGGCAGGACACAACAGATGAAGCAGAATCCACAGTTTATCCGCCAGCGTCACCGTGTCTTTCAAATCTTCCAGATAGACCCAGTGGGCATCACTCACCTGCTTAGGCAGATCGGTTAGCTTGCCCTTTTCCAAAAACTGGCGTGAAGTCACAATGGTTTTGATCGTGGCGGCCTTCATCGCGCTTTGCAGCCCTTTGGCCCCCGACGTGTAATTCAACATCGCAGGGACGCGGTTACGTAACGTTGCCCCCAGAATGGCGGCAGCCGCAATCGTCGCGTTGGGCAGTAACATACCCACATGCTCATCCGCCTGCGTAAAACGTTGCAGGATTCGCGATACGCCGAGCGATTTTTTCAGTAATCCCTGATAGCTGTCCTCTTTGAACGCAATATCCGTAATACAGGGAGAACTGCGGCCATAGCGCTTGCGGGCAGCGAGAAACGCCTGATACAGCGTTTGGTTCGGGCGCGTGGCCATCCTCGCATCCATCATGATCTGATGCAGATGCTCACCCGCCAATATACGGCGCTCTCTGGCGCTGCCTGCCTCGGGCATCGGTAGCCGGGTGGGAGGCAGATAGCTGATGGTGATTTGCGGAAACCAATGACGTTTAAAAATGCCGCCCAGACGACCAAATGGCGAAAGCTCCGCGCCATCAATCCGCACGGGAATAATCGTTGCGCCCGATTTGGCCGCGACAAACGCCGCGCCGCTGTATATTTTCATCAGCGACCCCGTGACGGTGATCCGTCCCTCAGGGAAGAGCACCACTGGCTGTCCACGATCTATCACCTTAATCAGCCCTTTGATGGCTAATGGCTTGGTCGGATCCAGCGGCACGAAATCAATATAGGGTTTCAGCCAGCGCATAAACCAGCGCTCTGAAATGGATGAATACACGGCAAAAACGGGTTTGATCGGCAAGAATAACGCCAGCAGCGCACCATCAAGAAAGGACACGTGATTGGGCGTAATCAACAATTTTGATTGCTGAAAACGGCTGCTGTCGCCCTCGATCCGGATGCGGTACAGACGGCGGAACACCCAACGTAACAGGGTATAAATCATGTCTTCTCCAATAGACAGATAAACGGTGTGGCCTGTTTGAAAAGCAGACCGTCGATTACCACGTAAAAATACTATAGTGACCCATTCATCACCAGAATAACCGACGCATGACCAGCAGTAAGGTAACTTATTAGGATAATTCGCCTTTAGTATAAGAGCGCACGGCTGAAACCGTCTCCCCATGCGGTCATGCTGGGATAATGGTGAAACGGTAATATCGGCGCATGATAAACATCAAATATATCATTACCGATAATGACCTGACGCTGAGCGCCAGCAATATTCATACTGATAATATTTTTGAAATAGCTTAAACAAATCGTCGTTCCCTCGCGGGGTAAAAATTTAAGGTGGGTGATAAAGCAGTAATCATTTATTCTGGATTCATCCGACAAAATAAGTTTGTTGCTTCCATTTGTAGCGCGCGCAATGCTTTATTAGCAGCGCGTGAGTTTATGGTTATCGGTAGATTGTATTTATCCGATTTAACGATCGACTGGCAGGAACGACAGGCAAAAAAAACCTACGCATCCGCGTAGGTCGGTGTAATTAAATGGTTCAATGTACAGAGCACATTGATACATCACCAATCAATACCTCTGGGACTTTTTACTCTAAAGAGGCGTACCCCGATAAACCAGTGAGTAATCGAAAGAGTTCTGCCAGAAGTGCAACCAACTGTAAAATTCTGCCGTATCCTGTAAGAACGCGATAGCCTATTCCTCAGGATCGGCGCATCGTATCGCCCTTTCATAAACAAACCACCCTGCCGCCGGCTGGTCAAAATCAGACTTACCGCCGATGATAATAATCCAGTTTATTTTTCAACATACCATGTCTTTATTCCATGAATAAATAATAAACAGAAAACAAATGACGTTCTGCGCCTTCGGCAACCACAACAACCCGGCATTAAACCGCTCACGGAATTTATAAGCAATTTCTATTAACTAATAGAAAAAACAAATATAAATCTCGAATTAACACCTGCTTGTTTTTTACCTGATGGTGACCATCAGAATAGAAGGTAATTAAGCCGCTTTTTCAACGAAATCTATAAAATAACCAGGAGTACTATCTAAAAGTCCTGCCAAAGGGCAGGTATTTACTTCCACATAAGGGTTTATAAAAAATAATGAAGAATTACAAAATCGGTACCCGGCTGGCCGGAGGATTTGGCTTACTCATCCTATTTTCTCTGGTGATGTTAACCAGCGGTATTTATCAACTCAACCAGGTCTCTCATAGTACGCAACAAATGATGCAAGAACCGCTTCGTAAAGAACGTCTGGCATCGGATTGGCACGCCGCGCTGGTCGCAGGCGTGCAACGGAGTATGGCGGTTGCCCGCAGTAATGACGATTCACTGGCTGAGCTGTTCGCCGCCGAGAACGCCGCGGCGAGCAAACAAAGCAGCAAACGGCAGGAACAATTTGCCAGCCTGATTTCTACCCCTGAGGAGCAATCCTTATTCGACAAGGTCGGCGAATACCGTCAGCTGTACATCAAAAAACGCGACGCCATCATCACGGCAAAGTCGGCGGGTCAGTTTGATAAGGCCGTCGAGTTATTCGAAAAAGAGTTTATACCGGCGTCAAACGGCTATCTGGAAAGTGTCGAGGCACTGAGTGACCACCAGCGCACCAGCATCGACCAGATGGGCGAAAGCATCAATCAAAGCGCAAACCAGGGTTACCTTTTCCTTGGGATCATGGGGCTGCTAAGCGCCGTCGTCGGCGCACTGGTTGCCTGGATGCTGACGCGCAGTATCGTTCAGCCGCTGGCTCGTGCCGTACAAGCCACGCAGGCCGTGGCGGCAGGCGATCTGACATATGCCATACAGCCGGAGGGACGCGACGAAGCGGCTCAGCTACTTCATGCCTTGCAAGACATGACCGTTCGTTTGCGCACCATCGTCGGTGAAGTCCGGCAGGGCTCGGAATCCATCGCCGGCGCATCGTCGCAGATCGCCGCAGGCAATATCGACCTTTCCAGCCGTACCGAAGAACAGGCCAGCGCCCTACAGGAAACCGCCGCCTCTATCGAAGAATTGAGCGCGACGGTACGACAGAACGCGGATAACGCCCGGCAGGCCAACCAACTCGCACAGGCGACCACCCGGCAGGCACAGTCCGGCGGGCAACTGGTGACTGAAGTTGTCGAAACCATGGGGGCGATCGACGCATCATCTAAAAAGATCGTGGATATCATCGGCGTTATTGACAGTATTGCATTCCAGACCAACATTCTGGCACTCAATGCGGCAGTAGAAGCGGCGCGGGCGGGTGAACAAGGCCGAGGCTTTGCCGTGGTTGCCAGCGAAGTTCGGAGCCTGGCACAGCGCAGTGCATCAGCGGCCAAAGAGATCAAAGAACTGATCGATCATTCAGTCGAAACCGTAGACGCGGGTAACCGTCTGGTCGAGCAAGCGGGCGTTTCCATACAGGAAATCGTCAACGGCGTGCGCCGGGTCAGCGATCTGGTGGGAGAAATCAGTTCCGCCAGCAACGAGCAGACGCTGGGCATTGAGCAGGTGAACGTTGCCGTGAACCAGATGGAAGTTACAACCCAGCAGAACGCCTCGCTGGTTAATGAAGCCTCATCGGCGACTCAGTCTCTGCAACAACAGGCGGCGCAACTGGCTCAGACGGTGAGTATATTCCTGTTGGACAACGACAGCCGGCTTCCCAATACGCCGACTGTCGCACCGTTAACGCTCAAACCAGCGCTGGCGTCCCCGGGTGGGAAAAAGGCGTCAGCGAATGAAGGGGATTGGGCCTCTTTCTGAGTACGGTATTCTGGTCACAACATTAAGGGGCCGCGGTGATCCCGCGGCCCCTTGTCAGGCGCGGGCGATGAAATCGCCTGAAAACACGTTGAGTCCGGCACACAAATCCATTTTCACTGCCATGCTATAACCCTTGACGATATAGCCTCACCACTTTATCCGGATAATCCAGCCCATCCCCGATATACTGCCAGCCGAATTTTTCGTAATAGCCGCTGAAGGTCGCGTACAGATACAGGTCTGCAAACCCGGCGCAACGGCTATAATCCAGCACATGGCGCTGTAGCATCTGCCCCAGTCCTTTATCACGCTGATTTTCATCGACATACAGCGCCGCCAGCCAGGGGGTCAAATCCTGACGGCTGATCAAATCGCAGCGCCACAGTCCAACGGTGCCAACCAGGCGATCCGCTTCCAGTGCAATGAACGTCACGGGCAAAGCGGGGGGATTGAGGCTGCTACGTACTACACTGGCAAAAAACTCACGGCTGTTGTGACTGCCAAACGCCTGCCACAACCAATCCGTTACCTGCTCCTGATGCTGAGGGTACTCAGCCAGATAAACAATCTTTGCCATGTCTACGCCCGTTGTTCCTGAAAGATCGGTACAGAATCAAACAATTACACGCCAAAATCCCGACGAATGTCTACCATACCTTCGAGTCCCGGCATCAACCGCGCTTCAAGAACAATTGTCCGACTGATGGCAACGCGGATAATAAGGAACAATAATTGGCCTACTTTACCAAACTCAGCGCCTGATCAAGCACTTTCGCACCATTTAATGTCCTGTATGCCACAGGATCGATCACCGCAATGGGGATCTGATAGCTATCCGTCAGCTTTTTATTTTCATTCAGCTTAAAACGTACCTGCGGCCCCAACAGCACGGCAATAATATCATTGCCATATTCCTGAAGCTCATCACGCAGGTTTTGCTCCGGAACGGCGTAAATCTTGAGTTCCAGTTCACGACTCTCCGCTTCCTTTTCCATCCTGGTCGCCACCAGCGAAGTGGACATGCCCGCAGAGCAGGCCAGTATGATTCTTTTCATCAGTCCGATCTCCATCTCATCCCTTACCTGTCATCCAGGCGACTCTGGCAGCAATCTCTCAGGCATCTATCGATGCCTCACCTCCCCAAATCACCCCGATTAAACCGACTCCAGCGCCAGCAACGCTTCCAGCGTCTGACGGCGGCGAATCAGCCGCGGTTTACCTTGCTCGAACAGCACTTCCGGCAGCAGCGGTCGGCTGTTGTAATTGGAGGACATGGAGGCACCATAAGCGCCGGTATCGTGGAAGACCAGATAATCACCGACCTGCGCATCCGGCAACGCGATGGTTTCCACCCCACCGCCAGCCTGCTGGGTAAACACATCTCCGGATTCGCACAGCGGTCCGGCAATGACGCTGTCGCGCAGCGTTGCCTGGCTCAGATCGCGGTTGTCGCCCGGCAACAAGGATATGTGGTGATAGCTGCCGTACATCGCCGGACGCATCAGATCGTTGAAACCCGCGTCCACCAGCACGAAATGGCGGCTTCCCATCGTTTTCACCGCGCGGACTTCGGCCACCAGCACGCCCGATTCCGCCACCAGAAAACGCCCCGGCTCAATTTCCAGCGTTACCGGATGGCCCAGATGAGCGGCAATTTTTTCACGCGCCGCATTCCACAAACCGTAATAGTGTTCGGTATCAATCGATTCTTCCCCCTCACGATACGGAATAGACAAGCCGCCGCCCGCAGAAATCGCCTGAACGTCCTGACCCAGCGAGATAACCTGCCGCACCATGGCATCACACACCTGTTCCAGGTGGCCGTAGTCCACGCCGGAACCAATGTGCATGTGAATCCCCATCAGTTGCAGCTGGTAACGCTGGATATGCGCCAGCGCCAGCGGCAGATCGCCATACCAGATGCCGTGCTTGCTGTTTTCGCCGCCGGTGTTGGTTTTCTGACTGTGGCCGTGACCAAAACCGGGATTAACGCGCAGCCAGACCGAATGGCCCGGCGACTGACGGCCCAACTGTTCCAGCATATCCACCGAACCGGCGTTTACCGGGATATTCAGCTCGGTCACCCGCTGCAATGTCGGACGATCCAGCAGGTCGGCGGTAAACACGATCTCGTGCGCCTCCGTTCCCGGCACAAAACCAGCCACCAGCGCCCGCTCGATTTCCCCCAGCGATACCGAATCCACTTTCACACCCTGCTGGCGCATCAGACGCAGAATGTGCGTATTGGAACAGGCTTTCTGCGCAAAGCGAATGGTATCGAACTGACGCAATTGCGCGATGCGATCCACGATGGTCTGCGCATCATAAGCCCAGACCGGGCAACCAAATCGGACGGGAAGTTCACGCAGGCTTTGTGCATTCAGCGCGTGCGTCATGTCGTTCAGATCGTGTGGCATGATTTTTATTACCAACTATGCATATAAGGTTTGAAATTACCGATCCCCACTATAAAAAATTACCAAAGTGGTAAACAAATATCGTTTTAGGCATAGTCTATTCATTTATGATATGGGTTGACGCATTTGATTGGGGGGAAACATGGCGGCAATATCACTGCGACACATTGAGATTTTCCATGCGGTCATGACTACCGGCAATCTGACGGAAGCGGCAGCGTTGCTGAACACCTCGCAGCCGACGGTCAGCCGTGAACTGGCGCGGTTTGAAAAGCTGATTCAGATGACCCTGTTCGAGCGGGTGCGAGGGAGACTGTATCCCACGGCACAAGGGTTACAGCTGTTTGAAGAAGTACAGCGTTCCTATTACGGGCTGGACAGAATTATTAATGCCGCCAGCGACATCCGCCGTTTTCAGCAGGCGCAGCTTTCGATCGCCTGCCTGCCCGTGTTTTCCCAGTCGCTGCTGCCTGACGTATGTAAACCGCTGTTGACCCGCTATCCCCGGCTCAGCCTGCACATCATTCCGCAAGAATCGCCGCTGCTGGAGGAGTGGCTCTCCGCCCAGCGACACGATCTGGGACTGACGGAAAACAATCTAACGCCAGCCGGTACGGAGCGCCAGACGCTGATGCTGCTGAACGAAGTCTGCGTGCTGCCCGCCGGACATCCTCTGGCGGCAAAAATCGTGCTTACTCCCGCCGATTTTGCCGATGAGCCCTTTATCAGCCTGTCGAGCGCCGACAGCTATCGCCAACTGCTGGATAAACTGTTTCAGGAACAAGGCGTGGCACGACAGATGGTATTGGAAACGCACAGTGCGGCTTCGGTCTGCGCCATGGTTCGCACTGGCGTCGGTATTTCGATTGTCAATCCGCTGACCGCCCTGGATTACGCGGCTTCCGGCGTTGTCGTACGCCCTTTCAGTATTGATGTTCCGTTCACCGTCAGCCTGATTCGCCCACTGCATCGCCCTGCTTCGGCGCTGGTGGATACGTTTATCGATCAGCTTAAACGCTATGCCGCTGACGTCCCCGGACGTTTACAGCAAGTGCTACAGCAGTGACGAGCCGAATGCCGGATGGGATCTTATGATATAGTGCATACTATTCTCCTTTTATGACCTTTTCCCTGCGGGAAAACCGACGCAACCACTGACCTGATAAGATCCATGCCACAACATAGCCAACTCACCCAGCATCAGCACGCAGCCTCACACGCCACATTCCCGTCAGGACGTTTTTCCGTCGCGCCGATGCTGGACTGGACCGACCGTCATTGCCGCTATTTTCTCCGCCAGTTAAGCCGCCATGCCCTGTTGTATACCGAAATGGTCACTACCGGCGCGATTATTCATGGCAAGGGCGACTATCTGGCTTATCACGAGGAAGAACATCCGCTGGCGTTACAGCTGGGCGGCAGCGATCCCGAAGCGCTGGCGCATTGCGCCTATCTGGCCGAACAGCGCGGTTATGATGAGGTGAATCTGAATGTCGGCTGCCCGTCCGATCGCGTGCAAAACGGCCGCTTCGGCGCCTGCCTGATGGAAGAAGCTACGCTGGTGGCTGACTGCATCAAGGCCATGCAAGATCGGGTTTCGATCCCGGTGACGGTGAAAACGCGTATCGGTATCGACGATCGGGACAGCTATGAATTCCTGTGCGATTTTATCCAAACCGTGGCCGTTCGCGGCGGCTGCGATACCTTTATCGTCCACGCCCGCAAAGCCTGGCTATCTGGCCTTAGCCCGAAAGAAAATCGCGAAATCCCGCCGTTGGATTACCCACGCGTCTATCAGCTCAAACGAGACTTTCCGGCGCTGACGATTGCCATCAACGGCGGTATCAAAACGCTGGAGGAAGCCAAAATCCATCTGCAATATCTGGATGGCGTGATGATGGGCCGTGAGGCTTATCAAAATCCTGGCATACTGGCGCAAGTGGATCGCGAACTGTTCGGCGAACAGGCGGCCGGCCCGGATATCGTCGCCGTGGTGGAATCCATGTATCCCTATATCGAACGTGAGCTCTCGAACGGCGCCGCGCTAGGCCACATTACCCGTCATATGCTCGGCCTGTTTCAGGGCGTGCCGGGCGCACGCCAGTGGCGGCGTTACCTGAGCGAAAATGCGCATAAGCCGGGAGCCGATGCCGCCGTTGTTGAACGTGCGCTGGCATTAATCAATCACACCGTGACGGCCCGTAAGGGCGACGGGCAGGATAGCCCGTTATAAAACAGACTAACTGTTAGTCGTTTTGACTAACACCATGCTTTCCCTCCTCCGGCTGTCGCTGATAAATCAATAAGTTATCAGCGATACGTTTTGGCACGATTATTGTAGTTACCTGATAACCGCCATTGCGTTTTGCTATCGACAACAGGCGACGAATCACGCTGAACAGGCAAAAAATAATCAACCGCCACAGGAGCACACCATGTTGGAAATTTTCTTCGTTATTGGATTCTTTATTATGCTGATGGTCACCGGCGTCTCGCTGCTGGGCGTGATTGCCGCACTGTTTATCGCTTCAATTTTTATGCTGATTGGCGGACTGTTCGTCATCACGCTCAAAGTCTTGCCGTGGCTACTGCTGGCCGTCGCGGTGGTTTGGATATGGCGTCATTTTCAGCAAAAACCGGTGCGCTATTACCGCTGATTCGGCAGAAAATCTCCTTAACAGGGTATGCGACAGCCAGGTTGGACCACCATTGAAGGATAAAGGGATATGCAAAACTGTGCGCCAGCAGATATTTTTTCCTGATAACGGCTGCTAGGATGTCGCCACAATTTATTGTCTGTCTTGCCTGACATCAGGTTTTATCATTATCTGAAAAAACAGCCTATTAAAGGCAGCTGGCAAAACGATTTCATCATCGTCAGGAAACATAATAGTCACGCAGTGGCACCTTCATGGCGACTACCCCGCTGTACCCTACATACAGCTTGATGAAATTAGCGTAATGGCAGAGGCCTCCCTTGGGAGGCCTTTTGCTTTTCCAACATCGGCGATGGAAACGCCCGATTACCGTCCCGGTATCAACAGGCTGGAACCTTGAGTACGACGGCCTTCCAGCGCCTGATGCGCGGCCTGAACGTCGGACAAGGCGAAGACCTGTTCCGGCGCGACATCCACCTTGATCGCGCCGCTGGCAATAAGCGAGAACAGCTCGCTGCTCGCCTGATCCAGTTCAGTACGGTTAGTGACATAACCGTGCAGTGACGGACGGGTCACATACAGTGAACCTTTCTGATTGAGGATGCCCAGATTAACGCCGGTCACCGGACCAGACGCATTCCCGAAACTGACCATCAGTCCGCGACGATGCAGGCTGTCGAGAGACGCCTCCCAGGTATCTTTCCCCACCGAGTCATACACCACCGAAACCTTGTTGCCATCGGTCAGTTCCGCGACTCGCTGAGCAATATTTTCAGTGCGGTAGTTAATCGTTGCCCAGGCCCCTTCCTGTTTGGCACGCTGCGCTTTTTCATCGGACCCCACGGTACCGATCAGTTTGGCGCCCAGCGCTTTCGCCCATTGGCAGGCAATCAACCCCACGCCGCCGGCTGCCGCATGAAACAGAAAGATTTCATTAGGTTTGATTTCATAAGTCTGACGCAGCAAATAGTACACCGTCAGCCCTTTCAGAAAAGAGGCCGCCGCCTGCTCAAAACTGATGGCGTCCGGCAGAATAGCGACTTTATCTGCCAACACATTATGAACATCGCTGTAGGCTCCCAATCCCGACTGAGCATAAACCACGCGATCGCCGACCTTAATCGCACTGACGCCGGCGCCGACTTTCGTTACCACGCCGGCCGCTTCCGTCCCCAGCCCGGAAGGCAAATCGGGAACCGGATACAAACCGCTGCGAATATAGGTATCGATGAAATTGATGCCGATGGCGTGGTTTTCCACCTGAACTTCACCCGCCGCAGGCTCATTGGGCGTAAAATCAACATATTGCAGAACCTCTGGCCCACCGTAAGCTCTGAACTGAACTCGTTTTGCCATGTTATCTCCTCAACCGTGACGGTTTCATTGTCTCGCCATAATACGTATTGCAGTGTGGCATTTCCTGCGTTCAGATATACAATGCCCTCTAATCCAATGGCAAATCAACCGGTAAAGACCTCGCTTCATGGCAGAAAAAAGACCAACCAATAAATCGAATGAACCCCGTGACCGCCAAATGGAAGGATTAAAGCTTCCGCCACACTCGCTGGAAGCGGAACAGTCGGTATTGGGTGGACTGATGCTCGATAATGAACGCTGGGACAACGTGGCAGAGCGTGTTGTTTCCAACGATTTCTATAATCGCGCCCACCGCCTGATCTTCACCGAAATGCAGCGTCTGCTGGAAATGAACAGGCCGATCGATCTGATCACCCTGTCGGAATCACTGGAACAGAAGGGCGATCTGGAGTCGGCCGGCGGCTTTGCCTATCTGGCCGAACTGGCGAAAAACACCCCCAGCGCGGCTAACATCGGCGCTTACGCCGACATTGTGCGGGAGCGAGCCGTCGTACGTGAGATGATCGCCGTCGCCAACGAAATTGCCGATGCCGGTTACGATCCGCAAGGGCGCAGCAGTGAAGACCTCCTCGATCTGGCCGAATCCCGCGTTTTCCAGATAGCCGAAAACCGCGCCAGTAAAGATGAAGGCCCGAAAAGCATCGATCGCATTCTGGAAGATACCGTTTCCCGTATCGAACAGCTTTACCAGCGCCCGCATGACGGCGTAACCGGTGTTTCCACCGGTTATCAGGATCTGGACAAGAAGACCGCCGGTTTGCAGAAATCCGACCTGATTATCGTCGCGGCGCGTCCTTCAATGGGGAAAACCACGTTCGCCATGAACCTGTGCGAAAACGCCGCCATGATGCAGGATAAACCGGTGCTGATCTTCAGTCTGGAGATGCCCGGTGAACAGATCATGATGCGTATGCTGGCTTCGTTGTCCCGCGTCGACCAAACCCGTATCCGTACCGGTCAGTTGGACGATGAAGACTGGGCGCGAATTTCCAGCACCATGGGCATCCTGCTGGAAAAGCGCAACATGTATATCGATGACTCTTCCGGCCTGACGCCAACGGAAGTGCGTTCCCGCGCCCGTCGGGTATTTCGCGAACATGACGGTCTGAGCCTGATTATGATCGACTACCTGCAATTAATGCGCGTACCGTCCCTGTCGGATAACCGTACTTTGGAAATTGCGGAAATATCCCGTTCACTCAAAGCATTGGCAAAAGAATTGCAAGTTCCTGTTGTTGCACTGTCCCAGCTTAACCGAAGCCTGGAACAGCGTGCAGATAAACGGCCGGTAAACTCCGACCTGCGTGAATCGGGATCCATCGAGCAGGATGCCGACCTGATTATGTTTATCTATCGTGATGAGGTTTATCATGAAAACAGTGACTTAAAGGGAATTGCAGAAATTATTTTAGGGAAACAGCGTAACGGCCCGATCGGTTCCGTACGTTTGACCTTTAACGGGCAGTGGTCGCGCTTTGATAACTATGCCGGCCCACAATACGATGATGAATAGCGCACAATGATAATCATGCGTTAAGGATAAAGAATGAAAACGGCAACTGCCGTCATTAGCCGCCGTGCTTTGCGTCATAACCTGCAACGGGTTCGCCAGTTGGCTCCTGAAAGTCGTCTGGTCGCGGTGGTAAAAGCCAATGCTTACGGTCATGGTCTGGTTGAAGCGGCACAGACTTTTCACGACGCCGACTGCTACGGCGTCGCTCGACTCTCGGAAGCCCTGACGCTGCGTGCCGCGGGGATCACCAAACCTATCCTGCTGCTTGAAGGTTTTTTTTCTGCCGACGATCTTCCCCTGCTGGCGACCCATCAGCTTGAAACCGCGGTTCACAGCCCCGAGCAGCTTGCGGCGCTGGAACAAGCCGACCTCCCCCACCCTATCCGCGTCTGGATGAAACTCGATACGGGAATGCATCGCCTCGGCGTACTGCCGGAACAGGCGGATGCGTTCTGGCAGCGGCTAACCGAATGCCACAATGTGGTGCAACCGGTGAACATCATGAGCCATTTTTGTCGCGCCGATGAACCAGAATCCGGTGTAACAGAACGTCAACTGGCCTATCTTGATGCGTTTGCGCAGGGAAAACCGGGGGCACAGTCCATCGCGGCATCCGGCGGCATTCTGCTGTGGCCGCAGGCGCACCGCGATCAGGTTCGTCCCGGTATTATTCTGTACGGCGTGTCCCCCCTCGACAATGAAAATGCCGTCCATTCCGGCTTCCAGCCCGCCATGACGTTGACATCGCACCTGATCGCCGTGCGCGAGCATAAAGCAGGAGAATCCGTCGGTTATGGCGGCACCTGGACCAGCGAGCGCGATACGCGGCTTGGGGTGGTCGCCATCGGCTACGGCGATGGTTATCCGCGCTGTGCGCCGGCAGGCACGCCGGTATGGATAAACGGACGTGAAGTTCCGCTGTCCGGTCGGGTTTCCATGGACATGATTACCGTCGATCTCGGACCAGAGGCGCAGGACCACGTGGGCGATGAAGTCATCCTGTGGGGACCGGCCCTGCCGGTGGAGAGCATCGCCACCCATACCGGCGTCAGCGCCTACGAGTTGATTACCCGCTTAACGCAGCGCACGCAGCTGGAATACCTTGATGATTAGCAGCACCGCGCGGCAATAAAACAAACGGATAAAAACGAAAGGAAGCGCCAGCGGCGCTTCCCTGATCTGAAACGTGTTACTGTCCGACGGCCAGCCACTCGCCGACAATCTTCTGATACGCGCCTGTCGCCTTGGTCAAATGCAGCCACTGATCCACATACAATTTCCAGCTCATATCTTCGCGCGGCAACATATACGCTTTTTCCCCGTACTGCATCGGTTTGTCCGGGTTAATCGCACACAGTTCCGGGTAGTGTTTCTGCTGGAACAAGGCTTCTGATGCCTCGGTAATCATCACATCCGCTTTCTTATCCACCAATTGCTGGAAAATAGTCACATTGTCCTGCAACATTAACGTTGCCTGCGGCAAGTAAGCCCGGGCGAACGCTTCGTTGGTTCCTCCCGCCGGTTCAATCAACCGCACGGATGGTCGATTAAGTTGCTCGATGGTCTGGTATTTATCTTTATTCTCGCAACGCGCCAGCGGAATTTTCCCGTCCACGTCCAGCGTCTGGGTAAAAAACACCTTTTTCTGCCGCTCCAGCGTGACGGAAATTCCGCCCATCGCGATATCGCATTTGCCGGACTGAAAATCAGGCATCAGCGTTTTCCAGGTGGTTTTCACAAAATTCACCTTAGCGCCCAGACTTTTTGCCAGCGATTCCGCCATGGAAATATCGATCCCTTCGTAGCGGCCATCGTCATGCAGAAAGGTATACGGTTTGTAATCGCCAGTGGTGCACACGTTCAGCACGCCTTGCTGCTGAACCGTATCCAGATGAGATTCGGCGCTTACCCCTCCGGCGACCAGCAACAATGCACACGAAACCCATTTCATCATGATTTTCCCCTTATAAAAGATATTCAGATTTTATTATTACGCTAATCATTCCCTTCACAGCCAGATCGGTATCAGCAACACCGAAATCTGCATTTCCGGCGCCATCGCCATCATCACCGGAATACCTGCCAGGAACAGCAGACCCATCGCGTTGGTGATGGAATCTCCCAGGATTTTAAAACGCGTTTCCTGATGCGACAGCTTTTTCGCCGAACGAAATGGCAGATGAGTAATGTAAATCATCGCCCAGTTGATAACACCATGAAAACAGTGATAATTTAAATTCTTCTTGAATTTCACGATTCATGCATGAAATGCGAAATTTTGGTTTATCTGGTGCACCAACAGGCTTATTTTTGCTCGAGTCAACCCTTTATAGCACCGGGTATGCGTACAAATGAACCATCATGGTGCAAAACAATCTGTCACGGTCTCTGTGGCAATGAAAAAGTCGTAGGCAAAGAGAGATAAAAAACTGTTAGTCTGTCAATTCAACTGTCTACCACCGTTTGGGGAGAACCATGTACACCATTGATGACTTCGATCTGAAAATCCTGACGCTGCTACAGGCCAATGGCCGTCTGACCAATCAGGAACTGAGTGAACTGGTTGGGCTTTCGGCCTCTCAGTGCTCCCGACGCCGTATTGCACTGGAACAGACGCAGCTGATTCTCGGCTACCACGCCCGCCTATCTCCCAACGCTATCGGATTGGAATGTCTGGGATTGATCGAAGTCCGACTGATAAACCACACCACCGAATATGTTGAAAGATTCCACCAGATGCTGGGGGAAGTGGATGCCATTATTGACGCCTATAAAACAACGGGTGATGCCGATTACCTGCTGAAAGTGGCCGTTGCCGACCTGCCGGGATTAAGTACGCTGATTAGCCAGATCCTGTCGCAAAACAAGAGCGTGGCGCACCTGAAAACGTCCGTGGTACTCAACCGACTCAAAGAAAATGGCCTGATGGCTCCTGAAATGCCGCTGTTGCCCTGATATAGGGCAACATGCTTCTCACTGGTGCAACAAAACCATCAATCTTCGCCTTTTAGATGGATGTAATGCACAAACCAATCACAAAAACAGCAATCAATGCGTTATTCGTGCAATATCTTCAAACTTATAATTCAATAAGTTACCCTTATTCCTGCCTTTAATCTGCCGAATGACGCCCAATATCCCACGCATCTGGTGCGATTTTTGCTTAACAGACAGGTGTTTACTGACCGTACATTGAATACTTCTTATGGATAACGTTATCACTACCGAAAAACTGTCACATACATTGCTGGAAGATATTCTGGCCATGCTTATCGGCACGCTGATGGTTTCTTTTGGCGTCATTTTGCTACGTCAGGCCGGTGCGTTAACCGGCGGTACGGCTGGCCTCGCCTTTCTACTGCATTACCTGACGCAGGTATCCTTTGGCGTGGCTTTTTTCCTGCTGAATCTGCCATTCTATTATCTGGCTGTTCGCCGTATGGGTTGGAAATTCACCGTGAAAACCTTTTGCGCCGTTGGACTGGTTTCCGTGTTTTCCGATCTGCATTCGCTGTTTATCCATTTCGATCGGCTCAACCCGTTTTATGCCACGCTGTTCGGTAATATCATCATGGGGTTGGGGTTCATTGTGCTGTTTCGCCACAAGGCCAGTCTGGGCGGCGTGAATATCCTGGCCCTCTATTTACAGGATAAATACGGGCTGCGGGCAGGAAAATTACAAATGGGCGTGGACGTTGTGATTGTACTGGCTTCCCTGTTCGTGGTAAGCATACCTATGCTGATTGCTTCCATACTGGGAGCGACCATTCTGAACCTGATTATTGCGATGAATCATCGCCCCGGCCGCTATACTGTCTGATGGTCAGAGCCAGGTAAGGAAGATGATTTACCGAGTCGAGAACCCGATACCCTAAATATTTCCAGGAGAGCTACACTGTGTTCCAAAATGTTGATGCCTACGCGGGAGATCCCATCCTGTCACTGATGGAGAAGTTCAAACAGGATCCGCGCGCGGACAAAATAAACCTGAGTATCGGGCTGTACTATAACGAACAAAATATTATTCCTCAGCTTCGCGCCGTCAGCGCCGCAGAAGACGCCCTGCAACAATTACCCAAGAGCGCCAGTTCCTATCTGCCGATGGAAGGTTTGCAGTCTTACCGTACTGCCATTCAGCACCTGCTGTTTGGAGAGAACCACCCGGTATTGAACGCCAACCGGGTTGCCACCATTCAGACGCTGGGCGGTTCCGGCGCACTGAAAGTCGGTGCCGATTTCCTGAAGCGTTACTTCCCGGACTCAGAAGTATGGGTCAGCGATCCAACCTGGGAAAACCATATCGCCATTTTCGCCGGCGCCGGTTTTAACGTTCACACCTATCCTTATTTTGACGCTGACAGCCTGGGCGTGAAATTTGATGCCATGCTGGCCGCGCTGCAACAGTTACCCGCACACAGCATTGTGCTGTTGCACCCGTGCTGCCATAACCCAACCGGTTCAGACCTGACCAACGAGCAGTGGGACCGCGTTATCGAAGTGGTAATCAGCCGTGAACTGATCCCGTTTATGGATATTGCCTATCAGGGCTTCGGCGCGGGGATCACAGAAGATGCCTACGCCATTCGTACCATCGCCCGGGCAGGCGTTCCGGCATTGATCGCCAATTCGTTCTCCAAAATTTTCTCGCTATACTGCGAGCGTGTCGGCGGACTTTCCATCGTGTGTGAAGATACCAACAGCATGCAACGCGTGCTGGGCCAGTTGAAAGCCACCGTGCGCCGCAACTATTCCTCTCCGCCGAATTTCGGTGCGCAGGTCGTTTCCAAAGTGCTGAACGATGCAGAGCTGAATGCCAACTGGCGCGCGGAAGTGGAAGAGATGCGTTCGCGCATCATTGAAATGCGTCAGACGCTGGTCACCGCGCTGAAAGCGGCTTTGCCAAACCGTAACTTTGATTACCTGCTGACCCAGCGCGGTATGTTCAGCTACACCGGTTTCAGCCCGGAGCAGGTTGATCGTCTGCGCGAAGAGTTTGGCGTTTACCTGATTGCCAGCGGCCGTATGTGTCTGGCGGGCCTGAACCACGGCAACGTTCAGCGCGTTGCAGCGGCTTTCGCAGCCATTCAGTGAACAACGGATTGATATCCGAATACCACCGGACTGAACCTGCCTGTAATTCATAACAGATTATGGGCTTGGTTAATCCGGTGGTTCTTTTTTAACAGAGCACAACGGCCATGCACTGCCGTGCATGGCCGTCATTCTTTCTGCCAATCCAATGTGTGTTTCCAAACTGCCTGTGCGGCGGTGAACGTTACCTTTAAATGGTTTTAAAAGGCATTTTATTTCTAAGCTGCCTGTATGGCAGTGAACTACTGGTTGTTCTGCCCCCCCTGGGGATGCAATTTCTAAGCTGCCTATACGGCAGTGAACATCAGGTTGCATTCTTGGCCTTCTTCTTCAATTTTCTAAGCTGCCTATACGGCAGTGAACGACTGGGGTGAACCTGGCGGCGGTTTTTTAGCTTTCTAAGCTGCCTATACGGCAGTGAACTCATTTTTTGGCTATATAGTTAGTAGTCCCTACTTTCTAAGCTGCCTATACGGCAGTGAACCGTTAGGTTTTTACACTAATCACCAGATTTTTAAAGAAAATACGCATTTTTTTGCAAAACCTCCTTTTTTTGTTATGAAGGCCAACTACATTTAAAATCAATTAGTTGCAGTCGGCCGTTAAAAAAGGGTCAGAACCAGGGGATGGTGGTTTCTGTGCTTAGACCATAGAAGGAGAAATGACCCGCGACGGGGATATCCTGTAGTGGCCCATGCTCAACGAACAGTCGAAACATTTGTCCGCTGGAAAGGCTTTTTAGTTGCACAAAGGGCAGTTTGCTACGTTTCTCTACTGCATCAGGAATCCGCACAGCGGCTTCAGCAGCGGTTAGCCACCCTTTATTAACCGAACGGCGGCGTAGCCTTTCGGCGCTGCTTTTAACCTGAACGCGACGCACGGTGCGAAATTTCACGCCATCGGGTACGGCCTGGAGTTCGGAAATCCGGGTGTAATCCCGTAACCCTTTCAACCAACCGGTTTGCTCCAGTGTCGATAACGCTGTTGCTGTACCATGCAGCCGCAGACATTCCCCCAACGTTTTGCCGACCTCAGGAAAACTCACGCCGATTGAGCCGTCTGCCAGTAACCCTAGTGCTCGATGTAGTTTGGCAAACAATGCGTTCAATAACTGTGGCGCCTTGAATTCCAGGTCTGGTAATACACGAATGTCGATGTAGTGATCCATGGTCGCTACCTTATTCGCCTTTTTCGCCGAACACGCCGCCACGAATCAGCGTGGCGATCACATAGTGCTGTTGCTCTGTCGCTGGTACATCCCCTTTAATGACCCAGTTATCCAACAGCGTATAAAAATCCATTTTCTCTTTCGGCTGGCGGTATGCTTTACCGCGGCTGGTGACTGAACCGTAAGGTTCGACTGCAATCGGACCTGCCTCATCGGCTGCTGGATGCCAGTCATCAATGGTGCGTAGCGCATTACCGATTTTCTGAGAGTGAATGGCTGCGACGCCATTAACTTGATAAAGGATTTTGCTTTTTCCGTTACGGGCTTTTTCATCCAGCACCAGTTCCTGAGAGGGGAAAACCTCCTGTCCGTTGCCGAGTTGTACATAAGTTTCCACGGTAAAAAGGACGGAGGATTCTCCAGATAAACCTTGTCCGATTGCCTGTGTCAGTGCAGCCAACTCACCGGACGGCTGGCTGAACTGGCGTAGCGAATAATCCTCACCGTTGAATTCCCAGCGTTGCTGGTGAGTGGTGACCACCACGCGGATAGCTTCTGCGCCGATACGGTTGCGCCATAAAAAGCGTCCGTTGGCGATATTCTCCGCATAGCGCGCTGCCAGTACGCCGAAACCTTGCTCACTGGCATAGCCTGTAATGATTTGCGCTAGTGCCTTCTGATAGTCCTGATCGTTACACACCGATGGCTGTGTCAGATTGCCTAATACCCGCAGGGTAAACACCACTTTCAGGGTATCAGCGTCGAAGGGGAGGGCGGCTACATCTACCTTTTGTAAATTAGCGTTCTGAATTGCTGTATCCAGTTTAGCTGGATCGCTAGTAAGCGTGTTTTTCAACCGGTTGGAAATCGTTCCCCGTACCGATTTTTCCTGAATGGCAATCGGCGCCCAGTTATCTTGTTGTGCCCAGTTTCCTGCATACATCAGGGCATCCGAGTTAGCCAGTTTGCGTTCAAAAGCCAGTACTGAAGCGGTTTTTAACGTCGTTGCTGTTTTTGCCATGATTTAATCCTTAGTAGTCAAATTCGTAGGTTGTTTCTTCTGATTGTTGATCACTGTCTGCTCGTTGGCGGCAATGATATTCCCCGTCCTGATAGTCATATTCCCAGAGAATATGCCGAATATCATGAATACGGTGCGCCCCTTGCCATTCCCCCACGCCGTATACCGCTTCGGCAAAACAGAATGGTGTTTGGGGATCCCGGGTTTTATCCACTTCACCGGAGGTATGCAGCGGAGAAATAGCGCGATAGCCGATCATTAGCGGCGTCAGAAAACCGCCTTCTCCCGGTTTGGCGACGTATTGCCATTGCACGGTGTTATCTTCTGTCGACCGCTCTGCACGCATTTTCAGGGCTGAGAAATCAAGCCAGGCATCAAGCATTTCCGATTGTGGGTCGGTTTGCCGCAGCGTCTGTAAATGGTTATGCAATAGTGTCGTTCGATCCCGTAGCACAAAACCCGGCAATAAACGACGCATCACCAGGCGTGTATCGGCCTCCGTTTCCGGTAATGGCTGCACGGTGACTTGCTCTATATCGACGATCGTCCCGCCCGCCAGCCTCTGGCATAGCGCTAACTGGGTAAGGTGTTCACGCAGTGCGGCGATATCAGCGGGTAGCGGCCCCTGACATGCCATCAGCAGCGATACCGTCATATGCATGCGGCCTTCCTCGTTAAAGGCGGCGGTCTTGGCGTCTTTGGTTAACGGATTACGGGTCAAAGCGAAACTACGTTCCCAACTGGAACCGTAAGCGTGTAATTGATGTTGATGACTTACCACACCGCAGCCTTCCAGTGTCAGATCGTGGCTGGCTTGCAGCTTGCGTGACAGCGCATGGGTAAACCCCAGAAAATGAGTAATGGCGGGAAAGCCGTAGGTCAATCCGGCAATCGCATTGGCGTTTTCTACCCGAATACGGCGGAATACAATGAGCGTACTCATGCGAATTCCTCCTTCAAGATGCTTTCCATTTCACGCATACGTTGTTTGAACAGGGCGGCGGTCGACCATTCGCGGCGTTCCACTTCACCAAAAATCAACTCATCATGCTTAAGTCGGAGGTTTAGCCAGCGGCCAAAGTCATGAGCCACCTCTTTCTGCCAGTCTCCTGATTCACGTTCATGGCGAAAGGCGGCATCATCCACGCAGCGGTGTGGATTGAGCCACAGCTGTTGCGCACGGTTTAGCTCGGATTCCGCACTCCAACTGGATGACAGGTTCTGTATGCTGGCAACGTAAAAGAAGAGCTGATCGATCACTTGATCGAGATAGCGTAGTCGCTGATGGCGGATGTCCCGGTTGTTTTCCACTGTTTTGACGCTGAGTAAAAACTGTCGCATCCGTGTCAGCGTTGTTCGGGTGTAGTAATCCGCTTCGCCACGCTCGCGGAAAATGGATTTATGCCGCTGCGGCGGTTGTTCTACACTCCGCCACTGCGGTGGGGCGCAACTGAGCAGGTAGGAACGGCCGCTGCGGGTGCTGTTAAGCGCGGAAATATTTTGTGGCTTGGTACCCCCCATATTCTGTACGGCCAGATTGGGGTAGCTAATCGAGAGTTGGTCGTGCCACTGATTTTCTTTCTGCGCCTGACGGATCGCTTTTGCCTCATCACCAAAGCGCACCGCATTTATACGCTGATACAACGCCTGTGCCAGCGAGGAAGGGTAGAGTGGGCTGAGCAGATGATATTCGCCATTTCCAATCGGAAAATAGATCTGCTTTGCCAGCTTGTGTGAACTTGGCTGACGATCGGTGAATACCTGCTGAAATCCGGCGAGCCATTGCGCCAGTTGTTCCGGATTTTCGGCTAACGCGGCCAATGCGCTGTGGTCATTGCGTTGTAATGCCGCTACCAGCGAATCCCCCTGGTGCTCGGTCTGCAACAGCTTGGCGACGTCCAGTGCGGCGGCGTTGCCTACGGCATCAATAGTCGATTTGGTTAGCGTTGCGGTGGAGAGCGTTTTGGCATCAGTGACAGTTTCGGCGCTAAAGATGCTGCTGCCCTTGGCATCGCTGTGAGTGAATTTCAGCGCATGTGTTACCAGACTGATTTGTCCGGCGCGGCCGGCAGCGTCCGTCAACCAGGCCCGAACTTCATGGCGTTGCTCTATTTCCCTGCGTTTCTGTACCAGCTCTGATTCAGCGGCGGCCAGGGCATCACCGCTCAGCCCCGATCGTTTCTTCTCCGCCTCTTTATCATGGGCATCCAGCTTGGCCTGCCGTCGATTTTCGATGTAGGACACGATGAACTGTGTGAGTGTTTTTTCTTCCATTCCTCCTCCTGTGATTATGGTTCTCATTGCGCAAACACCCCTAACAGCGGATGCCAGCACCAGCTATTGTCACTATCCCGCAGGCGAATTTCGCCGAAATGGGCGCTGACCCATCTCAGTTCCCACTGTTTCTCCTCGGCCAGCCGTTGATACAAGGCGTGGTAGTCGGGATCGATCCAGGCGCTTACGCCGTCCGCCATGTGCTGTGTCACAGAGCGAACAATGTCAATTGGTTTCCAGCCGCTGGGGCCATCATCCTGAACCATGAAAACCGGCGCTTCGTCTTCATCGGCGATCCATAAGCAGTACAGACTCTCTTTGGCCGACTTACGAAACGGAGTGCGTCGCTGAAGCTCGCCGCACCAGTGGGGATGGGCTTGCCACCAGAGCGCGGCGGTCGGTTTTTGCGAATCGCGATTCTTCAGGCCAAAAAGCGTATCGCCCAATGCCACATGTTCCAGTGTGACAAAGGTCAACGGGCTGGTGATCGGTTTTGGCTGCAAAATACGGGGTGAGGCGCTGAGGTGGCGGTATTCTTCTTCTTTTAACAATTGATGCAGATCGTGGCTGGTGAGTTTTAGCTTTTCGGATTCAAACCCGGGTTTACAGTACGCCACTTTTTTGCCCTTTAGCGATCGCAGGTTTCGGCTGAGCAGATAAATATTGGGTGTTGACGGTACATGCTGTTCATCCTGGCGGTGACGAAGTATCCGGCCAGCCAGTTGAATCAGCGACCGCATTGAGCTGGGTTCGACAATCGCCCAGTCATAGTCATGATCGCGGCCCACTTCCGCCACCGAGGTTGCTATCACCACGAACAGATGGTGTTGCTGTGGGGTATTTTCCATCGCGTCACGAATTTCCTTTACCTGCCATATGGCATCGGCATCGCCGCGCATCAGCGCCGTATCCAGCCTTTGTTCGATGTGGGAACGCATCGCCATCGGGTGTTGGCTGTGGTATATGCAATAATGAATGCAGGTATCCGATGGTGATGGCATTGCCAGCAGTTGACGAGCGACGGCCACCAGCGGATCGATGTTTGCCATCCTGATCAACCCCAGTGAAACGGTTTTACCGTTTTTATGCCTCTGGTGATACTGATGGTGCAAGTCGAACATCAGTGGATGTAGCGTTTGCGCCACCGCCGGATGAACGTCGTCATCACGCGTGCTGGGGCTGCTCACAGGGGTAATTGCCGCAAAGCGTAGCGGTAACTCATGTTGCGCCAGGTTCTTCAATCGCTTACTAATAAATGACTCATGCCCGGTAAAGAAATCGCTATCATTGCCATGTTGCTGGTACTGGCAGTCAAATTCATCAAACCAGCCACAGCACACGTTCAACGCGGTGTCCGGTGTGCCACAAGCCTGCTGCCAGGCTGCGCGCCCATCAAGGTAGGCGGCGAAGAGCGCCCGGATCAGAATCGGAGGCAGCGTGGCTGACGAGAGCAGCACTCGCGATCCTAACATGCCAGCCCAGTTCACCAGTCGACAGAGTGCAGGCAAATCTTCCAGACCAAAATCATCCGGTTCGTCCAGCACCAGATCGGCGGTTAACAACCGCAACATCGGCGCGATCTGCCGGCCGCCGCGTAACCCTTCGGTGGCGGGCATCAGGTGGTCAATTGTAGTGACCAGTACCGGCGCACTCAGTAACTGATGCAGGGTAGAGCCTTGCTCCAGCCACGCTTTCAGGCGGCCGTCATCCAGAGTGCCGTCGTAACGCACATATTGATGTTCGGCAAAGAGTGGATCAGCCGATTCACTGCCGCTTTGATGTAGTACTTCCTGACGGCAATGCTTATCTTCTTGCTGCAATGTATGCAAATCCTGCACGGCCTGGGAGCCAATCAGCACCGCCAGATCGTCCTCTTCCAGTTTTAATCGTTGCCGCAGGGCATCGCCAGTTTGCAGCGTTAGCGTTCTCAACCCCAACGCGATCGAGAAGCGGCAGCCAATGCTCTCTTCGGCCAGCCCATACATAATACGGGCATTGGCGAAAGTTTTTCCCCGGCCCGTGGAGGCCATATTGACGCCGAAGAACCCTTGTCGGGCGCTGGTAGCACGGATGGAACAGGCCAGATCGAAGGCGCGATCCTGCCAGCGGAAACGTGCGTGTGTGCTGCGTTGGCGGAATCCCTTGTGACGGGTGATGGCAGGCAGCGTATCACGTAAATGTGGCAGACTGCGCCCTAACAGCAGGGCGTTCTGACCGACTCCAACACAATGTTCATCCAGTTGCTGCTTGCATTTCTTCGTTTGCCGATCGGTGTTGGCCCACACCGGGTAATGCTTATCCTGCCAGCCAACCGTTGCGATGCTGGCGGAATAATGATGGTCAGCCAACATCAACACCAGACGTGCCAGATGCACGGTCAGACGTTGATCCAACTGGCCGAAGTGCGCCAGCGACGGTAATTTCAGTGCTCGACCGGCAAACTTGCGGGCTTTTTCACACCAGATTTTGCTGCGCAACGGCGTGCCGTGCGGGAATTGCCATACCTGTTCCAGATCGGATTGGCGCCAATCGGGGTTACAATGATTGAGGGCATTCCATTGCGGAGATACATGGTCGGTCAGCCAGCGGTCGAGGTAATCCAGTTGTGGTTGTGATCTGTCCGGTGCCCGTTCAGGTGAGGGATTAAACATCGGCAACCGATGGTGGGAGACAATCAGCCAGGCTACAACCTGCGCCAGTGGCGGTAAAGAATGAAACGGGCTGTCGCCAGCAGATTTCTTATCCCGTTGCAGACGGGACAGGAACGTCGTTTCCGCTTCTGCGGTGATGGTACTGAGCGCCGTTAGCCAGGCGCGATCATCCTGCTTGCCAACAAACGCCTGAAACAAGCGTAGCGATATCCATTCATGCCGATAAGGCTGGCTGCGAGGGCCTTTTTCGAGCAATCCCGTCTGAAATAAGGCATTGGCTTTGCCGAAATCATGAAACAACCCGGCAATCGCCGCCAGCAGACTGAATACCTCGGCGCTGTGCCACGGATTCTCATCTTTCGTGCGCAGAATATCCCGGCTGGTGGTATTCGTTGGGACGCTTCCCTGGGCATTGAAGCGTCGGAGATTACCAACAATCCACAGTAATTCGGTATGGTTGGCGCTGCGGATCCAGTGGCAGGCCACGGCGGTATTACGGCGTGCCGTTTTACGCAGCAGTTTGCGTAGTGTATTCAATCCTTCCTGAGTAATAGCTGTTTGCCAACTGCGTTCACCTTTACGTTCGGCAAACTGATCCAGCACCCGGCGGGTTTCTACCAGCGCTCGTTTGCTACATTCTGATATCAGCAGAATATTCATCTGCCCACCTGACTAAGCTGTCCGGCCACATCTTGCAGACTGGTGATCATGACATCCAACGCATCTGATTGCTGAAATGCCGTCAGGCAACGTTGGCGAAATTCCTGCTCATCTTCACCGGCCATCGCGGCAATAAACGCCTGCGGCAGCACCAATGCATCCTTAATCAGATCGGCAACGTCAAACACCAGTCCACCGCGTCGGGTCTTACCGTGCAAGACAGCCAAACCATGCGGCAGGCCCAACACCCATGTTGCCACTGCCGCTAGTCCATAAGCCAGATAGTTGCCGTGATCGAGAAAACGGTTTGCCAAATCGGTCCCCCCACCGCGTTTGGCTCGGGTAAACTCACCGTAGCTCACGGTATTGGCGGCCAGTCTGTACAGCGCTTTGGTCATCATGGCTTCCTGCACCAGCACCTCATTGCTGTTGTGGCAGGAAGCCAGTCCTTTTTCATAACGATCCAGTAATGCCTGAAGATGCTCTGATTTAAACGTGAATCGTTGTTCCCGGGACAGGCGAGATCCGAGCCAGTGCTGACGGATTTGCGCTATTCTCACCTGTTGGAATGCCACTGCTGCGGCCAACCGTTTTTGATCGTCAAACCAAAAGCTGACCCAGTCCTGTAAATATTCCGTTGGCCGATACTCACTTTGCGGCGATAACCAGGACACCGCCACTTCAGCTTCATTAGCTGCAAATAGCGGTGTCCCACCGCCGCCACAAAAGCCGATCATCACACCCGCGCGGGCAAATTCCCGCATTGCCGCTTGCGTCACGGATGTTCCGGTACCTAGCATCACAACACTGGTATTAGCGATGGGGATATTCCAGTACAACGACTGGTTTCCCTCTTCCGTGACATATTCTACCCGACCGCCATTCACCAGAATTCGGCAGTGCTGGAGGTAATAAATATTGGCGCGTTTGGAATGCAGAATCGTTTTTAAATCTGAAGGACTAAAGACATTATCCATAATATATTCTCTGCCGCAGCGATAACTATAATGACACCGACGAAATAAATCGCAGGATAATTATTTAATAGAGAAATTTGTCATACTCTGGAAACTACACCCAATAAATTTCGAATTGCTGGGAGCCAATGTCCCTGCGATGGGAAAGATAAGGGATAAAGAACTCAGATTAGCACAGTGGTGCGCTGGAAAGTTACTGCCACAAATAATATTCCATCAGTGATGACCCTTTTTTATTTGCCTGACTTATGCGTATGAATAATCAATAAGTTATAAGGAACCAGAAAAAAAGGGGGTGGTATATAAAAATGATAATTGCTGCTGATAAAACAAATCGTTAAAGTAAAAAGGCTACTGTTCACTGCCGTGTAGGCAGCTTAGAAAGCCCCTTTGCTGCCGAACAGTAAAGCGTAAGCGTTCACTGCCGTGTAGGCAGCTTAGAAATATGCAAAAAGGTGGTCTAAAGGTGGTCTAAAGTTCACTGCCGTGTAGGCAGCTTAGAAATCGCACGCGTGTGGGGTACTGTATATGCCCGAGTTCACTGCCGTGTAGGCAGCTTAGAAAACGAAATTCTGAATCACGAGCGATCAGCTATGGTTCACTGCCGTGTAGGCAGCTTAGAAAATTGCGCATTGGCCGGCGTCATGCCAGACATAGTTCACTGCCGTGTAGGCAGCTTAGAAAGACATCAACCCACATCGCATCAGGATTTGATAGTTCACTGCCGTATAGGCAGCTTAGAAATACGTTGACCAGATAACCGCTCAAGACGGGTTGTTCGCTGCCGTACAGGCAGAACATAAAGCCACTTTCTTCAATGAAAGCGGCTCAGCATGGCTGGTCTAGGACGAACGTCTGTTCTTCGAACTATTCGTCGTTTTACCCGCAATGGTGACAAGCGCCAACGCGTTGTCCGCTGGCAGAATCCGTGTTCCCGGTGGTTCGCCCGCCTAACGGAGAAATCATCATTTTTATATAACTGGGTAAATACAAGAATCATGGAGGTTAATCAATTTTGATGAGAAACCGATGGAAAGAATAAATTAAGATGGGCCCAGAACAATACGCATTAACTATAAATATAAAAAAACATTCTTCACTTTGTGAAAGTGCTAAAAATACAATGGCGCTTCAACTCAAATGAGTAACAGGTGAATATTCGTTTATTCATTACCGTTATTCCCCCTGGATAGTGATAATAAGTGTCCTGCTATCGCCATGATTACGATGCTCACATAAATAAATTCCCTGCCAGGTTCCCAGATTTAATCGTCCGTTGCTGATCGGAATAGTTAAATTATTTCCCAACAGACTCCCTTTCAGATGCGCGGGCATATCGTCGCTGCCTTCGTATACATGGCGATAATAAGGTTCATCTTCCGGAACCAGATGATTAAAGAAATTTTCAAAATCCTGCCGCACGGTCGGGTCGGCATTTTCATTGATCGTCAGTGCTGCTGAAGTATGTTTGATAAAAACATGCATCAGCCCAACGTTGATTTGTCGTAACGTTTTTACCTGCGCCAGCACTTCATCAGTAATCAGATGAAAGCCTCTGGTTTTAGGCTTAAGACGGATTTCATGTTGTATCCACATGGCAAACCTCCGGGAGTGCTACGACAGCATGTGATAAAGATTAAACAAGAAACCGAGCAGAATAAATAAGGGCACAAGGTCTTTTACCTGATGCCCCATATTCTTTAAACGATATCCTTGCCAGCGTTCAACATACCGTCGCCTTAGCTTCCTGCATGTTGAACGCTATGGGATAAGCACAACACTACGCCGGCTGACGCGCCAGAATCGGTTTCAGGAAACGCGCGGTATGCGATTTTTCACACTCGGCAACGGTTTCCGGCGTACCGGAAACCAGGATCTCACCGCCGCCGCTGCCGCCTTCCGGCCCCAGATCAATGATCCAGTCGGCGGTTTTTATAACATCGAGATTATGTTCAATCACGACAATGGTATTTCCCTGATCGCGTAATTGGTGCAAAACCGCCAGCAATTGCTGAATATCGGCAAAATGCAGGCCGGTTGTCGGCTCATCCAGAATATACAGCGTCTGACCGGTGCCACGTTTCGATAATTCACGCGCCAGTTTCACACGCTGCGCCTCGCCACCGGATAACGTGGTTGCCGACTGCCCCAGACGGATATACGACAGACCAACGTCTATCAGCGTTTGCAGCTTACGGGCCAGTGCGGGTATTGCATCAAAGAACTCGCGAGCTTCTTCGATGGTCATATCCAGCACTTCATGGATGCCTTTGCCTTTGTATTTGATTTCCAACGTTTCACGGTTATAACGCTTACCTTTACACTGATCGCACGGCACATAAATATCCGGCAGAAAGTGCATTTCCACTTTGATCACACCGTCACCCTGGCAGGCCTCGCAACGTCCGCCGCGGACGTTAAAGCTGAAACGACCAGGATTATAGCCGCGGGTTCGCGCTTCCGGCACGCCGGCGAACAGTTCACGGATTGGTGTAAAAATGCCGGTATAGGTCGCCGGGTTGGAGCGCGGCGTGCGGCCAATGGGGCTCTGATCGATATCGATAACCTTGTCGAAATGTTCCAGCCCCTGAATTTCACGGTATGCCGCAGGCTCCGCCAGCGTTGCGCCGTTTAACTGACGCTGCGCCAGCGGGAACAGCGTGTCATTAATCAGCGTGGATTTGCCCGAACCTGATACCCCGGTCACGCAGGTAAACAACCCTACGGGCAGGGTCAGGGTCACATCTTTAAGGTTATTGCCTTTCGCACCAATCAGCTTCAGCACTTTGGTCGGGTCAGCCGGAACGCGGTGTTCGGGGACTTCAATCTTGCGTTTGCCGCTCAGGAACTGCCCGGTCAGCGAGTCAGGCACCGCCATAATCTGCGCCATTGTGCCTTCGGCCACAATCTGACCACCGTGTACACCCGCCCCCGGTCCGATATCAATCACATGGTCAGCGGCACGAATCGCATCTTCATCATGCTCGACCACAATCACGGTATTGCCCAGATTACGCAGATGAATCAGCGTTTCCAGCAAACGCTCGTTATCACGCTGATGCAAACCGATGGACGGTTCATCCAGCACGTACATCACCCCCACCAAACCCGCGCCAATCTGGCTTGCCAGACGGATACGCTGCGCTTCGCCACCGGACAAGGTTTCTGCCGAACGTGAGAGCGACAGGTAATTAAGCCCGACATTAACCAGGAACTTCAGACGATCGCCGATTTCTTTCAGCACTTTCTCTGCAATCTGAGCGCGTTGCCCGCTGAGCTTCATATTCTGGAAGAAACTCATCGCATGGCCGATGCTCATATCGGAAATCTGTGGCAATGTAGTTTGTTCGACAAATACATGGCGCGCTTCTTCACGCAGACGCGTACCGCCACAACTGGCGCAAGGGCGATTGCTGATAAACTTCGCCAGTTCTTCCCGCACCGCGCTGGATTCCGTCTCTTTATAGCGGCGCTCCATATTGTGCAGAACGCCCTCAAACGGGTGACGACGCACCGAGGTATCACCCCGGTCATTAATATATTTGAACTCGATATTTTCTTTGCCTGAACCGTAAAGGATCAGTTGCTGAATGGAATCGCCCAGACTTTCGAACGGTACATCAACATCAAATTTGTAATGGTCGGCCAGCGAACGCAACATCTGGAAATAGTAGAAGTTACGGCGATCCCAGCCGCGGATCGCTCCTCCCGCCAGCGACAGCTCCGCATTCTGTACCACCCTCGCCGGGTCGAAAAATTGCTGAACCCCCAGGCCATCACAGCTTGGGCACGCGCCAGCCGGGTTGTTGAATGAGAACATACGCGGTTCCAGCTCATGCATGCTGTAGCCGCAGACCGGGCAGGCGAAGTTGGCAGAAAACAGCAGTTCCGGCATCGTCGGGTCATCCATATCCGCCACCACCGCACTACCGCCGGAGAGTTCCAGCGCCGTCTCAAACGACTCCGCCAAACGCTGAGCCAGATCGTCACGCACTTTGAAACGATCGACCACCACTTCGATGGTATGTTTTTTCTGTAATTCCAATTTCGGCGGATCGGAAAGATCGCAGACTTCACCGTCGATACGCGCACGGATATATCCCTGCGTCGCCAGATTCTCCAGCGTCTTGGTGTGCTCGCCTTTACGGTCTTTCACAATCGGCGCCAGCAGCATCAGACGCTTACCTTCCGGCTGCGCCAGCACGTTGTCCACCATCTGACTGACCGTCTGGGCATCCAGCGGAATATCATGCTCCGGGCAACGCGGCTCACCCACGCGCGCAAACAGCAAACGCAGGTAGTCATGAATTTCGGTAATCGTCCCCACCGTGGAGCGCGGGTTGTGCGAGGTAGATTTCTGCTCGATGGAAATCGCCGGCGACAGGCCTTCTATATGATCGACATCCGGTTTTTCCATCAGCGACAGGAACTGGCGCGCATAGGCGGAAAGTGACTCGACGTAACGTCGCTGTCCCTCGGCATACAGTGTGTCAAACGCCAGCGATGACTTACCTGAACCAGATAACCCGGTGATCACTATCAGCTTGTCGCGAGGGATTATCAGATTGATATTCTTGAGATTATGAGTACGGGCACCACGAACTTCGATCTTATCCATTCACACACTTCCCGGAATAAATACAGTTTTGCATCATCTCACTGATGGAGACAACCGGTACGAAACGTGCAATTATGGCACAAAAAAAGCTGAATGGATATCCAGTATCCAATCCGTTTTCTATGCAAATGTTGCAAACGTTTTCTTCATTTTTGATCGCGTTCCGCAGGTATGATAGATACTTTTCCCATGTTAAGATTGATCGTTTAGACTTGAAAATAAATCTATTGATTCATCAGGAGACACGAGCATGGCCAGCAGAGGCGTTAATAAAGTGATTCTTGTCGGACATCTGGGGCAAGACCCAGAAGTTCGCTATATGCCGAATGGTGGTGCAGTTGCCAACATCACTCTGGCCACGTCCGAAAGCTGGCGTGACAAGCAAACCGGCGAGCAGAAAGAAAAGACCGAATGGCACCGCGTTGTCCTGTTCGGCAAACTGGCGGAAGTCGCAGGCGAATACCTGCGCAAAGGCTCTCAGGTTTATATTGAAGGTTCACTACAAACCCGTAAATGGGCCGATCAGTCTGGTGTAGATCGCTACACCACTGAAATCGTGGTCAACGTCGGCGGCACCATGCAAATGCTGGGCGGACGTCAGAGCGGTGGGGCAGCGCCTGCCGGCGGCGGTCAGCAGCAAGGTAGCTGGGGCCAACCTCAACAACCGCAGGGCGGCAACCAATTCAGCGGCGGCGCTCAACCACAGCAAGCCCGCCCTGCTGCGCAAAATAACACGCCGGCGCCCAGCAATGAGCCGCCAATGGATTTTGACGACGATATCCCGTTCTAAGTGCGCCGTTTTGCTTTGTAAATCAAGTGGTTAACTCAAGTTATTGAGTTAATCATAGGCTGTTGGAGTGCCTATTGCAAGCCTGACTTATCCTTACCCAGTAATGGGTTTGAACCTCGAAAGAGGGAGGGGAGTGTAGCATGTCAGGAAAAGGCTGGTTGCGGGGAAATAACCTACTTTGCGCCAGCCATTGCAAATCCCATATGGTTAAGCCTGATTGGTTGAATCATAGTTCATAGTGGGTTTCGGGATATCTATGGCTCACGGTTATTCAGGAGTCATACCAATATTTATAGTAATTATTTGTAGAAGGTTACTATATCCAACAATATTGGCACCTGCTCGGTGGGAGTGGTAATTGAACGTAAGTGAAACCTAAGTGGGATGCTCCTTGACTACAAAGAAATACGGGATTACCTAAGTTGGTTAAGTAATTAACCAATATGGTAACGGAGACTCCATAGTACCCAATGTAGCTCTGTAATGGAGTCGCAATTGGCTAGCCAATCTGAAAAATATATATAAATTGATAAGTAATTATTAATTAAATTATATTCGTAAGGGGGAAGGGAGTCAGTTGGATCTATACTAATAGAAGCGAGGTTCGATAGTCAGTGCTATCACAGGGAACACTCAATGCTCTAAGTGGTATAAACAAAGCCAGTATACAAGGATATAAGATCAAGAAACTGCATAAAATCATGTGCAGTAATAAAGATCTTTGGGCACAGGCCTATGCCAATATTTATTCTAATCAGGGAGCCATGACGAGAGGAATAAATAACAATACGATGGATGAAATGAGCGTGGATAGGATTATTAATCTTATTCGGCTTATAAATTCAGGATCGTATAATCCCAAACCTTGCAGGCGCACGCACATACCTAAAGATGCCCGAAAACCGAATGGAAAGAAACGTCCATTAGGTATTCCAACTGGAGACGATAAATTAATACAGGAAGTAATGAGAATGCTATTGGAAGAGATCTATGAACCGGTCTTTAGCGACTGGAGCTATGGATTCAGGCCTAAGCGTTCCTGTCATTCTGCATTAAAAGAAATCAGAAACGGTTGGAAAGGAACAAAATGGGTATGTGATGTCGATATCAAAGGTTACTTCGACAACATTGACCACGATCTGCTGCTGAAATTCCTGAGCAAGCGGATCGCTGATAACAAATTTCTGGCGCTTCTCAAGAAGTTCCTGAAAGCTGGTTATCTGGACAACTGGCGTTACTTTGGCACCCATAGCGGGACACCACAAGGTGGTATTATCTCCCCTATTCTTGCCAATGTATTTCTCCATGAACTTGATGAGTTTATGAAAAATAGAATCAGCGAGTTCGGCAAAGGGGGACGGAGGAAACCCAATCCCATATACAAAAGAGCACTACAGAACCGGGCAAATCGTATTAAATGGATCAGGCAAGGTTTCGGCGCTTCAGGAATGCCTGCTGATGAGCAGAAAATCCAAAAATGGAAACATGAAGCGGATGAACTGGAGAAACAGTTGCGCACGCTATCCAGTGTTATTATGGATGATACTGAATTCAAAAGAATGCGGTATGTTCGATATGCTGATGATTTTCTGATTGGTGTGATAGGAAGTAAAAGTGAGGCAAAAAAGATAATGAAAGAGGTTGTCGATTTTGTTGAAACTGAACTTCACTTGGAAATATCAAAAGAGAAATCCGGCATTATTGACCCAAAGAAAGGATTCACTTTTCTCGGTTATGAAATTAAAACACGCCGTGAAAGCAAACAGGTCAAATGTGTTGTAGGGCTTAATACAGATGGAAGTAAAACTCATGCGGTAAAACGTACGATAACGGAACATATCCATCTGGGCGTACCGAGGGAAAGAATCCTGAAATTCTGCTCTCTACGTGGCTATGGGAATTACGATGGCGGATATGGTGACAGCTCTGGCCGGCCAGCAATGATGCACATGTCTGACTATGAAATCATTGGTCAGTACAACGCCGAAATGCGCGGCTACGCGAATTACTACAATCTCGCCCCCGTTCTCTATCTCAATAAGTTGCATTGGATATGGGAAAATAGTCTTTATAAGACGCTGGCAGGTAAACATCGGACGTCACGCACCAAAATCGCACGGCGATTAAGGCAAGCGGATGGCAGGTATGTTTATCGGGAAAATCGTAATGGAAAGGTATATGAGTTGGAGGTATTTAGACTCAAAAACAGGAGTGCGCCAAAACATAGTTCACCGGATATATTGCCGAATACGCATAAATATTCTGGCAGAACTGAATTGCTGGACAGGATGGCTGCACGCCAATGTGAATATTGCGGTACCAGAACCGGTCCTTTTGAAGTCCACCATGTGAGGAAACTTAAGGATATCAAGTCGGGTACAGATAACTGGAAGAAGCTGATGATCGCCCGTAACAGGAAAACATTAGTGCTCTGCCGGATATGTCACGTCAATCTTCACAGAGGAACACTGCCAGACCGAAGAAGCCTTGTTTGATCCAATGGAGAGCCGTATGCACAGAAATGTGCACGTACGGTTCGGTGGGAGGGCAACGGCTAACCCGTTCTGGGCGCACGTGCCCTACCCAACGATTTATTTTTTCATAGTTTGGATAGAATATCGCTGTAAGGCCCCGCTAGTGCGGGGCTTTTTTCTTTATGGCCGATATCCCCCTGACGCGTCGTTTCCATCAGGAATGCGGTTTAAGTTTTAGCGAGTGGTTGAGGCGAGCTACAACGCCCGCACCGACCCCCTGATCACCACGCGCCCCGCCAGTTCGGTACGCTGGGCAACTCCCAGCGCCTGTGATGGCGTCAACTGCTGCGTCAGCAGTTGCAGCGAAGCCCTGGCGATAGCCTCAAAGGGAAGATTCACGGTCGTGAGCGAAACGGGCAGCATATCAAGCGGCAAAATATCATCCATACCCATGACCGAAATATCGTCCGGTACGCGTAACCCATACTGGTACAGAGCATCCACTACGCCAATGGCCTGATTATCCGCGGCACAGAAAACAGCCGTCACGCCGAGACGATCGGGATGGGCGGTCAGCCAACGCAAGACGGCATCCCGCGCCGTTCGCGGGTGGAAATCCGGCAATGACAGAATCAACGCTTCGTCTACCTCAATTCCTGCCTGACACAACGCTTCACGATAGCCCCGCTCACGCTGTTTGATGGTCATACGGGATGTCCAGGTGAGATGAAGAATGCGCCGGTGTCCCTGTCCGATAAGATAGCGCACGGCAGCCGCAGCCGCATAATGGTTGGCGGGCATCACGCAATTCAACCGCATGCCGGGGTCTTCCCCATTAATCAGCACCGCCGGAATACCGCTTTCCGCAACGGCATTCAGCAGCATGGGGTGATCGTCGTTCACAATCAGGATGCCGCTTTCACGCCCGTCCTGTAGCTCACGCAGCAGTTGCTGTTCGTTAATGGTATCGTGCTCGCCCAGAAAAGGACGCAGTTGGATATTGCGTTGCAGACAGAGGGTTTTCAGCGCGTTAATCAGGGTCAGCGAGACCAGATTGTAATCATTTTCCAGCATCAGGTTGCGCGGCGTGGCCAGCATAATATGGCGCAGTGGCTCGGTATGGGGCGCCACCGCCTTACCTGCCTTATGCAAGGGATAGCCTTGCTCGACGGCAATCGCCATGATGCGCTGTTTGACTTTGGCGCTGATGGGCGCAGTGCCGTTCAAAGCACGGGATACCGTGCTGATTGAAACCCCGGCGCGATCGGCAATATCCTTGAGTGTCGACATCGTTATTTCATCCCCGTATTGGCAATACCTGTGGCGATGTATTTTTGCAGGAAGACAAACACCGCCGTCACCGGCAACAAAGAGAGCATGGTCGTCGCCAGTATATAATGCCTGCGGGTGTCAGATCGTTCACTTTACGCGTGTTGATCCACCGTTCGCTGTAGCGGATCGCTTCCAGACTCGCCATTGCCAATCTCTTCAAACAGAATGTAATTGCGCCAATAACATCAGCATGACCAGTGCTTGTCCGTAAGGCACGGCAACATTGGGAATATCGCGGTAAAACTGTAAATCGTGTCCCATGGCGGTACCGTCGGAGACGCCCTGCACCACGCCCGCATCATCAATCTGCGCGACGACGGCGGCAAACCCTTTATCCAACCGCGCCTGTGGAAAATCGTTCAACATGCCGAGCCGCCGCGCCGTTAGGATCCCGGCGATAAAGCCCGCGCTGGCGGAGGTTTCGAGCGGAGAATCCGGATCGTCCAGTAAAGTATGCCACAGACCGGAGTCGTGCTGACAACCTGCCAACGCCTGCGTCTGCTGCTCCAGAATGGCTTCCAGCGTGCGTAGCACAGGCGTAGACAGCTGATCCTGCGCCAGCACGCGCATTTCCGGCAGCACCAGCGTGATCCAGGCGTTGCCTCGCCCCCAGAAGGCATTGGCGTAATGATGTCTTCCGATGAATGTCCAGCCGTGATACCACAACCCGCTGCGTACATCCGCCAGATAGCGGGCATGGGTTAGCAGTTGATACTCGGCTTCTTCAATCAGATCGCGGCGTGACAACAGCCGCCCTGCCGCCACCAGAAAGAGTCCGGCCATAAACAGCGTGTCATCCCACAATTGTCCGGTGTTGGAGCGCTCTTTCACCGTGTGCTGAAAACCGCCATCTTCCGTTTTGGGTAACGAATGCAGCAGCCAGTCGGCCCATTCGCTTACCGCCTGCCGCCATTGCGATGGAGCTTGCGGGTTATCCAGACACAGCAGCGCCAGCACCAGCATCGGCGCCGTGGAATTGATCTGACGCGGCGGCAGGCCGATATCCAGCTTTTGCTGATACCATTGCTCCAGCGCCAGCAGCATGGCACGGTCCTGCTTCAGATTCGCCAGTTTCCAAAAACCGTAAAGCCCGACGCCCACTTCCCAATCCCATTCCTCAAACTGAATCGCCAGTTCATCGGCAAGATCGGTCTCCTGCGTCACGCTGTCGATGGCCTTTAGCCGGCAGAATGCCCGCGCCACCTGCTCCAGCAACGCTTCGGTTTGTAACTTATCGAGCGAGCCCGTCGGCATCTTATGCGCCCCCTGTTTCGTTAATTTAATGCAAATTTGCATTAATGTTGACTTGCATTCAAATTTTGACAATTCGCATTAATAAATAAGATTGCCGCCTTTTTATATGTGATGAATCCCACACAAACACGCTCTATAAATAAAGAGTTAAAATATTTTTAACGCGGCTCACATAAAACAGTTCATGACGACGGCGAAATAATGACGCGGCAATGCAAATTTGCACGATTAAATACCGTGCGGTTTCAGGAGAGAATTTTCAGCAACCCTGCGCATGACGCGACCCCTCATAACGGGGAAGTCTCATAACGTTTTTAAATACTTTTTTACCTATTCCGGCATTCCGCATTGAAATAAAAATGTTATGTTATAATATAACAATTCATATCAATGAGCGGATAACGATGATGAGCCTCTATTCCCTCTCCGCCCCCAAACGGGTACTGCTGGTGTCAGCGCTATTGTCATTCCTGTGGTTACTGGTTGTCTGGGCGGTGATGTTGCCATGATCGCATTACAAGAACTGGCGTTTGGCTACCGTGGCCAGACTCCATTGGGGATACTGAGCGGAAGCTTCAATTCGGGATCGCTAACGGCGATTATCGGTACGAACGGCAGTGGAAAATCTACGCTGCTAAAAACGCTGGCGGGGCTGCTTCCGCCGCTGTCCGGCACCTTTCGCATCAATAGTGAGGGAAAAAATACCATTGGCTACCTGCCGCAGCTTTCCGAGTTTGATCGACAGTTTCCTATCAGCGTCTGCGATCTGGTCTTGATGGGCTGTTTGCCGCACAGCGGTCTGCTGCGTGGTATTTCCGCCGATTGGCGTAATAAAGCAATACGGGCGCTTGAAGCGGTATCCATGGCCGGGTTCGCCCATCAGCACATCGGCAAGCTCTCCGGTGGGCAGCTACAGCGTATTCTGTTTGCCCGTCTGCTGCTGACCCAATCGCCCATCATTCTGCTGGATGAACCCTTTACCGGCATCGACAGCCAAACCACACAGACCCTGCTGACCATTCTTCAGCAACTGCATGAAGAAGGCCGAACGATCCTTACCGTGCTGCACGATCTGGAACTGGTTGAGCAACATTTCCCCCAGGTTCTACAGCTGATCAACGGCAGTCACCGCTGGGGAAACCGACAGCAGATCTTCGCCAGTCAGCCGACAAGCGCCAGTGCCGCTCCGGTACTGCGGAGCGTGGCGTCATGACGTGGTTTTATTTAATCAGTTCGCCGTTCGCCGAATTTGGCTTTATGCGTCGCGCACTGGTCGGCTGTCTGGTTCTGACGCTCAGCGCCGCGCCGCTGGGCTGTTTTCTGCTGCTGAGAAGAATGAGCCTGATTGGCGATGCGCTCTCTCACGCTGTCCTGCCGGGCGTTGCCATTGGCTATCTCGTTTCCGGCATGTCCCTGCTGGCGATGGGCATCGGCGGCTTTATTGCCGGGCTGTCGGTTGCCATGCTCTCCGGCCTGGTCAGCCGTCAGACGGAACTGAAAGAAGACGCCAGCTTTGCCGGCTTTTACCTCGGCTCACTGGCACTCGGCGTCACGCTGGTTTCCCTGCGAGGCTCCAGTATCGATTTGTTGCATGTGCTGTTTGGCTCTATTTTGGCCATCGACCGCGCCGCCCTGATCGACATTGCGCTGATCGGCTCGGCTTCTCTGATCGTGTTCGCCATTATCTATCGGGCGCTGGTGATTGAATCCTTTGATGTGACGTTCTTGCGCATTGCATCCGGCCGCCATCGCGCAATGATTCACGGCCTGTTTCTATCGCTGGTCGTGTTGAATCTGGTAGCGGGTTTTCAACTACTGGGCACGCTGATGGCGGTCGGCATGATGATGCTCCCTGCCGCCTGCGCCCGCTTCTGGACACAGCGGCTTTCCATCATGCTGGTGACGGCGATGCTTCTCGGCATGGCGTCCAGCCTGATCGGGCTGCTCTGGTCATACTACGCTGACCTGCCGGCAGGGCCGGCCATTATTTTGACCACGACGCTGTTTTTCTGTTTTTCAATTTGCTTCGGCCACAACGGCGGCATGCTCCGTGCTCGCCGCTGATTCCATAATGTAGAACTTCTGTGAGGAAAAAATGAAACGTTCACTACTCGCGCTTGCTTTATCCGGTCTGCTTTTAAGCCCGCTGGCGATGGCAAAAAACCTGAATGTGGTTGCCAGCTTTTCCGTATTAGGCGACATGGTCAGTCATATTGGCGGCGATCGCGTTACGGTAACCGAACTGGTCAAACCCAATGGCGATCCCCATGAATTCGAGCCGTCTCCGCAGGACAGCAAAACGCTGGCAAAGGCCGATGTGGTTTTCGTTAACGGTCTGGGGCTGGAAGGCTGGCTGGATCGGCTGGTTACCGCATCGGGCTACACCGGCAAAGTGGTCACCGCCTCCGACGGCGTCCAGACGCGGACCATGATCGAAGACGGCAAAACGGAAACCGATCCCCACGCCTGGAACAGTATGGGCAACGGGGTGATCTATGCCAACAACATCGTTAATGCGCTAATTGCGGCAGACCCGCAGAATGCCGACGACTATCGCAAACAGGGGGAAGCTTATATCCGGCAGTTAACCGAACTGGACAGCTACGCAAAGAAAACCTTTGCCGATATTCCACCAGAAAAACGCAAAATATTGACCAGTCATGATGCATTCGGCTATTTCAGCCAGGCATATGGCGTGAAATTCCTGTCGCCAGTCGGCTATTCCACCGAATCAGAAGCCAGCAGCAAAAAAGTGGCTTCACTGATCAAACAAATCAGAGAAGAAAAAATCAAAACCTACTTTATTGAAAACCAGACCGATCCGCGTCTGGTGAAACAAATTGCCAACGCCAGCGGCGCACAACCCGGCGGTGAGTTATATCCGGAAGCCCTGACCGATGCATCCGGCCCTGCGTCAAGCTACACCGCCGCGTTTAAACACAACGTTGATGCCATTGCATCAAGTATGAAATAACGCGCCATGCCAGCCCCGAGGGGAAACGCTGACTCCGTTTCCCCTCGGTAAAAAACATAGCGCTCACTCTGATGGCGGGATGGGAGACTCGTCGGGATTATTTAATGACGCCCAAAACGTTTAGTAAACTAAGAAAAAATCTTACTATTCCTGCCGTGATATTGTTCACAATCCTGATTTATTTTTGCTTTCATTTTCAGAAATGAAAGCAATATCATAATGAAATATAGGAATAAAAATAAAAAACCATTCCATAACATCAATAAAGCCAATTGAGTTTAGTAAACAAAAAGAAGTAGACTGACGAAACAGGTGATGGCGCTGCCTCCATCCGTTGGGGTTTTGAGCGGGAGCGATGAAGCATGTTAAGTCTGGGTATTGATATCGGTGGTTCGAAAATAGAAGCTGTGGTGCTGAATTCCCTCGGCGAGACGGTGTACAAACAGCGCTACCCAACGGAAAAGCAAAGCTACATCGCGTTCTTCACCCTGTTGTGCCGCGTGATCGACGATGTTCATCAGGCAGTGTCACATCCCTTCAGCATCGGTATTTGTCTGCCGGGAACCGTCGAAGCGAGCAACGGCGACATCAAAAACTCCAATATTCTGGTCATTAACCAGCAGCCGCTGCCTGCCATGCTTGAAGCATACTGCCGGCAGCCGATTGCCATCAGTAATGATGCAAACTGCTTTGCGCTGTCAGAAGCCATTGATGGCGCGGGAAAAGGATACGACACCGTATTTGGCGTGATCCTCGGCACCGGCTGCGGCGGCGGTATTGCCATTCATCAGCAGGTGATAGACGGGCGCAACCGCTGTGCCGGTGAATGGGGACACAACGCTTTACCGCGTTATAGCCCGGAACGAGATGGCCCCACCGCCATCTGTTACTGTGGGCAAGATAACTGTATTGAATCCTTTATTTCCGGCACGGGTTTATCGCAACGCTACAACCTGCGCTATCACCGCTCGCTGACCGCCAAAGAGATTCTGGATGCCGTCGATATGCAGGATGGCGATGCTCGTTCTCAGTTTACGCTATTTCAGGATCAACTGGCCCGCTCGCTGGCGGACGTCGTCAATCTGCTCGATCCTGATGTCATCGTAATTGGCGGCGGGTTATCAAATCGTCGCGTACTGTATCAGGGGCTGGATACGCAGGTTGCCCGCTATGTTTTCAGCAATACTTTTACGACGCCCATTCTTCAGGCGGTACACGGGGACAGCAGCGGCGTTCGGGGCGCGGCGTGGCTGGGACAAAAACTGTCGTCAACATCCGCTGAAACACCACGCGGTATGCCCATACGGATCGAAGGTAACGAATGACCAAACGTATCAGGATCAGGGATATTGCCGCAGAGGCGGGCGTTTCGGCAGGCGCGGTGTCACGGGCGTTAAAAGGACAACCGGGCCTGAAAGATGAGACGCGTGAACGCATTCTCGGCATTGCGCAGCAACAGGGCTACGACTTCACTCGGCTGCGTAATGATAAAGTCCGCCGCGTACTGTTTTTACTGCATCGCCAGCACAATATTTCCAGCGCATTGTCGTTCTATTCACCGTTATTGCTTGGCGTGGAAAATGCCTGCCGGGAAGCGGGGATCGCCCTGAGCTTTCTGGCATTGGGCCCTACTGACCCGGTGGAGCAGCAGGTTCGTCTGCACAACCCCGATGCACTGCTGTGCGCCGGCTTTTTTGAACCAGAACTGCTTGCGGTTTTACAGCATATGCAACTGCCGTTGGCGCTGGTTGACCTGTGGTCGCCGCACCTTCCCTGCGTCAATCCCGATAACTTTCAGGGCGGCTATCTCGCCACTCGCCACTTGATTGCACAGGGCAGAACACGTATCGCGTTTCTCGCCAGCAGCCTTGCTCACTACAGTATCCGTCTGCGCGAAAAAGGCTACCGTCAGGCGCTGTTTGACGCCAAACGGCTTACTCCACCGGAATACGAAGCGATTGCGCCTCCCCTGTTGGATATTGAAGCCTCGCTGACCCAAGCCGTGGAAGAATTGCTGGATCTGCCTCAACCTCCCGATGCCATTTTCGCCTACAATGATTCCGCTGCACTGATTGCCATGCGGGTTTGTCAGCAGCGCGGATTAACAATCCCGCAGGATATGGCCATTGTCGGTTTTGATGATATTGAAACCGCCGCCATGGCACACCCTCCACTGACGACGATCGCCATCAATAAAGCCGTACTCGGACAACAGGCGCTACAGTTGTTGATTAACCCCACAGGGGAAAATCAACAGCGGCTGCTGGCGGTAGAACTGGTGCCAAGGGAAAGCGCCGGGGAAACGCTCATCCCGCGTGAAACACTCACACCAGTTTCAGATTAAAGGGCTGTGCCTTAAGCTGGTTTTGTACATCGGGAGGGAGCCCTACGTCCGTAACGATGTCGCTCAAATCCGCGAGCGGCGCGACACAGAACAGGGAATAAGCGCCGTATTTGCTGCTGTCCGCCAGTAATACCCGGCGGCTGGCATTCAGGCCGAGATCCTGTTTCACGCCCGCCTTTTCCTCGGTCGGCGTGGTGATGCCTTTTTCCAGACTCCACGAGTTACAGCTGATAAACGCAATATCCGGGTAGATGCTGCGCAGCAGACGTCGGCCATGTTCACCAATACATGACTGGCTGCTGTCATCAATACGTCCGCCGATGATAGTGACTTCAATCTGTTTGAATTCAGACAGAAACAGCGCAATTTGCAGGTCAGCCGTAATAACGCGCAGCGGTAAATGGGTCAGGTTACGCGCCAATTCCAGCGTGGTGGTGCCGGCATCCAGCACCACCGCACTGCCCGGTTGCACCAGCGTCGCCGCATAGCGGGCAATCGCCTGCTTTTCCTGCAAATTACGTTGCAGTTTCTCGTTGGTCGTTGGCTGGACGGGGATAAAGCGATTGAGAGTAACGCCGCCGTGACTACGGCTAATCACCCCCTGTTCATCCAGTTTGATCAAATCGCGGCGAATGGTCGCCGGGGAGGCATCAATGATGGAAACCAGCTCATCCACCGTCACCAGATTATGGCTCTTCAGATAGTCCATAATCTGATCCAGACGGCTTTGCCCTTTCACTCTCTCTCCACTTATGCGCAAAGCATCGCTCAATGTTCTCTCCTCGACGATATTCATCCGCTTAACTCATACTTCCGGCAGCCATCAATGCCAGCGAACCGACAACGCGATACCCGGAACAAGAGGAGACGCAAACGTCTCCCTGTTATACCCTGGGTATATTATCCCTGGATTGATGGCTCTCGTCGTGAGAAGTCCGTCACTAAGCGCGAATTACGCGAGCTGCATGGCTAACTGGATTGAGATCGCCATGCTCTCAGACTTCGCTTTTCCTGTCCACGCAATATCAAAAGCCGTACCGTGATCGGCGGAAGTACGAATAAAAGGCAGCCCGGCAGTGATGTTAACCCCATCATAAAAACCGAGCAATTTCAGCGGAATATGCCCTTGATCGTGATACATCGCCACCACCATATCATACTGGCCTTCATAGGCTTGCAGATAAACGGTATCCGGCGGGCACGGGCCGTACACATCAATGCCTTTGGCCTTCATCGCTTCAACAGAAGGCGACACGATCTTGATCTCTTCATCGCCGAACAACCCATTTTCGCCGGCATGCGGATTGACCCCGGCGACCGCGATGCGGGGATGTGCGAAACCAACCCGTTTCAGAAAGGTATCCGCCATCGCAATGACCGTTTCAACGCGATCGCGGTTAAGCGTGTCAAGGAACTTACGCAATGCGATGTGCGTTGAAACATGAATCACTTTCAGTTTATCCGTATACAGCACCATCGCGTAGTCGCGGCTGTTGGTCAGTTTCGCCAACAACTCGGTATGCCCCGGATAAAGATGGCCGGCAGAATAGAGCGCTTCTTTATTCAACGGAGCGGTAGCGATAGCATGCACTTCGCCCGCCATTGCCAGTTCTGTCGCGCGTTTAATGCAGCGGTAGGCCAGATCGCCCGCCTGCGCCTGAACCTCGCCGGGCTTCAGCGTCTCCGGCTCAGCCAGCGGTTCATCGATTATGTTAATCACACCCGGTGTAAAAATGGCATCGGCAGGCTTATCAATCACCCTGAGCTCCACCTCTGGCACGACATTCAGCGCAAGAATACGACGCAGTGTCTGCACACACCCAACCACGACGGCAGGCGCGCCGGAAAGTTCCCCCTCGGCCAGAGACTTGATAATAATTTCCGGCCCGATACCAGCCGGATCACCCATGGTTACTGCTATAGTTTTACTCACTGGCCTTCTCCTCAATAAAACGTAAAACGTCGAGCAAGGTGGTTTCGTTGCCAAAACCGCCTGCTTTAATCATCACAGGCGCATCACCGACCAGACAGTCCTGCCGTCGTCCCCATGGCACACAACCGGTAATTTGTCTCTTAATCTGAAACCCGCGAGCCTCCGGCACGGCGGCGGCGTATGAAAATGAGCCAGGATATCGTTCAGTACCACGTCACTCGGCTACATCAGGGTAATCTTTTTTGATCGATTTCGCTCACTCAATCCGTCATAGCGGGGGCAGGATAACGAAATCACCAGACAAACAGAGATAATACGCCAGTCTCTTCTCGCCTTGTCATTTGAGTTCATGTTGATTATATTAAATCATAATTGATTATATGTGAGCAAGATCAGATTATTTAATATCTAATTAACTTATAAATTACTCTTAGTAACACTGCGGATTGCCGTCTCTCTTCATGATCGAACAATCCCGGTGGGCAAAAGTCGCGTGAAGAGAAAATTCAGCACAGCAATAGGTAGACAGGATGAATATTCACAATACGCTCCTTAGCAAGGTTCAGACACTGATTCAACAGGCCCGCCAGCAGGCTGGACAGAAGCTCCTGTCGCGTACGCCGCTACTCTTGATTACAGGTTCAGCGACTGGTGAAGAATGCGCCAGCGCCGATCGACGCCAAAAAGGTGTGCGTTATGTATTTAACGTTTTTCCAGGCCGCGCCCGGCAATTAGCCGCGGCGCAAACGCAAAAGGCCATGATTAAGGCGGAGAACATGGGGCATCGACAATCGGCTGCACTTACGGTTCTAACGGCGCCGATGGTAAACATGATGACGTATAGAAAATAGATATAGGGTGGTTATTTTCTATATTGGCATATCCAGGAGAGATTAAAAATGGCTACAGAATCTAAAGCATTTAGTGTACCGATGTTTGATTTCATGAATAAAATACCTGGTGGATTAATGTTAATTCCACTAATCCTGGGGTCAATTTTTGGAACTTTTTTTTCTGATGCATTAATGGTGGGATCTTTTACTACAGCACTGTTTAAAAATAGTGCGATGCCATTAATTGCACTATTAATTTTTGCAACCGGTACACAGGTATCCTGGCGCTCCAGCGGACCAGTTCTCGCCCACACCGGGGTTGTTGTATTCATGAAAAGCGTCGTACCAGGATTCCTGATTGTTTGTTTAGGTTTATTTATCGGTATTGATGGTTTTTTAGGGATCTCCATTCTGGCTTTACTGGCAGCCGCGGATAATAGTAACGGTGGTTTATGGTTAGCGTTTACCGGGAAATACGGCGACTATCGGGATCGTGGAGCCTATATGGGTTCCGCGGTTACTGACGGCCCATTCTTTAGCATGTTATTTTTAGGGGTTTCCGGATTAGCTGAAATACCCTTATCCATGTTTGTCGCTGCTATTTTACCCTTCATCTTGGGCATGATAGTCGGTAACCTCGATAGTAAATGGAAGGCTATTTTAATTCCGGTACCTAACATCGTCATCCCGTTCTTTGCTTTTGCATTAGGTACCGGCATTAATCTTACCAGTGTTGTTACTGGCGGCGTTCAGGGTATTGTTGTCGGGATAATCGTTGCACCCTTTACCGGTTGGTTAGTTTATCTTGGTTACAAATATATTCTTCGCCGCGGCCCTAAAAGCGGTATCGGTTTTGTCGCCGGGACAACGGCTGGTAACGCGATAGCCAATCCTGCAATTATTGCAGCGGTTGATCCCCGGTTTGCCCAATATGTGGACGTTGCAACGGCCCAGGTCGCCGCATCAGTATTAGTGACTGCAATACTGGCTCCCGTTTTAGCTTCATGGATGTTAAAACGCAACAATGCCTTAAGTTCACCGGATGCAGAAGAAATGGCGTAATTTTCAGACTGTGGGACAGAACATTGTCGTTTTGAACAACGCAGCAACAAATTCGTCGAGAACAAATTTGGCCAGCCAAAGGCGGGCCTGCGGCGGGAAACAGGACGCCGCTCATTAATCCCCGGAAGCGCCAACACCAGAAAGGGACCGGGGGGAAGCGTTAAAAAAACTATTATAAATCAGTCAGATAATAATAACCATTTCGAGAGGAATGATATGAAATTATTAGTTATTGCCGATGATTTTACCGGTTCTAATGATACAGGCGTTCAATTTGCTAAAAAAGGCGCAAAAGTCGATGTCTCTTTTTTATGGGATGATAAAAACGAAACCGATACGGAAGTGCTGGTCATTGACTCAGAAACCCGGGCCGTATCCATTGACGAGTCCAAACGGCGAATAAAAACCTGCATTATTCAACAGGAAACAGAATCTCAGGGGATGACGATTTACAAAAAAATAGATTCAACCCTGCGAGGTAATTTAGGTGCTGAAATAGAAGCCATTTTTGACGTAACGAATATCAGGCTGGCATTAGTCGTCGCGGCAATCCCTAATAATGGACGAGTGACCAAAGAAGGCATTTGCTATGTCAACGGAATACCGTTATTAGAAACAGAATATGCAACGGACCCCAAAACGCCGATCCATTCGTCCTCCATTAAAAACATTATCGCCAGCCAAACTGAATTGCCCGTTCACGAAATTCATTTGGCGGATATTCGCAGTGGGAATGCGAACCAACTCATTGATATAATTGTAAATAAAGAACGTTCTATCATTATATTGGATACTGAAACCGAGGAGGATTTGCGGATAATAGGCCAGACGATTGATAATATATCCTGCCCTGTTGCTTTTGTTGGCGCTGCCGGGTTGGCCAGTGTATTGCCTGAACGTTTTTACAAAGAGCGACACAATAAATCACCCGCGTTAGTGATATCTGGCTCTATGAGTGATGCAACGATTAAGCAAATTAACCATGTGGTCAAAAATAGTTTAGCCGATGTTATTGACATTGACGTCGACAGATTATTGTCCAATGATTATATTCAGTTATTAACCGAGGTGGTTACCGAGGCTTCAGATATCCTTAAAAAAGGACATCACTGTATTATTCGATCGTGTACTGATTCCAGCGCCCGTAATACTATTGATGAGAGATGTGAAAAATTGGGTTTCTCCAGGCAGGAACTGGGGGAGACAATAAGTTTAAAACTTAGTGAGATCGCCAGAGAAATCTTACAAAAGAACAGCGTTGGCGGATTATTTTTAACCGGCGGCGATATTGCCATTGCTGTTGCAAAAACAATTAAAGCGAAAGGCTATCGGGTCCAACATGAGGTCGCGCCATGTATTCCCTGCGGCGTCTTAATTGATAGTGAAATAAATAATGCCATTCCTGTCATCACAAAAGCCGGTGGTTTTGGTGCGGAAGATGCGATAAAAGTATCTTTAGAATTTTTTGGAAAGATTTAATTTTTATACTTTATCATACGCTTAATATTTAAATATCGACGCGATGAAAAATCACTTAAAAACATAGCCATTAATTATAGCGTCTGTATTTTTGCGCGTTCCCGGCATAGCACACGCTGAACGCACACGTCCATGGCTGGCGGGTGCGGAGCCGTCTGATTATCGGACCTGGTGACCGCGAAACGGCCACCTTTAAGCAAAACGGCGATTACACAGAATCACCAACAAGAGTCGGAGCGTCATAATGTTTTCTTCTGCCCTGTCGCGCCATTTTCCCATACAAACTCACGATATTTTCTCATTACCGTCAGAAAATCATCCGTGCCGCAGAGCGACAGACTTTCCTCATCGTAATAGCTCATCCCGTCTTCCATCTCATCGACGGAAAATTCAAGCTGGTTGGCGCGAATCATCACCTCTTCGCTATCCAGCAACAGGGTATATTCATGACCGACATACTGCCACTGACGTTCGCTCCCCGACACGGAATGCGCCGCCGCCTCCACCTGTTCAAGTAACGCTAAATTATCTTTCACCTCTTCGTTAAACCAGTGGCCAAGGGCTTCATGCCCCATTGACATTCTGACTATCACCTGACCGGTAACATCGCGCAGAAACTCGTAGTCCATGGTGCCCCCTCCTGTATCACTCTCATTATTTTTAGTTTAAAGGGCATTGGATATTGCCACAGTGATGGCTCGCAAACGTCTGGTAAAAACCGGTAAGATTATTTGCTTCGCAGGCCGCCGAACCCGCTGACATGACGACAGTGCGTAAAACTCACCACCGCTTCCCGTGCCGGATGACCGATTTATTCCGGCCCACCATCTTCAGATCTTTCGCAGCACTATCATAACCCATTGCTATATAATGGAAAATTATATTCCTTACGCTACCGGCCAAATTCATTTTTATGAGCAGGCAGGCTATCTGGCGTTACCGCGGCGATGGGAGCGAAGTTATCCCAGAGAAGGGAAGAAGAGATAAATATCCGATAAAACACAATGCCGGTCACATTAAGCGACCGGCATTAGGCCCGATGGCCTCCCACGAAGAACAGCACTATAGCGATTTAGACTGCGGTCTGGAAAATCACGCCATCCGCTTTCTCGGTATATTGACCCAACTGGTCAAAATTCAGATAGCGGTAGGTATCCTGCGCGGTCTTATCCACCTGGTTCATATAGGTTTGGTACTCTTCCGGCGTCGGCAGACGGCCCAGCAGGGATGCCACCGCAGCCAGTTCGGCGGAAGCCAGATACACATTCGCCCCCGTTCCTAAACGGTTCGGGAAGTTACGCGTGGAAGTTGAAACCACCGTCGCACCGTCGGCCACTCGCGCCTGGTTACCCATACACAGCGAACAACCCGGGATTTCAATCCGCGCGCCGCTCTTGCCAAATACGCTGTAATAGCCTTCTTCCGTCAGCTGAGCCGCATCCATTTTGGTCGGCGGCGCAACCCACAGACGGGTCGGCAACTGGCCTTTGTGGCTATCCAGCAGTTTACCTGCCGCACGGAAGTGACCGATGTTGGTCATACAGGAACCGATAAAGACTTCATCGATCTTTTCACCCTGCACGTCAGACAGCCAGCGGGCATCATCCGGATCGTTCGGCGCACACAGGATCGGCTCTTTGATTTCAGCCAGATCGATGTCGATAACGGCGGCATATTCCGCATCGGCGTCCGCTTCAAGCAGTTGCGGATCGGCCAGCCATTTTTCCATGCCCTGAATACGTCGCTCCAACGTGCGACGATCGCCGTAGCCTTCCGAGATCATCCATTTCAGCAGCACGATGTTGGAATTCAGATACTCAACGATCGGCGCTTTATCCAGCTTGATGGTACAACCCGCGGCGGAACGCTCCGCCGAGGCATCCGTCAATTCAAACGCCTGCTCTACTTTCAGATCCGGCAGACCTTCGATTTCCAGAATACGACCGGAGAAAATGTTTTTCTTACCTTTTTTCTCCACGGTCAGCAGACCCTGCTTGATGGCATACAGCGGAATGGCATGAACCAGATCGCGCAGCGTAATGCCCGGCTGCATTTTACCCTTGAAGCGAACCAGAACGGACTCGGGCATATCCAGCGGCATGACACCCGTTGCAGCGGCGAAGGCCACCAGCCCGGAACCCGCCGGGAAAGAAATGCCAATCGGGAAACGGGTATGGGAATCGCCACCGGTCCCCACGGTATCTGGCAACAGCATGCGGTTCAACCAGGAGTGAATGACACCATCGCCCGGACGCAGGGAAACCCCGCCGCGGTTCATGATGAAATCAGGCAGCGTGTGGTGAGTCGTCACATCAACCGGCTTCGGATACGCCGCCGTATGACAGAAAGACTGCATCACCAGATCGGCGGAGAAGCCCAGACAGGCCAGATCTTTCAGTTCATCGCGGGTCATCGGCCCGGTGGTGTCCTGCGACCCTACGGAGGTCATTTTCGGCTCGCAGTATTCGTTCGGACGAATACCGGCGACGCCGCAGGCGCGGCCAACCATTTTCTGAGCCAGCGAGAAGCCCTTGGCGCTGGCTTCCACCGCTTTGGAAATACGGAATACGTCGCTGTGCGGCAGCCCCAGCGACTCACGGGCTTTGGACGTCAGTCCACGGCCAATGATCAGCGGGATACGTCCCCCCGCGCGAACTTCATCCAGCAGTACGTCGGTTTTCAGTTCAAACGTCGCCAGCACGTCGTTGGTGTCATGACGGCAGACTTCGCCTTTGTACGGGTAGATATCAATCACATCGCCCATGTTCAGGTCATTGACATCCACTTCAATCGGCAGCGCACCAGCATCTTCCATGGTGTTAAAGAAGATCGGCGCAATTTTACCGCCAAGCACCACGCCGCCGCCGCGTTTGTTAGGCACATGAGGAATGTCATCCCCCATGAACCACAGTACGGAGTTGGTTGCCGATTTACGTGAAGACCCCGTGCCGACCACATCGCCAACGTAAGCCAGCGGGAAGCCTTTTTTGTTCAGTTCTTCAATTTGTTTGATGGGACCCACCACGCCCGGCTGATCGGGTTCAATGCCTTCACGGGCATTTTTCAGCATCGCCAGCGCATGCAGCGGAATATCGGGGCGCGACCAGGCGTCTGGCGCGGGTGACAGGTCATCGGTGTTGGTTTCACCGGTCACTTTAAATACGGTTACGGTAATCTTTTCCGCCAGCTCAGGACGGGACAGGAACCATTCGGCATCCGCCCAGGATTGGATAACCTGTTTGGCATAAGCGTTACCCGCTTTCGCCTTCTCTTCCACATCATAAAAGTTGTCAAACATCAGCAAGGTGTGAGACAGGGCTTTGGCGGCAATCGGCGCCAGCGCGGCGCTGTCCAGTGCTTCAATCAGTGGGTGGATGTTGTAACCACCTTGCATGGTGCCCAGCAGCTCAACGGCTTTCTCAGGCGTCACCAGGGGAGAAGTGGCCTCGCCTTTTGCAATGGCCGCCAGAAAACCCGCCTTCACATACGCGGCTTCATCAACACCAGGGGGAACGCGGTTAGCTAACAGATCCAGTAAAACATCTTCTTCGCCTGCGGGTGGGTGCTTTAATGACTCAACCAACGCGGCCATTTGTATGGCATCTAACGGCTTAGGAACAATCCCCTGTGCAGCCCGGTCGGCTACGTGCTTACGATATTCTTCTAGCACGACTTTCTCCTCGCTCTCATTGTCTTCGTTATGCCCGGCGCTCTTGTTCCCGGTCTTGATGTCCATGCCTGGGTGTAAGCTTGTGGATGTAAGGTAATAGAGTGCCCGGTTCAGCCTCGTCAGCATACCAGAATTTGAATCGATTGTTAATTCGTTTACATAATAGCAACATTAATTATTATTAAATCGACCCTTTGCACGGTTAGCTATTTTTTATCCGATGCAGGCTGACTTCAGCAGAATAGCATGCTCCTGATAACACACACTATACCCAATAGATTTCAAGGCGATCATCGCGTAAATCATCTTGCTTTCCAAACCGATAACGGTGTGGGGCAAAAGACCCGGCACCGCGGCTCTTTAACAAAATGGCGGGGATGGCATGGCAGGAAAAAGTCCGGACCGTTCACGATGGAATATGCGTAATTGTTAATAACCCGGCCCCGGCGTAGCTCATAATAAATCAGTATGCAAACAATTGCCCCAACTGCCGATAGGCTATTAATAGTTAGGACAATATTGATACACCGGGAGTCGCTATGTTGTTGTTGCGAAATATCACCATCAGAAAAGTATTGTTGATTATTCTCAGCCTTTTTTTGTTGTTATGGGGAGGCGTCTCATGGTTCACATTATCATCCCTCAATCAGGCGACGCATTTCCTGACCATCGGTAATACGCAGGTTGAAGGGTTAAATACCCTGACCGACGGCAATAATCAGGCATTACGCGCCGCAATCCGCCTCAATCAGGCCATGACGCTGATGCAAAGCGGAAAACTGGACGACATTGACGTTACGGTTTCGTCTGCCGTCGACGCATTACAGAGCAGCAAAGATAACCTTGAGAAATTCAAACAACAAACGCATCCACAGATTGATCGGCAGGTAGTCGATAATGTGATTGCAGCCTGGAGCAAACTCATCGACCAGGGATTGCAGCCCATGATGGACACTCTGCAAGAAAAACGCTTTGCCGAGTACCGTCGTTTATTCCGGGATGATTTTCAGTCTTTGAATGAAGCATTTATCACCGAGTTAAATCTTTATCAGGCCCTGTCAGCGGATAACCATACGTTGCAGCAGATCTATTCACTGGTCGACTGGTGTAAAAAGATCCTGATTGCCGCCATGGCGACGGGCGCCATCATCCTGTTGCTGACCGATCGTTATCTGTCGAGCTACGTGGTTAAACCCCTGACCTTGATTAAAGCGCATTTCCGTACGCTGGCGGAAGGACGGCTCGATCGCTCTCTGGAAGATTTCGGCCGTAACGACGCAGGCCAGCTCATTCCCTATCTGAAAGAGATGCAGGAAAGCCTGAAATCAACGGTATCCACCATCCGCGACAGCGCCCACTCCATTTATCAGGGCACAGCGGAGATCAGCGCCGGTAACAACGATCTCTCTTCCCGTACGGAACAGCAGGCATCGGCATTGCAACAGACCGCGGCCAGTATGGAACAGTTGGGTATTACGGTGAAACATAATACCGATAACGTTCATCAGGCCACGAGACTGGCGGAGAATGCCGCGACGGTCGCCAAACAGGGCTGGGAAATGGAGCGTGAACTGGGTGTCATTATGCAGAGTATCGCCACCAGTTCGCATAAAATTACCGAAATTACCGGCATGATCAACAGCATAGCCTTTCAAACAAACATTCTGGCGCTAAACGCCGCGGTAGAGGCGGCGCGCGCCGGTGAGCAAGGACGCGGTTTCGCCGTGGTGGCGGGCGAAGTGCGTAATCTGGCGCAAAAAAGCGCTCAGGCGGCCAAGGAAATCGAGAGTCTGATCGCTGAATCCGTTGAACGCGTTAATGCCGGTTCCAGGCAGGTCGTGCGGACCGGCGAAGTCATGGACGGCGTGATTACCTCTATCCGGCAGGTGAACGATCTGATGGGTGAGATTGCATCGGCTTCTGACGAACAGGCTCAGGGGATCAATCAGGTCAGTCAGGCGGTTACGGAGATGGACAGCGTCACACAGCAGAACGCCGCACTGGTGGAACAATCCGCGGCAGCGGCGGCATCGCTGGAAGAGCAGGCCCGCCAGCTCACTCAGGCAGCGGCAATATTCCAACTCGGGCAGGACGGCGATCGACAGGAAGACACCGGCGCCTTCACACCGCCAATTCCACAGCTATCGATGCTTGGAACGGCATCCTGAGAATCGGGATGTCGGGGAAAAAAGCTGAAAACCATTTTCTGACGTTCTTATCGACCATTTCCGGCAGGGTCCTGCCGGAAATGGGTACGCAACGCATGCTGCAAAGCGAACAACGGAACGGATTGATGCGACTGTTCAGGATAAATATCCAGCGTAACCTGTAAATTCGGTGAGTGGTTCTGCAACGACCACGCCAGCTCCCGGATCCCATCGACCATCCTCCTCTGGTGACGATGCCGCCGCAGCGCGAGGCGCTGTTCGTCGGGCAACTGCCATTCCCACGGTTCCAGAGACTGTTCATATTCTCCCACCGATAAGGCCAGACTGGCGGTTTGCGGTATGGAACGCGCAAGAAAACGTTCGGCTTGCTGAATAAGGTAACCCCCATTCCACCAGACGGATGGACTGGCGGCATAAAAATGCTGAAAAGCATTTGGAGCAGCAAACAGCGTATCGACAGTAAACAAACCGCCATAGGAATGACCGAATAATGCTTCGCGCCGGCGGTCAGTTGAATATTTACCGGCAATAAAGGGTTTTAACTCGCTCAGGATAAAGTGACGAAACCCTGCCGCATTACCCGCCATACCGGATGGATAATACCCGCCCTGCGGATTCGCTTCCGGCACGATGCACTCAACCGCAGGGCGATAGTCCCGCTCACGCCGGGTAGGGCCATCGTAATCAATCGCCGCAATAATCCCCCCGCCCATGCCGCAACGCGGATGGGCCAGCGCGTCCATCAATGACACGGCGACAGGGAAATAGCGGGCGCCATCCAGGAGATAAATAACCGGCCAACCCTGCGGCGGCGGCGTGATATCAGGACAAAAGGACATAATGCGAAAGCGCCCGCATGCGGACGAGTCAAACATCTCATCACATGTATTGCGTAACTGATACATCCATCCTCCCGAACTTCTTCTTATTATTTATGTTGACGCCCTGCTTGCCAAACCCAAAAACGCCGGGAGCGTTTTTTGACCACGCCCGGCGTTGGTCCGTCAGGGATGGCTGACCACAAAAAATCCGGTGGGGTAAATTACCCCCACCGGAAACGATAGTGCGATGACGCCCGGTCTTTTAATCGGCGCCGACACGCGGCGCCGGCTTACCATAACCGTTTAAAAGCGGGTATTCAGGCTGACAAAGAAAGTTCTGCCCGGTTCATTGTAGGTGGCCGCGCCTGCACCATATGAAGTTACGGTCGTTCCAGCGGCAGTGGTATTAGTCAACGACTGCGCATTACCTGCCCTGAACTGACGTTTATCAAGCAGGTTATCAACACCGACAGTAACACTGGCATACTTATTCACATCATAAGTACCACTCAGGCCGAACACCGCATACGGGCTAACTTCGTGCCGATCATACTCGGCAGTCAATGGCAGAGACGATGTTGCTTCTCCCTTATAGTTATATTTCTTCGGCTTCTGACGACCATACCAGGTCATGTCTGCCAGGAAAGAAAGGCTGTCAGTTGCCTGCCAACTGACAGAGGAATTCAGGGTGAATTCCGGCGTGATCGACAAATAATCACCAGTGGTTTTGTTTTTCGACTGCAACATCCAGGTAATATTATTATTCCAACTGATAGTATCCGTTACTGGAATATTCAGCGTACCTTCCAGCCCTTCCACCAATGCTTTTGGTACGTTTTCCCATTGAAGAATGGCTGAATCAAGCGTGGTCGTTGAACCTGTTGAATGTATGCCAGATTCAATCTTATTACGATAATCATTACGGAAATAGGTCACGCCAGCCTGATAACCGTTACGATGAAACTCAAGACCAATTTCCTTATTGATACTGGTTTCCGCTTTCAGATCCCCATTCCCCATCAGGTAACATCCGTTGGTACCTGCAACATTACAACCATTGCCACGGCTATAGAGCAAATAATTGGGGTTCATCTGATAAAGGTTCGGTGCTTTATAAGCGCGGGCAATACCCATTTTCAACGTAAAGTCTTCACCCAATTGTTGAGACAAGTTCAACGATGGGCTCCAGTTACTCCCGACTATACTGTGATGATCGAAACGTAAAGCCGGCGTCAGCATTGTGCTGTCAGTCATTTCAATATTGTCTTCAGCAAAGACCGATGCAATACGGGCTGACATACGATCGTTGCGTGTACCAGTAGGGTATCCGTCGATGATTCCACCCTGTTGCGATTGCGTATTCGACGCCGGATCTTTTAATTTCTGTTCAGACCACTCCACCCCAATGGTTGCCGTCTGATTAAGCAGCGCCTCAAACGGGATATTAACTTCACTGTGGCCAGTAAATACATCCAGCTTAATGGTGCTGAAGTCATTCCCTTCCGGCCGGCCGGCTGGCCCACCCGCCAACAACTCAAAAATACGCGTATTGTGGGTACGTTCATATTGCAGGTAAGAGGTTGAACTTACACCACTATCCCAGTAGCCACGATGGGTAATGGCGAAATTCTGCCGGTACATCCGATTGGTTTCTCGACCATAATTTTCCAGTGAGGTGGCACTACTGTTGTTATTTTCGGTATCCCCAGCGTAGATATTGCCCTGACGGCTGAATCCGGCCTCAAATTCCAGCGACTGCTGTGTGGTAATGTCCCAGCGCAGCAGACCATTAATATCTTTATTACGCACCCCTTCACGCCCGGCCGGGATCGTAGTTGCCAGCGGGCTGATCTGGTGACCGTCGTTAATGTCCCAGGCATCGGCCTGCGTTTTATTGATATTACCGGACAAGCGGAAACTCAGGTTATCGGTCAACCCGCCCATCAGGCTGAAATCGGTGCGTTTGGTCGCCCCTTCAGACTTATGCGCCGGCATATTCATATAGGTATTCCAGGTGCCGTGCAGTTCCTGCGTCGGCTGTTTGGTAATGATATTCACCACCCCGCCCGCGGCCCCGTTGCCGTAGCGTGCCGCAGCCGGCCCCCGCAACACTTCAATCCGCTCTACCATATCGGCAGGTACCCAGTTGGTGTCGCCACGGGTATCACGCTCGCCGCGCCAGCCATAGCGTATTGCATTACGGCTGGAAACAGGTTTGCCGTCCACCAGAATCAGGGTATTTTCCGGGCCCATGCCACGCAGGTCGATCTGACGGTTATTTCCACGGGAGCCACTGTTTGAGTTACCCGACAGGTTAACCCCCGGCATGGTACGTATCAGTTCCGACAGGTCGTTAGCCGGTGGACGCTTACTGATATCTTCCGCGGTAATCACCGACACACCGGGAGCCTGCCGGGTTTGTTCTGCGGCGGTCACCACCATGGTATCGCCCGATGTGGTATTATTTTCAGCCTGTTCCTGAACCTGAGCGGCAGGTTCGTCAGATGCAGCGCCTGTCGTTTGCGCAACGGTCAGAAAAGCGCTCATCCCACAGCTGACGCCAATGAGAGTCGCCAGATAATGGCGTGGTTGTGGTAATTTCATCAAAATCATCCTGCCCTGTAATCAATGAGTCTATCGTCTGACAGACGTTCTGGTGCCGCTACGAATACCGCCAAACGTAACGGGCAATCAGCAACGTGCTGAATAATAAGGGCGGAGAGAAAACCGGCGGCAAGCACGGTTGTCATCAAGGAGAACATCGTGTGTCGTTGTAAACGCATGTTGTTCTACATATGTATTGTTGTAATCAGTCAGTCCTTTTTCTCCGCAATACCAAAAATGGAGCATGCGCATAAACGATGAGGCAACGATCCCCAACGAAAAATGCTATTGAGAAGTATTTGCATTACCATTTTGGTGCAGTCATTGTTACATTTGTCATTCGGGATGAGGTTTGCACTAACAGCAAATTGTTTTGCCAAAACATCAAAATGGCGGGGGATAACCAGATAAATACCAGGGGAAATCATGCAAAATACTATTCCATCGTCAAAATCCATCTATAAAAATCACATTGTTCAACAGTCCAGCCTGGTATCGAATGACTACCGTCTGCTCGGTCCCAAATGGGTGGATGACACGCCCGTGCTCTTTGGCAGTTTCAGCGTTATCCCGTTGAACCAGCATGTCACCTTGCATATTGCCGACGTTATCAACCTGCACAATATGAAAACTCAGGGCATGCTGAATGGTGCGATAAAGCTCGCCATCGTGGTCAATGGCACCGCGCATGTGACATTTGGCGAACAGCAATTACATCTGGGGGAACATCAGCCCGCCTCCCTGGTGGTGTTAACCGAGCCCACCCTGTTTACCCGCATTGGCAAACGCGATGAATATGAACGCACCATTTCACTGACCTTCAGCCGCGAGTGGCTATACGGTAATCTGCTGGATAGCGTCAATGACTGGCAGGCAATCTATGATTTTACCCAGACGCACCTCGCCACGCACCTGTGGACGCCCTCCCGCCAGGCGCTGGCCATTGCCCTGCAAATATTGAATTCGGAACCCTGTAAAACACCGCTCCAGCGTCTTTACCTTGAAACCCAGTGCATGAATCTGATTATTGAGGCATTCACGTCGCTGACAGCCAGCGTCATGCAGGAGAAAAATAATGGCATCACGCTGCGGGGATATCACCGTATTCAACAAGTCAGGGATATGCTGGAAAGCGGAACGGCCGACCAGCTCTCAATGAGCGAAATTGCCAAAAGCGTCAATATGAGTGAAAGCACGCTACAGCGACATTTTCGTCAGACCTTCAACATGACGGTATTTGAATATTTGCGTAACTGCCGGTTACAGCGCGCCATGCTGGCCTTGAAAAAAGATGGTATCGGTATTGCGCAGGCCGCCAGTATCGCTGGCTATAACAGCCCCGCCAACTTCGCTACCGCGTTGCGACGCGCATTTGGTATTACACCGGGGCAGTTGAAAGATCGGTTCTGAACGCAATGAATTACCGTTGATATAATTCAAACCAATAATATATGTCATTTAGTTATTAATACCCTTTCAACAGAGCACAGTAGATTAAGACATCTTTATTGCTGACTTTTTGCCGCTTATGACCAACCAGACTGACTTAACGACGACCCTCGCACAGTTCATTACGCACAGTTTACCGAGCCAGGCGGCGATCGACGCCGCCCGACTGGGGGTAACGGATTTTGTTGCTACTGCCCTGCCGATTACACAGGGCGCAATCGCCGACAGCGGCCTGATCCCGTTAAAGCAGGTTTTCAACGGTACCGACAGCCAGACAAACAGTCTGATTCTGGGTTATGTCGGCCATGCGCTGGACTTTGATGACTATCATCCGGCTTTTCGCGGACATCCCAGTACGGTGATCCTGCCGGCGCTGTTTGCGCTATCAGCAGAAAACCCGCACATCACCGAAGATGACTTTTTGACCGCCTATGTCATCGGCGTAGAGGTCGCAGGCAGAATCGGCCTGGCTTGCGGGCCTCGCCATTACAGTCTTGGCTATCACAATACCGCGACGTTAGGTGCTATCGCGGCGGCGGCGGCCGCAGTTCGTCTGCTTGGCGCATCGGTTGAACAGACCAAAAATATACTTGGTCTGGCGGCCACGCAGGCGGCAGGCCTACGCGCACAGTTTGGTTCAGCGGTAAAACCGCTTCATGCGGGGTTCGCCGCCAGAGCCGGCGTCACGGCAGCCAAGCTCGGGCTGGCGGGCTTCGAGGGCAATCCAGAGCAAGTTATTGAAGCTTTTCTGGCTGCGCATGGCGATCGGAAACAGCAATCCTCATTACTGACTGAATCCTGGGGAACGCCGTGGCGCATCCTTTCGCCTGGTCTGGAATTCAAACGCTACCCCACCTGTGGCGGTACACACAGTGCGGCGGAAGCGGCTTTTGAACTAAGAGAACGGTGGTATGCGCAACACGACACCGGCGTTTCGCTTACCGATAACGTAGAGCAGATTACCGTCTCCTTTCCACCCGGCGGCGATATCGCGCCGTTTATCCGTAGAGCCGCAACTGGCGTAGAAGCGCGTTTCAGCCTGGAATATGTGATTGCCGCCGCGCTGCTGGAAGGTGAACTGAAGCTGAAGCGTTTTGCGGAAGGGCCGGTTGATCCTGAAATTCTGGCGCTGGCTGACAAGGTTATCCGGATAGCGGACGATACCGCACCACCGGACGAACAGGATCCCGAAGCCCGCTTTCATGAGGTCACGCTGTATTTGCATGATGGCGCCATGCTGCGCCATCGCGTCACCCGCCGGGAGACAACGATGCAGCCGACCGATTTGCGCGCCAAACTGCGGCAGACCATCGGTTCACTGCCGCATCTGGACAGCGGGCAGCTCGCCGACCGTTGTGCATTAAGACAGGAAGGCGATCTGCGCTATCTGATTTCGCTATTGCTTTAACCACCGATCCAGCCAGATAAAGATGTCTTCCTGCTGTTCCTGATAGAAAACGTGACCGAGTTCAGGCCAGATTTTCGTTTCCAGCTTGCTATCAGCCTGTTGCGATTGCCAAACCTTATGCATTTTTGCATACGCGGCTGCCACGGCGCTATGGGGAAACAGTTTGTCCTGACCGCCGTTGAACAGCAACATTGGTCTGGGTGCGGCGATGCTGGCGACATCGGGAAAATCCATACGCGCAGGTAAACCGGGATGCAGCATGTAAAACGCCGATTGTCCGCGCAGCACATTGTTGCCCGGCGTCATCAGTCCTTCGTAAGTCCCCATCCAGGAAACGGCCGCCGTTGCGGCCACTCTGTCGGACAATGCCGCCAGTTGCCAGGCACGATAGGCCCCCATGGAAAAGCCGACCACGCCGATACGTTTGTCATCCACCTGCTCAAGCGAAGCCAGAAAATCGATCGATCGCGTATCTTCATACGCCATCAGCCCCGCCAGAGAACGGCCCAGATTGAAGAAGTTACTGGCCAGCGCCTGCTGCTGCTCATACTTGATGGGGCCACGTTCGCCCCACCCCAGCGCATCAACCGCCAGCACCACATAACCCCGTTTCGCCAGCTCATCGCCCACAAAACGCCCGGTGAAAAATTTATCCGCCCATGCCTGCGCTGAGGCGAGCTGCTCGGCATTGCCCCACGGCTTGATCATCTTCTCCTTGCCGATATCAAATTTCGATCCGTGATCGTGCAGCAGAATCACCGCAGGATGGGGCCCCGGCGTTTTCGGCGTCAGCAACAGGGCGTTTACGCGGCTTTCGTCGGTCAGATTGAATGCGACCTTCTCTGCCGTATAGCTGCCGCGATCCTGCCGATCGAGCGTTTGGGGGGCAAAATCCTGCGTAGCATCCGGGGTCAGCAACAGCGCACGCAGCGTCTGTCGCGCTTCAGATTTCCACAGACCAAAGTCGGTATAGTTTCCGGAAAGCCAGGAATCCGGATAGGTCATCTGCTGCTTCAACTGGGTATAAAACGATGGCAATCCTTCATCGGTGATCGCAGGCGTGTGGGCATTCATATCATTGGCCATGAGCGAGGTACTGGACAGTAACATAGCCAGCAACCAGACAAGGGGACGCAAGGCATTCAATTTCATCATAACCTCAAAAATAAAACACCGTTTCTTTTCTGAAATCAGAGTGTAAATGAAGCGGATAAAAATACCTGGGTGGAAGCGTAATTCTGCGATGCAGGTTAAAAAAATCGCCTGGAGAGATTTAACCACGCGAAACGCTGGCCTGAAGGGTGGCTGGCTATTCCCGTCCGCCATAAAAAAATCCGGCATCACAAGATACCGGATTCAGAATGATTAACCGCGAACTGAAGGCGAAATTATTTCTTTTTCGCTTTCGGATTCGGCAGGTCGGTAATGCTGCCTTCAAAAATTTCAGCCGCCAGACCGACTGACTCATGCAGCGTCGGGTGAGCATGGATAGTCAGCGCGATATCTTCCGCATCACAGCCCATCTCAATCGCCAGACCGATTTCACCCAACAGTTCACCGCCGTTGGTACCGACAATCGCCCCGCCGATAACACGGTGAGTTTCTTTGTCGAAAATCAGCTTGGTCATGCCGTCTGCGCAGTCAGACGCGATAGCACGGCCGGAAGCCGCCCACGGGAAGGTCGCTGTCTCAAAGCTGATGCCTTTCTCTTTCGCTTCTTTCTCTGTCAGGCCAACCCATGCCACTTCCGGTTCGGTATAAGCAATAGAAGGAATCACTTTCGGATCGAAGTAGTGTTTCTTGCCCGCGATGACTTCAGCCGCTACGTGACCTTCATGTACGCCTTTGTGAGCCAGCATCGGCTGACCAACGATGTCGCCAATAGCATAAATGTGCGGCACGTTGGTGCGCAGTTGCTTATCAACGCGGATAAAACCACGATCGTCCACCTCAACACCAGCCTGACCGGCATCCAGTTGCTTACCGTTCGGTACACGGCCGATAGCCACCAGCACCGCATCGTAACGCTGTGGTTCCGCCGGCGCTTTTTTACCTTCCATCGTCACGTAGATACCGTCTTTCTTAGCTTCTACCGCGGTCACTTTGGTTTCCAGCATCAGGGTGAACTGCTGGCTGATACGTTTGGTGAACACTTTAACAATGTCTTTATCCGCCGCCGGGATCACCTGATCGAACATTTCAACCACATCGATCTGAGAACCCAGTGCATGATAAACGGTCCCCATTTCCAGACCGATGATGCCGCCGCCCATGATCAGCAAACGCTCTGGAACGGTTTTCAGCTCCAGCGCATCGGTGGAATCCCATACGCGCGGGTCATCATGAGGAATAAATGGCAGTTGGATCGGACGTGAACCCGCGGCGATGATCGCGTTTTCAAAGTTGATCGTCGTTTTACCGTTTTCACCGTCAACCACCAGCGTGTTCGCGCCGGTGAATTTGCCCAGACCGTTAACGACTTTAACCTTACGGGCTTTCGCCATACCCGACAGACCGCCGGTCAGCTGCTTGATAACTTTTTCTTTCCACAAACGGATTTTATCAATATCGGTTTTCGGCTCGCCGAACACGATGCCATGCTGTGCCAGCGCTTTGGCTTCTTCAATCACTTTAGCGACGTGCAGCAGGGCTTTAGAAGGGATACAACCTACATTCAGACACACCCCACCCAGCGTGGAGTAACGCTCTACCAGTACGGTTTCCAGACCCAAATCCGCGCAACGGAACGCCGCAGAATAACCTGCGGGGCCGGCACCCAGTACCACTACCTGAGCTTTAATTTCAGTACTCATCATGACCTCTTAATTAATTTCCGGCGGGTCTGTGACGTCATTGTTATTGAGTCTTAACGCCCTCTTCCACCGGGACGTGTCTTTGCCGCGGTAGTTTACAAAATCATTAACAATTTTGAAACAACAAGCGACTAACGATTTGTCCTTAATCACTGATAGCTGTAGCCAATGACAGCTTACCAGAAAAAAGCCGGCCGTCAGGCCGGCTTTTCGATTACATCACCAGACGGCGAATATCAGACAACGTGTTGTTGATGATGGTAATAAAGCGTGCACCATCAGCACCGTCAATGACACGATGGTCGAAGGACAGAGATATCGGCATCATCAGACGCGGCGTAAACTCTTTACCGTTCCAGACCGGTTCCATCGCGGACTTAGACACACCCAGGATAGCGACTTCCGGCGCGTTGACAATCGGCGCGAAATGCGTCGTACCCAGGCCGCCGATGCTGGAGATAGTGAAGCATCCCCCCTGCATTTCGCCTGCGGTCAACTTACCGTCACGGGCTTTCTTAGAGATCGTCATCAGTTCACGGGACAGCTCGATGATGCCTTTCTTGTTCACATCTTTGAACACGGGAACCACCAAACCATTCGGCGTATCAACCGCTACACCGATGTTGATGTATTTCTTCAGCGTCAGACGTTGGGCATCTTCGGACAGCGAACTGTTGAAACGCGGCATCTGCTCAAGCGCAGCGGCAACGGCTTTCATGATGAATACAACCGGGGTGATCTTCACGTCCAGTTTACGCTTCTCGGCTTCTACGTTCTGCTGTTTACGGAACGCTTCCAGCTCGGTGATATCCGTTTTGTCGAAATGCGTAACGTGCGGGATCATCACCCAGTTACGGCTCAGGTTGGCGCCAGAAATTTTCTGGATACGACCCAGTTCAACTTCTTCAATTTCACCGAACTTGCTGAAGTCCACCTTCGGCCACGGCAGCATGCCAGGCAGACCGCCACCGGCGGCGCCCGCAGCAGGCGCGGACTCAGCGCGTTTCACCGCGTCTTTCACGTAAGCCTGAACGTCTTCGCGCAGGATACGGCCTTTACGGCCGGTACCCTTCACTTTTGCCAGATTCACACCGAATTCACGGGCCAGACGGCGGATAACCGGCGTCGCGTGAACATAGGCGTCATTCTCGGCAAATTCGCCCTTGCTGTCAGATTTCGCAGCAGGCGCGGCTTCGGCTTTCTTCTCTGGCGCGGCGGCTTCCTGCCTGGCGGCAGGCGCGGCTGCCGGGGCAGCGCCCTCGACTTCAAAGATCATGATCAGCGAGCCGGTTTTCACTTTGTCGCCGGTGTTGATTTTGATCTCTTTTACCGTCCCGGCAAACGGTGCCGGCACTTCCATCGAGGCCTTGTCGCCTTCAACGGTGATCAGTGATTGTTCTGCGGCGATTTTGTCGCCCACTTTCACCATCACTTCCGTGACTTCGACTTCGTCACCGCCGATATCCGGCACGTTGACTTCTTTGGCGACAGGCGCGGAGCTGGCGGCCGGAGCGGCCTGAGTTTCCTCTTTCGCCGCAGCCGGCGCAGCAGCGCCAGCGACTTCGAATACCATAATCAGTGAACCGGTTTTCACTTTGTCGCCGGTGCTGATTTTGATTTCTTTAACCACGCCCGCGAACGGCGCCGGCACTTCCATCGAAGCCTTGTCGCCTTCAACGGTAATCAAAGATTGCTCGGCTTCAACGCTGTCGCCGACTTTGACCAACACTTCGGTGACTTCAACTTCGTCCGCACCGATGTCCGGCACTTCAACGTCTTTGCTGGCGCTGGCAGCAGCGGCTGCCGGTTTGGCGTCTTCTTTCTTCTCTTCAGCCTTGGCAGGCGCAGCATCGGCTGCACCGTCGGCGGAATCGAAAATCATGATCAGTTTGCCGGTTTCTACTTTGTCGCCGACAGCAACTTTGATCTCTTTTACTACACCGGCCTGCGGAGAAGGCACTTCCATAGAGGCCTTATCGCCTTCTACCGTGATCAGCGACTGTTCAGCTTCAACTTTATCGCCCACCTTCACCAGCACTTCGGTGACTTCAACTTCATCTGCACCGATGTCCGGTACGTTGATTTCGATAGCCATGTAATCTTTACCTCTTATGCCAGACGCGGGTTAACTTTATCTGCATCGATCTCGAATTTGGCAATCGCGTCGGCAACCACTTTCTTATCGATTTCACCGCGTTTGGCCAGTTCACCCAGGGCCGCAACCACGACGTAAGACGCATCCACTTCAAAGTGATGACGCAGGTTCTCACGGCTGTCGGAACGTCCGAAACCGTCGGTTCCCAAGACGCGATAATCGCTGGCCGGAATGAAGTTACGAATTTGCTCAGCAAACAGCTTCATGTAGTCGGTTGACGCAACGGCAGGCGCCTCACTCAATACCTGAGCCACATAAGGAACGCGTGGTTCTTCGGTTGGGTGCAGCATGTTCCAGCGTTCGCAGTCCTGACCATCACGAGCCAGTTCGGTGAAGGAGGTCACGCTAAAGACATCAGAACCAATGCCGTAGTCTTTCGCCAGAATCTGTGCGGCGTCGCGTACGTGACGCAGGATGGAACCTGAGCCCAGCAGTTGAACTTTACCTTTGCTGCCTTCAACCGTTTCCAGCTTGTAGATACCCTTACGGATACCCTCTTCCGCACCCTGCGGCATCGCAGGCATGTGGTAGTTTTCGTTCAGCGTGGTGATGTAGTAGTAAATGTTTTCCTGCGCTTCGCCGTACATACGATGCAGACCGTCATGCATGATGACGGCCACTTCATAAGCGTAGGCCGGATCGTAAGAAATACAGTTCGGGATAGTCAGCGACTGAATGTGGCTGTGACCATCTTCGTGCTGCAAACCTTCGCCGTTCAGCGTGGTACGGCCGGAAGTACCGCCGATCAGGAAACCGCGAGCCTGTTGGTCACCCGCCGCCCAGCACAGGTCGCCAATACGTTGGAAACCAAACATGGAGTAGTAGATGTAGAACGGGATCATCGGCAGATTGTTGGTGCTGTAAGACGTTGCCGCCGCCAGCCAGGATGAACCTGCGCCCAGTTCGTTGATCCCTTCCTGCAGGATCTGGCCCTTCTTATCTTCTTTGTAGTAAGCAACCTGCTCGCGGTCCTGCGGGGTGTACTGCTGACCGTTCGGGCTGTAAATACCAATCTGACGGAACAGGCCTTCCATACCGAAGGTACGCGCTTCATCGGCGATGATCGGAACCAGACGATCTTTGATCGACTGATTTTTCAGCATCACGTTCAGGGCGCGAACGAAAGCGATAGTGGTGGAAATTTCTTTATTCTGCTCTTCCAGCAGCGTGCTGAAATCTTCCAGCGTCGGCAGTTCCAGTTTTTCACTGAATTTCGGCTGACGGCTTGGCAGGTAACCTTCCAGCGCCTGACGACGCTCATGCAGATATTTGTATTCTGCGGAGTCTTTGTCGAAGGTGAGGTACGGCAGTTTTTCGATGTTTTCATCACTGACCGGCACGTTGAAACGATCGCGGAAGTAGCGCACGCCGTCCATGTTAATTTTCTTAACCTGGTGAGCGATGTTTTTACCTTCAGCGGCGTCGCCCATACCATAGCCTTTGATGGTATGCGCCAGAATAACCACCGGCTTGTCTTTGGTTTCCTGCGCTTTTTTCAGTGCAGCGTAGACTTTCTTCGGATCGTGACCGCCACGGTTCAATGACCAAATCTGATCGTCGGTCCAGTCTTTGACCAGCGCCGCCGTTTCCGGATATTTACCGAAGAAGTGCTCACGGACATAAGCGCCATTTTTGGATTTGAAGGTCTGGTAGTCACCGTCAACGGTTTCGTCCATCAGTTGGATCAGCTTGCCGCTGGTGTCTTTACGCAGCAGTTCGTCCCAACGTCCGCCCCAGATAACCTTGATCACTTCCCAGCCGGCGCCGCCGAAGATGCCTTCCAGTTCGTTAATGATCTTGCCATTACCGGTAACCGGCCCGTCGAGGCGTTGCAGGTTACAGTTGATAACGAACACCAGGTTATCCAGTTTTTCACGGGTCGCGATGGTGATCGCCCCCTTGGATTCCGGTTCATCCATTTCACCGTCGCCCAGGAAAGCATAAACCGTTTGTTTGGACGTATCTTTCAGCCCGCGGTGCTCAAGGTATTTCAGGAATTTAGCCTGATAAATTGCACCAATCGGGCCCAGACCCATGGAAACGGTCGGGAACTGCCAGAATTCCGGCATCAGTTTCGGGTGTGGATAAGAAGACAACCCTTTACCGTGCACTTCCTGACGGAAGTTGTTCATTTGTTCTTCAGTCAGGCGGCCTTCAAGGAAAGCACGGGCATAAATGCCGGGAGAAATGTGACCCTGGAAGTAAACCAGATCGCCACCGTCATGGGCGTTACGCGCACGGAAGAAGTGGTTGAAACACACTTCATAGAACGTTGCGGAAGACTGGAAAGACGCCATGTGGCCGCCCAGATCCAGATCTTTTTTCGAAGCACGCAATACTGTCATGACCGCATTCCAGCGAATTGCTGAGCGAATACGACTTTCCAGATCCAGGTTACCTGGATATTCCGGCTCATCTTCCACTGCGATGGTGTTGATGTATTGACGTGCGGCACTGCCAGCAGCAACGCTCACGCCACCTTTACGCGCTTCACTCAATACCTGATCAATCAGATACTGGGCGCGCTCAACACCCTCTTCACGGATGACCGATTCGATCGCCTGCAGCCAGTCGCGGGTTTCGATCGGATCCACGTCATTATTTAAACGATCTGACATGGTTATTCCTTATCTTCTCTAATAAGTTAGTTTGTTGGAGCCTGTCTTCTTGTGCTCTGGCTTATTCAGTCATAAATAATAAAGCACATGAAGACAGGCCCATCGTCATATCCCCGTCACCTTTCAAGTTACAGCTCCGTTGGCTTACCGCCCTACTGCACCTTGAAATCTATTGGGTATAATTGCCGCATTCAGAGCCCAAAATCGGACGCTCAATCCTTGCGTTGCTGGAGCCGACGCAGCGATCTCTCGCGCCGACTATGTTCCCGGTTAAGATCCAGCAATACTTCCTCAATAAACGCCAGATGGCGGTGTGATGCTTCACGAGCCTTTTCTGGTTCACGGGCAACAATCGCCTCAAAAATTCCAGCGCGATGAATGCTCACCTTCCCCAACACTTCACGGCTCAGATAAAGCAATTCAAAATTCTGTCTTACGTTCTGTTCCAGCATCGGTCCCATGCAACGCAATAAGTGCAGCAGCACCACATTATGCGTGGCCTCTGTTACAGCGACCTGATACTGCATAACCGCTTCCGACTCCGCGTTCAAATCCCCTGAGTCTCTGGCCTGCTGAATGACGGCGTGGCAATCCCGAATGCGCTGGAGATCCGATTCGGTACCGCGTAACGCAGCGTAATAGGCAGCGATACCTTCCAACGCGTGGCGAGTTTCCAATAGATCGAATTGTGATTCGGGATGCGTACTCAGTAATTCTGCCAGCGGATCGCTGACGCTTTGCCATAGATTGGCTTGAACGAAGGTACCACCACCCTGACGGCGCAAAAGTAGCCCTTTGGCTTCCAGACGTTGAATGGCTTCTCTCAGAGAAGGGCGGGAGACATCGAACTGTTTCGCCAGTTCACGCTCCGGAGGGAGCTTCTCGCCGGGGCGCAAGGTTCCCTCAAGTATCAGAAACTCCAGTTGCTGCTCAATCACATCTGACAGCTTAGGCTGACGGATCTTGCTGTATGCCATGGTGGATTCTTCTCTGCGAATGGCGCGGAGTCAATTGGTAATACCAATTTAAAAAACGTGACGTTAAAGTAACAAAGTATTCACCTTCTGTCCATAAGGACGTTGAGCTAAATCACCAATCCCACCAGATTTTAACAAATGCACAGGGAATATGAGGCAAAGTGATAATCCACCAGTGGTATTACCATTAATCCCTCTCATGTATATTTTAACTTTTTTGAAACGTAGAACAGGCATGGCTGAACCGTTTAAAGCACAATAATATTGAATATAAATACAAATTTAATGAATATTAATTCAATTTTGTTTTGCAGCAAACCGCCTTGATCGCTTCTTTTGCACACGCTTTGTTCCCCTCTGGTAATAGAGAATAACCATCAAGAGGTAATCGATGAATCAGACATGAAAACATTTTCAAAACGCGATGAGCGACACCGATGAACAGAACCCTGGCGTAGCGATGATTTTTATCTATTGCTGAGCAAGAAATCAGTGCAATTTTGTGTGCTTATCACTATTCTCTGACAAACGGTAGGTGCCTCAGGATATTAACCTGCATTTCACCGTAAAAATAAAATTACACAAACGTAAAAGAGTTAATACGGGCTGTGCTTATACCCAATAGATTCAGGGCGGGCCATCCTGCCCCTCTACGGGAGTCAACGCTATGCGTTTTTTTCGAGAGGCAGGACAAAACGTTGTTATTTTGAACAACGCGCCTGCAACCTGAAATATGGCGGGTATAGTGCGTCAGTTTTTATTTGCTCGTAATGGCAGAGGATTAAATTTGATGGATGATCAACAACAGGACGGCGCGCTAAAGCGTGGCTTAAAAAACCGTCATATCCAGTTGATTGCCTTAGGTGGTGCGGTAGGTACCGGATTGTTTCTTGGTATTGCTCAAACCATCAAAATGGCTGGACCGTCGGTACTTTTAGGCTACACAATTGGTGGGGTGATTGCCTTTCTCATCATGCGTCAGCTTGGTGAAATGGTGGTAGAAGAGCCGGTAGCCGGTTCTTTTAGCCACTTTGCGTATAAATACTGGGGAAATTTTGCAGGATTCGCCTCTGGCTGGAACTACTGGATTTTGTATGTTCTGGTCGCCATGGCCGAACTGAGCGCCGTCGGTATTTACGTACAATATTGGTGGCCTGATATCCCAACCTGGGTCTCCGCCGCCGTTTTTTTCCTGCTCATTAACGCGATCAATCTGGCAAACGTCAAAGTTTATGGCGAAATGGAGTTTTGGTTTGCCATTATCAAAGTCGCAGCCATTATCGGCATGATCGTCTTCGGAGGCTGGTTATTAATTAGCGGTTCCGGCGGCCCGGAAGCGACGGTTACCAACCTCTGGGCGCAGGGCGGATTTTTCCCGAACGGCATTTCCGGGCTGGTCATGGCGATGGCCGTCATCATGTTCTCGTTTGGCGGGCTGGAGCTGGTCGGGATTACCGCGGCCGAAGCCGATAATCCGGAAAAAAGCATTCCGCGCGCCACCAATCAGGTCATCTACCGTATTCTGATCTTTTATATCGGTTCTCTGGCTATCCTGCTGTCACTCTATCCGTGGGGTAAAGTGGTCGAAGGCGGTAGCCCCTTTGTCTTAATCTTCCACGAACTGAACAGTAACGTAGTGGCTACGGTGCTGAACATCGTGGTACTGACTGCGGCGTTATCGGTTTACAACAGTTGTGTTTACTGTAATAGCCGCATGCTGTTCGGTCTGGCAAAACAGGGGAACGGCCCGAAAGTGTTGCAAACGGTTGACGCCCGCGGCGTACCTGTCGTGGCGATCGGCGTGTCGGCGCTGGCGACCGCGCTGTGTGTGCTGATCAACTACCTGATTCCAGGCAAGGCCTTTGAATTACTGATGGCGCTGGTGGTTTCCGCTCTGATGATCAACTGGGCGATGATCAGTCTGGCGCACCTGAAATTCCGGGAGCAGAAAGATAAAGAAGGGATCGTCACCAAATTTAAAGCGCTGATTTATCCGCTGGGCAACTATATCTGCCTGCTCTTCCTGGCCGGCATTCTGGTCATTATGTATCTGACGCCGGGCATCCGGATTTCAGTGCTGCTGATCCCGGTGTGGCTGATTATTCTGAGTCTCGGTTACTTCTTTAAACAGAAGAATCAGGGCCGTTAAGGTTCCATCCGACTGATACGCAAATGGCCGATAATATCGGCCATTTTTCATTTTATATCCTATACCTGACAACCAGCCGGGACTCAGACCAGCGCGCCATAAATGGTCAAAAGCGCCACCACAACCACCAGCACCATCGTCACTTTTTTGGCCAATGTCACGGCCGCTTTCGGTGTTTCCACCGGATCAATGTGCGGCTCACGCGCCAGAGAAAACTGCGCCAGTTGGGTTAACACCCAGTATTGCGAATTACGGGTGTCGCACAGCGAGGAAAACCAGGCCGGCAGGGCTTTCTCACCATGGCCCAGCAAGGCATACGCCACGCCGGCCAGACGTACCGGAATCCAGTCAAGCCAGTGCAGCAGCGAATCGACGCCGGACTGCGCGCGCGCCAACGGCGTATGATGGCGAGCCAGCCACGTTTGTCTGGCGCGTAAAAAAGCATATCCCGCCAATGCTACCGGACCGTAAGGCCCGGCCACCGTAAACCAGAAGAGCGGCGCCAGATAGAACCGGAAGTTAATCCATAACAACGCGTTCTGTAATTCCTTCAGGCGCTCGTTTTCCCCCGTCCCCACCGGCAACCCGTGGATTAAAGCCAGCTCCGCCGCCAACGCCTGACTGGCATCTTTTTCACCACGCTGCGCTGACTGGAGATAATGACGATAATGCTGACGAATCTCGCCGGCGCCAATGCACATCAGGCTGATGACCACCCACAGCAATAGCAGAACAAGGCCGAATAGCACGTCACTTACCAGCCATAGTAATACGGCCACCGCCCCCATACAGCAAAGCGTCAGAAACAGGGTCTGAAATAAAGAAGGAGAAGGCAAACGGCGAAACACCACTTCAAGACGATGATCGATCTGCCAATGTTCACCTTGTTTGAACAAACGCTCCCACGTCAATACCAGCAACAATGTAAACAGCGTCATCGTTTTATACTCCCTTCGTTTTCTCTCCGGCCTTCCTGAATCAGGCGATGATATTGGTCCCAATCAAAGGCAGGACCAGGATCGGTTTTACGTCCTGGCGCGATATGGCTGTGTCCGGTGATCCTTGACGGTGTAATAGGGTAAACGTCGAGCAATAGCCGTGTTATCGCCGCCAGCTGATGATATTGTTCAGTAGTAAAAGGTAGCGTATCCGTTCCTTCCAGCTCGATCCCGATCGAAAAATCGTTACACCGCTCACGGCCTGCAAAACAGGAAACGCCCGCATGCCACGCCCGCTGGTCAAAAGAAACATACTGAATCACTTCCCCATCCCGGCGAATCAGGCAATGTGCCGAAACACGCAAATGGCTGATATCCGCAAAATAGGGGTGTGCGGCAGGATCGAGCGTCGCGGTAAATAACTGATCAATATAAGGCCCACCGAATTCACCCGGTGGCAGGCTGATATTGTGGATCACCAGCAGTGAAGGTGCTTCTTCTTCCGGACGGCTATCAAAATGGGGTGAAGGTATGTGTTTTATCTCAGATAACCAGCCATTTTCCAAAAGCATCGGCGGTAACCTCGCATTATGTCGTTTGCCGGGCTAAATAAGGTGCGGTGAGTTGCTGTGATTCGTAACAAATAATTTGCCAACAGAGTACCATGTTTCTCAATACCATAGCTAACCAGCTGGATACAAAAAGATTTTTCTATTCTCCCTCAGGGCTTCAACACGCCCCCGAATGGTTAATTCCCTGTTCAAAAACATTCGCAGAAATAACATCGGTACAATCACGCCCACAATAACGTGATATTGATCACATTAATAATGCAATTATATGAATGTGTGATCTAGATTTCGTGCATCACATCAATTTTTATTTAAAATACCCCGCAGGAGCCATCTCCTGTTTTCTTAGATATTACAAAAACTTATTTAAAAATATTCCACATCACAGCGTGATGCTGACACGACATGGTAATTGACATGAAAAAAACACTCACCGCAGGGGCTTTAATCGCGTTGTCTTACAGCATGCCAACGCTCGCTAAGTGAAATCTACCGGCTGGGGCTATTATCTGGTCGTAGGCTATAATTTCTAATACTTTCAATCAGTTCAATACAAAATGGGCGCGAAGCGTTTCATAAAGAGGCTTCGCCCCACGACAGAACACACGCGCCCAGGATTTCACCAGTGCCGTTAAGTTCGTTCCCCTTTTATGAATAATGATTAAAAACAAATAACCAGCTGAATTACAAAGATTATTCATTCTGGATGTCAGCCTGCAAACAGGGTAGCATATTGCCCCGAATCCCCTTTCGGAGTTTTTGTGATGCCAACTCGTCGTTACAGTCAGGAACAGCGTCAGGCCGACCTGCTCGCGCGTATTGAGCGTGATATTCCCGCCAGCGTTAATCTGGCCTTGAGTGAAGATTTAGGTGGCATCGTTGATGCCAGTCAGGACATTACCGCGCATTTACTCTCGAATGAGGCTTCGGCGCACGCCCGCATTATCACCCGTGAGGCCGGAGTGTTCTGTGGCAAACGCTGGCTTGAGGAAGTCTTTTCTCAGCTTGGCGATACCACTACCATTACCTGGCATGTTGCCGACGGTGAAGCCATCACGCCCAACCAAATGCTGTGTGAAATAACGGGGCCGGCAAAACAGCTGTTGACCGGGGAACGTACCGCCCTGAACTTCCTGCAAACCCTTTCCGGCGTCGCCACCGAAGTCAGCCATTACGTATCTTTATTACAAGGCACCCGCACCCGTCTGCTTGATACCCGTAAAACCATACCGGGCCTGCGGACGGCCCTGAAATACGCCGTTTCATGCGGGGGCGGTAGCAATCATCGCTTAGGGCTCGCTGACGCATTCCTGATCAAGGAAAACCATATCATTGCGGCTGGCTCAATCCGACAGGCGGTGGAAAAAGCGCGGTTGTTGCGTCGCGATGTGCCGGTAGAAGTCGAGGTCGAGTCGCTTGATGAACTGCAACAAGCGCTGGATGCCGGCGCAGACATCATCATGTTAGATAATTTCAGTCTGGAAAAGATCCGTGAAGCGGTCACGATCGCACAAGGGCGGGCGCTTCTGGAAATCTCGGGTAATGTCACCATCGAGACATTACGCGGTTACGCCGAAACCGGCGTGGACTATATTTCTGTAGGCGCGCTGACCAAACACATTCGGGCATTGGACTTATCCATGCGTTTCCTCTAAGCCCTCCGGTGGGCAATCTCTGCCCACCACACCACCCTACGGGCCGCCACTACGTGGCACAGATTGCGTAGCGACCCGCAATAATCCTTCAATAAACAGCAAATCCAAAAATCTTTTCCATAACACCTTCCCGTTTGGCCCCTGACTTATCGCCATCCTTGCGCCGGTTTTTTATCCTGCCGTTACCGACAACAACAGGGAAATCAGAAATGGAGCAACAACAGGGGTTTACGCTGGTTGAATTGATGGTCGTTATTGCGATTGTCGCCATACTCAGCGCCATTGGCGTTCCGGCTTATCAGGGCTATCTACAGAAAGCCGCCATGACCGACATGCTGCAAACCATGGCGTCCTATAAGACGGCTATCGATTTGTGCGGTCTGGAAAATACGGCCTTTTCTACCTGCAACTCAGGCAATCAGGGCATTCCCGGCAGCAGAACCTCACGCTATATCAGTGAAGTGACCGTGAATCAGGGCACGATCACTCTGACAGGGCAATCAACATTGCAAGGACTGCGCGTCGTTTTGACCCCCGTATGGGACTCGGCGACCAGCACATCACGCTGGACAAAAAACTGCGCCACGGACGGTAAGGCCGAAAGCTTGCAATCCGCGTGTCAGGATGTTTTCCGCTTTGACAATACGGCAGGCTGACGATGACCGACGCCAAGCATCTGATGGACGAATTGCAGCTACTGTGCCGCCGTTATCATGCCCTGCTAGTGGGACTGGACGAACAAACGATTTCCGTTGCGGTCAGTGCTTCCCCCTCAGCAGAGATGATCGCCGCCCTGCGTTTTGCCGGTAACCGCCGGATATTAGTCGAGCAATGGCCGCAGGCAAAAATGGAGCAGCGGCTTAATCCGGCAAATATCATTGAAAAGCCCGCGACAGCGTCTCCCACCCAACCGGATAGCCCCACCAGCGACGACGATCCTCCTGTCGTTCAGTTTATTGATCAGACGTTGCGGCTGGCCATTCAGCGCCGGGCCTCAGACATTCATTTTGAGCCTTTGCTGACCTACTACCGGCTCCGGTTGCGCATTGATGGGGTGTTACAGGAAATAGCCGCGCCACCCGCGGAACTGACAGCGCGATTGACCGCACGGCTGAAAATCATGGGCAAACTGAATATCGCTGAACGCCGTTTACCGCAGGATGGGCAATTCAGTCTGGTACTGGATCAGCAAACCTACTCATTACGCATTGCAACACTTCCGGTACAGCAGGGGGAAAAAGTGGTGCTGCGCATTTTACAAACCCATCAGCAGGAGTTGATACTCGGCAAGCTGGGGATGTCCGAAAACGCGCTGGCGCAGTTTATCCAGATACTGAGCGCCCCTCAGGGAATGATTCTGGTTACCGGACCGACAGGCAGCGGAAAAACCGTGACGCTCTATAGCGCCATCCGGTGGCTGAATGATGTCAGCCGTAATATATGCAGCGTTGAAGACCCCATTGAGATCCCCCTGCCCGGTATTAACCAGACGGCGGTCAACCCGAAAGCCGATCTCGATTTCAGTCGGATATTACGCGCCCTGTTACGTCAGGACCCGGACGTGATCATGATTGGCGAAATCCGCGATGCCGAAACCGCAGAAATAGCCGTCAAAGCAGCGCAAACCGGGCATCTGGTCATGTCCACGCTGCATACCAACTCCGCAATAGAAACGCTGAGCCGATTGAGTCACCTAGGTATTCCCGGCTACCTGCTTGCCACAGCACTGAAGTTGGTCATAGCACAACGGTTGGTCCGCCGTTTATGTCCGCACTGTAAAACCCAGAGCGAACCCCTGCGCCATTTTCCTGACGAAATATGGCATGGCCCCTTGAATCATTGGCAAGCGCAAGGTTGTAGCCACTGCTTTTCCGGCTATTACGGCCGCATCGCCATACATGAACTACTGGTTGTGACACCGGCACTCCAGCAGGCGCTGGTCAGCAACGCCAGCGATCGTCAGTTAGCCGCACTCTCGCGTAATGCAGGCTTTCCTACACTGTTTGTGACTGGATTATCGCTGGTTAATGAAGGAATAACGTCGATAGCCGAAGTGTATCGTGTCGTTGGCGACAATATTGCGGGTAAGGCAGAAACCGTATGAAGCAGGAGCGCTTATATCACTGGCAGGCGATTACGCCGGAAGGAGAGTTCGCGCATGGCGAAATAATTGATTTCCATCGGCATCAGGCTTATATCCGCCTCATTGCGCAGGGCTATCAGCCCTTGTCTCTCAAAACCGGACAATATCTATCGCCGCGTTATTGGAAAAATGAGCATCTTGGTGAGTTGATCAAACAGTTGGCGACACTGCTACAGGCGGGACTCCCTTTATTGGACGCGCTGAAACTGCTCGCAGAACAGCATGAACGTCCCGGCTGGCGCTGTGTTCTCAAAGACATCGGTATCCAGGTTGCGCAGGGGAAAGCGCTATCTGAAACGCTCGCTGACTACCCGCACATCTTTCCCGTCGTCTATCGTTCCTTGATCGCCGTCGGCGAGCTCACCGGGAAACTCGATGAATGCTGTCTGCAACTGGCGCGCCAACAGGAAAAACAATGCCATCTGCAACGCAAAGTCATTAAAGCACTGCGCTACCCTTGCTTCGTATTGGCTGTCGCGTTGCTGGTCAGCACCATGATGTTGACTCTGGTATTACCGGAGTTCGCCAACCTATACGCTTCATTTGATACCCCGCTTCCCTGGTTTACCCAACAGTTGATGCGCCTGGCAAGCTGGGGAATCCATTACGGTTTAGCGGCATTACTCCTATTCGCGGCCTTATTGATGGTTTATATCGGCCTGCGAAACAGCAGGCAGGCATGGCGGGAAAGAGAGCAGGCGTGTTTACTTAAAATACCGGTGATATCAGGCCTGATTCGAGGGAAATGTCTGAATCAGATATTCAACATATTGGCCATGACCCAATATGCAGGGTTGACCTTACCTGCCGGACTGGATGCCGCCGCCACGATCCATCATCCTCTCTACCAATCAGCCGTACGGCAAATACAAGAGCAGATTCATCAGGGCATTACCCTGCATCACGCAACCCGGCAATTCATCATGCTGTTTCCCGCGCCCTGCCAGCAACTGATTAGCGTCGGCGAGGAGACGGGGGCATTAGATACGCTATTTGCACAGTTAGCACAGTGGTATGAAAGAAAGACAGAGCAGCAGGCCGAAAACCTCACTCAAACGCTGGAGCCCATATTGATGATGGTGGTGGGAGGTATGGTCGGAGCAATCGTGGTAGGCATGTATCTGCCTATTTTTCAGTTAGGCAATGTATTGGCTGGAGGTTGATCCAGCCAATACCATCAAAAGGAACGGCCATTACCCGTTGAAAACACGGTTTTCCTGTTCAGCAACACGGATAAACGTCGTGCGTTTGGTCAACTCTTTCAGGCGTGATGCGCCGACATACGTGCAGGCTGAACGTAATCCCCCCAGGATGTCGCGCACGGTATTATCCACCGGACCGCGAAGAGGTAATTTAACGGTTTTACCTTCCGCTGCACGGTATTCGGCAACGCCGCCTACGTGTCTCTCCATCGCCGAAGCCGAACTCATGCCATAAAACAGCATCATTTTTTCGCCATTTTCCTCGACAATCGTGCCTTCACATTCATCATGCCCGGCCAACATGCCTCCCAGCATGACGAAATCCGCACCGCCGCCAAAGGCTTTGGCAACGTCTCCCGGCGCAGAACAACCACCGTCACTGACGATTTGTCCACCCAATCCGTGTGCGGCATCAGCACATTCAATCACCGCGGACAATTGCGGATAGCCAACCCCGGTTTTGACCCGGGTAGTACAAACCGAACCAGGTCCAATACCGACTTTCACAATATCCGCACCGGAGAGGATCAGTTCTTCAACCATTTCCCCCGTCACGACGTTACCCGCACAAATCACCTTATCCGGAAAAGCTTCACGCGCTTTTTGCAGGAAAGTAACAAAGTGCTCGGAATAACCATTCGCCACATCGATACAAATAAATTTCAGCTCCGCTGACAACGCGACAATTTGCTTTAACCTGACAAAATCCGCATCGGACGTCCCCGTCGATACCATGACATGACGCAGGACAGCTGCCGATGAACGTTGTACAAACTGCGTCCATTGCTCCAGCGAGTAATGTTTGTGAACGGCGGTCAATACATCAAACGATGCCAGCGTCTCTGCCATACGGAATGTACCCACCGTATCCATGTTGGCGGCAATAATCGGCACCCCGGACCAGTCTTCCCCGGCGTGGAGAAAGGTGAACTGACGTTCTAGTTCAACGTCAGAACGGCTTTTGAGGGTAGAGCGTTTAGGGCGGATAAGAACGTCTTTAAAGCCCAACTTTAAATCTTCTTCAATACGCATGAGGTTCGAATTCCTGGTTAGTGGCGATGGTTCGCAAAAATTGTGATCGGCGAAATTAGTGCCATATCCAGTGACGCTATCATACGCGGTAATAATCCTGCGACAAGAGTGCGAATTTACTTTTTTAAGTGACGCCGATGAATGTCCCCGGGCCATCATCACGGCTTGTAATCGCCGGCCACAAACCCAAACCAACACCCAGCCGCCGAAGTGACGCGCTGCGCAATATACGACGGCTGAAACGCGGCTATTAAGGATGGCGAGGGCGGAAATGTGACGTACGCTATATTACCATCCGGTTAATCTCTATAATATTTCTCCCCGATATAACACCGGATTGTCACTGGTCATCGACCAGGCAAAACCTGAGTGGGTTCTCGCAAGAGGCTCACTCAGGTTTTTTTTTAACTTGAATATTATTGGCGGGATGAATATGAGAAAGATGAAGCTCTCGGTATTAATGGTGGGATTAATGGGAATGATGTCGGCAGCAGTCGCAGAAAACCGCATCGAAGCGACACTGAAAGCCGAACAATCCGGCCCTCAGATATCGCGCTATATCTATGGCCAGTTTTCCGAGCATCTGGGGCGCGGCATTTACGATGGCATCTGGGTCGGCCCTGATTCATCCATTCCTAACACACGCGGCATCAGAAACGATGTGGTCTCAGCCCTCAAAGCGATCAAGGTGCCGGTCGTGCGCTGGCCGGGCGGATGTTTCGCTGACGAATATCACTGGCGCGACGGCATAGGGCCGCGCGATAAACGCCCGGTGCGCAAGAATAACTGGTGGGGAGGCGGTCTGGAAAACAATGCCTTCGGCACCCATGAGTTTTTCGATTTTGCCGAACAGATCGGCGCGGATGCCTATCTTTCGGTCAATGTCGCGTCATCCACGCCGACGGAAATGCGTGAATGGATCGAATATTTAACGTCGAAGGAGCAGGACAGTCTGGCCAACGAGCGCCGCGCCAATGGCCGCGACGAACCGTTTAAGGTGCCTTTTATCGGCATCGGCAATGAAAGCTGGGGCTGCGGCGGCAATATGACGCCGGAGTATTATTCCAATGAACTGCGCCGCTGGGGATCTTTTTTCCATAAAGACGGCCTCAATTTCCATGAAGGCAATGACAATACCGCGTTGCGCGTCGCTTCCGGCGCGAATAACGACGACACCCACTGGACTGACGTGGTTATGAAAAACGCCGCGTTTCATATGGATGCAATCTCTTTGCATTTTTACACGGTGCTGACGGGTGAATGGGTAAACCGTAATCAGGCCAGCGCGACGGGGTTCCCTGAAGAGCAGTGGAACGCGATTTTCCAGCAAACCTTACGTATGGACGATGTGCTGCAGCAGCATATTGCCGTCATGGATAAGAACGATCCGCAAAAACGAATCGGCCTGTTCGTTGACGAATGGGGCACCTGGTATAACGTTGAGCCCGGCACCTATGCGGGTCATCTGTTCCAGCAGAACACCCTGCGCGACGGCATCCTGGCTGCCGCCAACTTCAATATTTTTCATAAATATGCCGAGCGCGTGCGGATGACCAACATCGCTCAGGCCATCAATGTATTGCAGGCGATGATTCTGACAGAAGGCGACAAGATCGCGCTGACGCCGACCTATTATGCCTTCAAGATGTATGTGCCGTTCCAGGATTCTACTGCTATCCCGCTTGATGTTAAGGCGCCGCAGCTGACTTCCGGCGGCAAATCGTTCCCGGCCTTCAACGTTTCCGCCGCCAGGGCGAAGGACGGCAAGATATATATAGGCGTCGCCAACATGAATCTGCGCGAAGGCTATGACCTGTCCATCAATCTGGGAACGCTTAAAGCGAAGTCTGTTTCCGGCGAAATACTGACCAGCACGGTAATGGATGCGCACAACATTCCCGGCCAGCCTGAAGCTATTCATCCGGTAACCTATCAAGACGGCAAGATTAACGGCTCGGTGCTGTCGTTGAAAATCCCTGCGAAATCGGTAGTGGTGGTGAGCCTGGAGTAAGCGGGGCTAAGCCACAACGTTCACTATGCCGCGCTGCCGGCAGCCCAACGGGGCGAGGTCCATGGATGGGCCGAGTAACAGAGCCAACGCACAGGCAACCTGAAGTATGACGGGTATAGCGGCGAGGCGGCGTATTGATTTAAACGCCGCCGGAAGCCGCGGCCACACTGGCATCCATCCATTTTTCCGCCGTTTTATTCCACGCGCAAAACTTCCCTGTTTGGGATAAAATCAGATAAATTTATCCATTAACTTTAAAAATCGGCATATGACCTATATCGTAGCCTTAACCGGTGGTATCGGCAGCGGGAAAAGCACGGTTGCCAATGAGTTTGCAAAATTAGGGGTAACCATCATTGACGCAGATATTATTGCGCGTCAGATGGTTGAACCCGGCACGCCTGCGCTGGAAGCGATCAGACACCGATTTGGCGACAGCATCCTCAATGCTGACGGCTCCCTCAATCGCTCAGCATTACGTCAACGAATTTTTTCTTCTTCGGAAGAAAAACGATGGCTGAACAATCTGCTGCACCCATTGATTCATGCAGAAACACAGCGACAGTTTCAGACATCAACCGGACCGTATCTACTTTGGGTGATACCATTGCTGATAGAGAACGGCTTGCAACAACGTGTTCAGCGTGTTCTGGTAGTAGACGTCAGCCGGGATACACAGCTCGAACGCACGCTGGCACGAGATGGATCCAGCCGACAACAGGCAGAAAACATACTGGCGGCGCAGGCGACCCGAGAGCAACGCCTGGCTTATGCCGATGATATTATCGATAATAATAGCAGTCAGAAACAACTCGCCCCACGCGTTGCCGAACTGCACCGCCATTACCTTGAGCTGGCTGCTTCTGCTACTGACAGGATTACTAAGAATGAGTGACGCTTCCTCAACCATTTTGTTTGAATATCCTCTTAACGAAAAGACGCGTACCTGGTTACGAATCGAATCGTTGTTGCAACAACTACATCAAAATCATGCCCTAACCGATATGGGAAGCGCCCTGACGTTCTTTCGTTCCATTTCAGACCTGATGGACGTATTGGAACGCGGGGATGTTCGTACCGAATTATTAAAAGAACTGGAACGCCAGCAGCAAAAATTATTGCAGTGGAGCGATGTGCCAGGCGTCGATATGGATCGTATTCACGCCCTGCGACGCCAGTTAAAAGATCAGTCTGCGGTACTGATGGCGGCGCCACGGATGGGGCAAATTCTGCGTGAAGACCGTCTGATCAGCATGGTTCGCCAGCGGCTGAATATTCCGGGGGGATGTTGCAGCTTCGATTTACCAACGCTGCACATCTGGCTTCATCAGCCACAGGAGCAGCGTGAGCAGTTGGTGTCAGGCTGGTTAGCCTCATTAACGCCGTTAAAGAAATCACTGGATATGATACTGGAACTGATTCGCCACTCCGGTACCTTCCGCCAACAAACCAGCCTGAATGGCTTCTTTCAGGATAACGCGTCCGACGCGGACCTGTTACGCTTACGTATCGAACTGGCGCACCAGCTTTACCCGCAGATATCCGGTCATAAAACGCGTTATGCCATTCGTTTTCTCGCTCTGGACAGTGAAAACGGTCAAATTCCCTCTCGTTTAGCTTTCGATTTAGCCTGTTGTTAACGCGGTGATGAAGAAAATGTCAGGATTAGAATCAACATGTTATAAGGGAACTGGTCAGGAGAAAGTAAATGGATAATGAGATAATAACGGTGCAATGTCCGACATGTAAAAAGTCGGTGGTGTGGAATGCAAAAAGCGTTTATCGACCATTTTGCAGTAAGCGCTGCCAGCTCATTGACCTCGGCGAATGGGCCGATGAAGAGAAGCGTATTCCCAGCGATGATATCATTTCAGACAGTGAAGACTGGAGCGACGACCCGCAGCACTGATGCTGTGCCGCCTTCAACCAAAAGCGTCTGCCGATATTCAGATACCGCACGCAGCTAAAACGGTATCTGAATCTGGTAAAGCGGATCATAGATATGACGCAGGCTTTTCAGATAATGGCTTCATGTGCGTTTTTACACGGCGCGTTATTAAAAAGGGCGTTATTACAAGCGTCGTTAGTTCGATTTCAACCAGCGGATCATTTCCGCATTCGCAGGCGGGAATTCGTCTTCCTTCAGTTCATCCACGTTCAACCAGCGGGATGATTGCCCTTCACGGCCATAGGGTTCGCCCTGCCAGCTTTCCACCAGAAAAAAGTGCAGCGTAATAATGCGCTCTGACGTAGAAAACGTCTTTTTGTTCAGAAACGTTGGTCTCTCAGCTTCAATCCCGGTCTCTTCGCGCAGCTCGCGAATTAATGCTTGTTCAGGCGTTTCGCCCTCTTCTACTTTTCCGCCAGGAAACTCCCACATCCCCGCCATATGAACGCCAACAGGACGACGAGCAATAAAAAACCGTTGCTCCGCATTGCGAATGATACCTACCGCAACAGATAACTGTTTTTGCACCATGATATGATATTTCCTATCAAGTAAAAGGCGGTCCAAGACCGCCTTTGCATTATGACTCAATACGACGTTGCGTTATTTCTGCAAACGACCGTGGCACTGCTTATACTTTTTGCCCGATCCGCAAGGGCAAGGATCGTTACGACCAATTTTACGCTCGGCATGAACCGGAGAGCCGGTGTTCAGACTATCTTCCTCCTGATGGCTCAGCTGTTGCTGGCGAGCCAGGCGCTCCGCTTCTTCACGACGCTGCTGCTCCAGTGCCTCAATCTCTTCAGGCATCCGGACCTGCACTTTACTCAACGTGCTGATCACTTCATATTTCAGCGATTCCAGCATAGCGGCAAACATTGAGAACGACTCACGCTTGTATTCCTGCTTGGGGTCCTTCTGGGCATAACCACGCAGATGGATACCCTGACGCAGGTAGTCCATCGCAGCCAGATGCTCTTTCCACAGGGAATCCAGCGTCTGTAGCATCACGCCTTTCTCGAAGTTGCGCATCACTTCGCTGCCCACAATCTCTTCTTTACGCTGATACACGTCGATAGCCTGCTGGAAAATACGCTCGCGCAGCGTTTCTTCATGCAGTTCCGGCTCTTTATCCAACCATTCTTTAATCGGCATATCCAGATCAAAGTCGTTTTTCAGACGCTGTTCCAGACCTTCCGTATCCCACATTTCTTCCAGCGACTGCGGCGGAATATAGCTATCGATAGTGACCTTGAATACGTCCTCACGAATGCTGTTGATGGTTTCACTGATGTCGGAAACATCCAGCAGTTCATTACGCTGAGTATAAATAGCACGACGTTGATCGTTGGCAACGTCATCATATTCAAGCAATTGCTTACGAATATCAAAGTTGCGGCTTTCCACTTTACGCTGGGCGTTGGCAATCGCTTTGGTCACCCACGGGTGTTCAATCGCTTCGCCCGGTTTCATCCCAAGCTTACGCATCATGTTGGATACGCGATCGGAAGCAAAAATACGCATCAACGCATCTTCCATCGACAGGTAGAAACGAGAAGATCCCGCATCCCCCTGGCGACCGGAACGACCGCGCAACTGGTTATCAATACGACGGGATTCATGGCGCTCAGTACCAATGATATGCAAACCGCCCGCCGCCAGCACGGCGTCATGACGCTCCTGCCAGGCAGCCTTGATTGCCGCGATTTGTTCTTCATCCGGATTTTCCAGATGCGCGATTTCAGCCTGCCAGCTGCCACCCAGCACGATATCCGTACCACGACCGGCCATGTTGGTTGCAATGGTAACCGCTCCGCTTTGACCGGCCTGAGCAACGATGTCCGCTTCCATTGCATGGAATTTCGCGTTCAACACATTGTGTTTGATACCCGCTTTTTCCAGCGCATGAGAAACGACTTCCGATTTCTCAATGGAAATCGTACCTACCAGAACAGGCTGACCTTTTTCGGTACGCTCTTTGATGTCTTCAATGATCGCATCAATTTTCTCTTGCTCCGTCATATAAACCAGATCGGGCAAATCTTTACGGATCATCGGACGGTTGGTCGGTACAACAATCGTGTCCAGCTTGTAAATGGAGCTGAACTCAAACGCTTCGGTGTCCGCCGTACCGGTCATCCCGGCAAGCTTTTCATACAGACGGAAGTAGTTCTGGAAGGTAATGGAAGCCAGCGTCTGGTTTTCGTTTTGAATCGCCACATGCTCCTTCGCTTCCACCGCCTGGTGCAGACCATCCGACCAGCGACGTCCCTGCATGGTACGACCGGTGTGCTCATCAACGATAATGACCTCACCGTCTTTGACGATGTAATCCACGTCACGGGTAAACAGCACATGGGCACGCAGTGCGGCAGTCACATGGTGCATCAGCATGATGTTCGCCGGAGAGTACAGCGACTCACCTTCGTCCATGATGCCTTCCTTCACCAGCAGTTCTTCGACCAGCACCAGACCGCGTTCGGTCAGGTTAACCTGGCGGGCTTTCTCATCGACAGAGAAGTGCCCCTCTCCGTGGAACGTATCCGAGTCCTCTTTTTCCTGACGAATCAGGTGAGGAATGATCTTATTCACCCGGGTATAAAGCTCGGAGCTGTCTTCGGCAGGGCCGGAAATGATCAGCGGTGTACGCGCTTCATCGATCAGAATGGAGTCAACCTCATCCACCAGCGCGTAGTAGAGTTTACGCTGAACACGTTCTTCCGGGCTGAATGCCATGTTGTCACGAAGGTAGTCAAAACCATATTCGTTGTTGGTACCGTAAGTAATATCTGCCGCATAGGCTTCGCGTTTAGCAGGCGCAGGCATACCAGGCAGGTTGATCCCAACGCTCAGGCCAAGAAATTCAAACAGAGGACGGTTATTTTCGGCATCACGCTGCGCCAGATAGTCGTTCACCGTGACCACATGCACGCCGCGTCCCGTCAGGGCATTGAGGTAAGCGGGCAACGTCGCCGTCAGCGTTTTACCTTCACCGGTACGCATTTCTGCGATGCAACGCTCGTTCAATACCATCCCGCCGATGAGCTGTACGTCAAAATGACGCATACCAAATACGCGCTTACTGGATTCGCGAACGACAGCGAACGCTTCCGGCAACAGGCTCTCCAGCGTTTCGCCTTTTTCCAGACGGGCGCGAAACTCCGTCGTTTTCGCTTTCAGCTCTTCATCTGAAAGCTTTTCCATCGCGGGTTCCAGGCGGTTAATCACTTCTACGTTTTTGCGCATACGGCGCAAGGTGCGATCGTTACGGCTACCAAAAATTTTGGTTAGTATATTCATGACCATAATAGTTTTAATCTCACAAATGCCACTCATCCAGCGGCTGCACAACATCAAAATACTGGGGAAAAGCCCTACGGCTGTTAATTATCAATAACGTATTTTTCAGCTTTTGAAGTGCGGGCCGGCACGAATGCCTTGAATCTGGGCAAGCCAGAGTCCCGTTTGATGACGTGTCGGGGGGAAAAGGGATACGCGCCCTATTTGATGAACGGCGGTTGGTGGTTTTTCTTCACGCGTTAGCAGCGCATTAAGCGTATCCAGCAGCACTAACGAGTGCGACGGTAGCTCATCTGCCTGCTGTGCATCAATTTGCTGTGGTGCCGTCAGCGCAAAAGACAGGTGACGAATGACAGTACGAATGGCATGCTGATGCCAGTAGTCCACACTAAAAGACGATCGGCGATGCGCCTCTTTCAGCGCCACGAGGTCGGTCAGGCTGAGTGATACACTATTCTGGCGGCTGACGCTGGATGCAGAATTTGGCAAAGAAGCCAGATCCTGCGCCTCATTCAAACCTGTCGGCAAACCAAGACTCGCCGCGACCATCCCCAACAGGAGATGCGGCCAGAAATAACGTCTGCCAAATTGTCGCCAACGATTTAGAATACCAATCACAAGTTTAACGTCCGTCGGAGCCTGATTTATGCGTGATAGCCGCCCACAATCACTGGAGTCCCTGTTTGATAGCGCATCAGGTTCGGGCTCTGGTCCACTGCGTGATGTGCAACAACGCGCTATCGCTTTACTAAAACTTAACCGCGCCGTGCGCGGGTTACTTCCTGCACAATTGCACCCGTGGTGCCGCGTAGCGAATTATCGTCAAGGCCTGCTTATTCTGGAAACCGCCAACGCTAACTGGTTGATGCGGTTACGTTATGAACAACCCGCCTTGCTCTCTGCATTACGCGCACAAATATTACCATCATTGGCTTCAATCGACATCAGGATTAATCCATCACTCGCCGCAAAAGGACATGAAATCCTGAAAAATAACGACACACCGTCAACCAACGAAACAGAGAGCAAACCGTTACGTCAGTTAAGTGAGCAAAGCGCGAAAACACTAAGGAGTTTGGCTGGGCACAGCCCGGAGAAACTACGCAAGATATTAGAACGACTGGCTTCACTGGCCGGAGAGAGTACCAGTAAAACCAGTCGTAATAAGAAATGACAGCGCTAAGCGTTACGCCAATACTGTTGACGGCGCTTTAAATGCCAACGGCATTTCAGCTTCGTCTTCAAAGGTGACGTATTCCCACGCTTCCTGCTTAGCCAGAACCGCCTGCAACAGTTTGTTGTTCAAGGCATGACCAGACTTAAAGGCAGTAAATGCACCGATGATGTTATGACCACACATAAACAGGTCGCCAATGGCGTCCAGCATTTTATGGCGGACAAACTCATCTTCAAAACGCAAGCCGTCTTCGTTCAGTACCCGATAATCATCTACGACTATTGCGCAATCGAAACTACCGCCCAGGCACAACCCTCGAGACTGCAAGTATTCGATATCACGCATAAAACCGAAGGTACGCGCGCGGCTAATCTGGCGCACGAACGCATCAGCAGAGAAGTCCAGACGATAACGCTGGGAACCTGCATCAATAGCCGGGTGGTTGAAATCGATAGTGAAATCCAGGCTGAAGCCGTTGAACGGCGTCATCTCGGCCCACTTATCGCCATCTTCAACACGCACAGGCTGTTTGATACGCACAAATTTCTTGGCACTGTTCAGCTCTTCAATACCGGCATCTAACAGCAGGTAAACGAAAGGACTGGCACTACCATCCATAATTGGAATTTCCGGTGCATCAACTTCAATGACAATATTGTCAATTCCCAACCCTGCAAGGGCAGCGTTAAGATGCTCCACCGTAGAAATACGCACGTCATGCTCATTAACCAGGCAAGTACAGAGCATGGTATCACGCACGGATTTTGCATCAGCCGGAAAATCAACCGGGGGATTCAAGTCAGTGCGACGATAGATGACCCCGGTATTTGCCGGTGCAGGACGCATAGTCAGGGTGACTTTCTTGCCGGTATGCAAACCGACCCCTGTCGCCTGAACAATACGTTTTAATGTACGTTGTTTGATCATCATTTTATCTCGCATGTTACTGAACCTACCGACCTAGTATATACCAGGCTCGGCGGGACAGTTTAGCACAAAGAGCGGAGATTCCAACGTTATATGACAGTATTAATCTGCCTGCTTACGCAAGAACGCCGGGATATCCAGATAGTCTGGCTCTTTATTGGTTTGCGGATTCTGGTCATTCACCACCTTCGCAACCGGTTTTTCCTGAGTCAGCGGCGTCATGCCATGCTGCTGATAGCGATGATCCATAACCGGCTGAGACTGCTTATTGGTCACCAGTGTAATTTCAGGACGCTTGTCCATACCGATACCCGTGGCAACCACGGTTACACGCAGCTCATCATTCATATCAGGATCGAGGGAGGTACCGATAACGACCGTCGCATTGTCGGAAGCAAAGGCACGGATGGTATTACCCACCGTTTCAAACTCATCCAGACGCAGGTCGAAGCCGGCAGTGATGTTAACCAGCACACCGCGTGCGCCAGACAGATCGATATCTTCCAGCAGCGGGCTGGAGATCGCCATTTCGGCCGCTTCTTCAGCGCGATCTTCACCACGGGCCACACCGGAGCCCATCATGGCATAACCCATTTCGGACATCACGGTGCGCACGTCTGCAAAGTCGACGTTCATCAGGCCAGGGCGGGTGATCAGTTCGGCAATACCCTGCACCGCACCTTTCAACACGTCATTGGCTGCGCCAAACGCATCCAGCAGGGAAATACCGCGTCCCAATACTTTCAATAATTTATCGTTTGGAATCGTGATCAGAGAATCGACGTGCTTGGACAGCTCGGCGATACCCTGCTCAGCAAAAGCCATACGTTTTTTGCCTTCAAAATTGAAGGGTTTGGTCACGACGGCCACCGTCAGAATACCCAGGTCTTTCGCGACTTCAGCCACGACAGGTGCCGCGCCGGTACCGGTACCACCGCCCATACCGGCGGCGATAAATACCATGTCCGCGCCTTCAAGCGCAGCCCGCAGCGCTTCACGATCTTCTTCTGCGGAATTGCGGCCGACTTCCGGATTGGCGCCAGCCCCCAGACCTTTGGTAATACCGCTACCAATCTGAATCGTCTGGCCCACGGCGGTTTTACGCAGTGCCTGCGCATCCGTATTGACCGCGAAGAATTCAACGCCCTCGATGCGCTCGCGCACCATGTGTTCGACAGCGTTACCGCCGCCGCCGCCGACGCCGATGACTTTAATCACCGCGTCGTTGGTTAATTCCATTGGTTCAAACATAGTTTCTCTCCGTTTTGTGCCTGTAACTGCGAGATCATAAAATTGTGCCAGGTGATCTCTTTGATAAAATTAAAATTCTTTCCTCAACCAGCTATTGATTCTTTTGAACCAATTGCTCACTGAGGCACGTTTTTCGACTTCATGCTCACCGCCAAGGTGAGATTCCTTGCCGTAATGCAGTAACCCTACCGCGGTGGAGTAGTAAGGCTCCTGAGCATAGTCTGTGAGACCTGTAATATTTAGTGGCTGCCCAATGCGTACCTGTGTATGAAATACACGCTGCGCACAAGCGGCCAATCCGTCGATTTGCGCGGCACCGCCAGTCAGTACAATACCCGCTGCCAGATGGTGCTTGACGCCTTGTTGACGTAACTGCTCCTGCAACTGTAAAAGTTCGTCGTTTACCAAATTTAAAAGTTCGGTATAACGTGGCTCGATCACTTCAGCCAGCGTTTGCCGTTGTAAACTACGCGGCGGACGCCCCCCAACGCTTGGGACCTCCACATTTTCATCTTTGCCGACAATCGCGCCCAATGCGCAACCGTGGCGAACCTTGATCGCTTCCGCATCCGTCGGCGGTGTACCGAACGCATAGGCAATATCGCTGGTTACCACGTTGCCCGCGTAAGGAATCACTTTGGTATGCCTCAGGGCGCCGCCGGTATAAACGGCGATGTCCATCGTGCCGCCGCCGATATCCACGACACACACACCCAGCTCACGTTCATCTTCCGTCAACACGGCGTAGCTGGATGCCAGACCAGCGAAAATCAGCTGATCTACTTTCAGACCACAGCGTTCTACCGCTTTGACAATATTCTTCGCCATATCGTTATGGCAGGTAATCAGGTGGACTTTCGCCTGCATGCGCACGCCGGATAATCCAACCGGATTTTTAATCCCTTCCTGATAGTCAATGGCATACTCCTGCGGGATCACATGAAGCACCCGGTGTTCATCACGTACGCGCACGGACTTGGCGGTATGCACCACGCTTTCCACATCTTCCTGAGTCACCTCTTCTTCAGAAATAGGCACCATCCCTATTTCATTCTGGCAACTGATGTGTTTTCCCGATAACGCCAGATACACAGAGGAAATCTGGCAGTCCGCCATCAGCTCGGCCTGGTCAATGGCGCGCTGCACGCATTTGACGACAGACTCGAGATCGTTGACGCCGCCTTTATCCATACCACGTGACGGGCAACTGCCCACGCCAATAATATTGACCATGCCATCGGGCAGAACCTCCCCTACCAGCGCAGCCACTTTCGCTGTACCGATCTCCAGCCCAACTACCAGTTTTCTGTCCGTCGACTTGATCATTGTTGTTTAGCCTGTGCCTGATTCTGTTTCTGATTACTGTTCTGTTGCTGATCAATGTCTTGTTTCTGATCAACGCTTTGCTGATCAAACAAGGCCGGCGCCCAACCTACGGCTGCTCCAGAGTCATAACGCAGATCAACATAGCTGATACGCTTGTTATCGCTCTGCGCCTGCCGTTGCAACAGCGGATAAAGCTCGATAAAGCGTTCCAGTCGCCGCTCCCGATCATCTCGCCCCAATTCAAGACGAATATCGTCATCCAATGCCAGTTGCCACGAGTGACGTGCGCTCATCGCAACCATTTTTAACGTAAACTTTCTTGCCGCCAGTTCCTGATTCATTGTCCGGTAACCCTCCAGCACATCGGTTTCACTCCCTTCCGGGCCGTACAGCAATGGCATCTTGCGGTTACCTACCCGCTCTGCGGGAACGCTGAAAGAATTGCCCTGAGCATCAACCATCAACAAATCATTCCAACGAGCCACCGGAACATATTCAACCAGATGAATCTTTAATTCATCCGGCCACTGCTTACGAACACTGGCCTGTTTTATCCACGGCAAACGTTCAATCTGCTGCTGGATAACATTCACATCCTGTGTCATAAACGTGCCCGGCGACCCCAGCGCTAAAATCGCCTGACGAATATCGTCATTGGTGGTGTATTGCCTCTCGCCTGTCACCACCATCCGGGATAAGGGCAAACGACTGGCATCTTTCATCCATTCGACAACCATCCAGCTACCCCAGACGATCGTCCCTATCACCATCAGCAGGAACAATATTCCCGCCAGCTGTCCCCCGTTACTGCGACGCGTTCCTTTAACTTCCGGCTCCCGGCCGCGTGTATTCAGCGCTGCCTGCGACATATCAGCCAGCCAGCTCCAATACCTTTGCCACCAGTTGCGAGAAGCTCAGGCCATGTTGACGCGCCGCCATCGGCACCAGACTATGACTTGTCATGCCCGGAGAGGTGTTCACCTCCAGCAGATAGAACGCGCCGTCGCTATCCATCATCAGGTCAACACGTCCCCAGCCGCTGCAATCAAGCGCGCGGTATGCTGCCAGCGACAACGCCGCCAGCTCCTGCTCTTTCTCAACCGACAGACCGCTGGGACAAAAATACTGGGTATCATCAGACAGATACTTCGCTTCGTAATCGTAAAACGTGCCCGCCGCCTGAATACGAATAGAAGGCAATACTTCATCGCCAAGAATCGCGACAGTATATTCCGGGCCGCTCAGCCATTTCTCCACCAACACTTCGTCGTCATGGCGGAACGCTTCTTCGATCGCCGCATGCAGTTCGCTGGTTTGATTCACTTTACTCATACCAACGCTGGAACCTTCACGACTTGGCTTCACAATCAGCGGCAGTCCCAGATGCGCCAGTTTCTTCAGCAGTTCGTCCTGACTGAGCGCGGCAAATTGCTGACGATTCAACGCAACATACGGCGAGACCGGTAACCCCATCGCCGCCCACACCAGCTTGGTGCGTAACTTATCCATCGTCAGCGCAGACGCCATCACACCGCTGCCGGTATAGGGGAGTTGCAAAAACTCCAGCACTCCCTGCAATGTGCCATCTTCCCCACCACGACCATGCAGGGCGATAAAGACTTTGGTAAAGCCTTCATCTTTTAAATGCGTTACCGGAAACTCGCGGGTATCGACAGCGTGGGCATTAATCCCCGCTTCTTTCAGACCGTCCAGTACCGCCTGACCTGAAAGTAACGACACTTCACGTTCAGCCGAGGTTCCACCAAGCAATACAGCAACTTTCTCAGTCATGATGAGCCTCATTCATTTATCTGCGGCTGCAATCGGGAATCAGCCAATTTGCGCGCCAGTTTGCCGATATTGCCGGCGCCCTGAACCAAAATCAGATCGCCGCCTCGCAGGGCCTGTGACAATAGTTCAGGCAAGGTATCCACATCCGTCACCAAAATCGGATCTATCTTACCCCGTCCGCGGATGGTGCGGCACAGAGAGCGGCTATCCGCGCCAGGAATCGGCGACTCCCCTGCCGGATAGACATCCAACATCAGCAGAACATCGACCTGCGATAACACGTGAGCGAAATCATCATAGAGATCGCGGGTACGCGTATAGCGATGCGGCTGGAAAACCATCACCAGACGTTTGTCCGGCCAGCCTGCCCTTGCCGCTTTAATCGTCGCATCGACCTCCGTCGGGTGGTGACCATAATCATCCACCAGCATCGCACTGCCGCTTTGCCCGTTCACCGTCTCAAGCGCGTATTCACCCAGGAAATCAAACCGACGTCCCGTACCTTGAAAACGCTCCAGCGCACGCAGAATAGCGTCGTCGTCAATCCCTTCATCTGTCGCGACCGCGACGGCCGCCGCCGCATTCAATGCATTGTGACGGCCAGGGGCATTCAATGTCACATTCAGCACCGGCTTATCCTGGCGTTCCAGCGTGAAATGCCCCTGCGCCCCGATCTGTCGATAGCCGGCGACACGGACATCAGCATCGTCGCTGAACCCGTAAGTCGTGATATGACGCCCAACGCGCGGCAGCAATTCCCGAATAACCGGATCGTCAATACACATCACGGCCTGACCATAAAACGGCAAATTATGTAAAAAGTTGATGAACGTTTGCTTCAGGTTTTCAAAATCACCCTGATAGGTATCCATATGGTCGGCTTCAATATTGGTGACTATCGCGACCATGGGTTGCAGATGCAGGAAAGACGCATCGCTTTCGTCCGCTTCGGCAATCAAATAACGGCTCGATCCCAGACGCGCATGCGTTCCCGCCGCCTTAACCAAACCACCGTTTACAAACGTTGGGTCCAATCCCGCTTCGGCATAAATACTGGTTACTATTGCCGTCGTCGTGGTCTTACCATGCGTTCCCGCAATCGCAATGCCATGACGAAAGCGCATTAGCTCGGCCAGCATTTCGGCCCGACGAATCACCGGGATACGCGCTTCATGCGCGGCGACAATTTCCGGGTTATCCGCTGAAATCGCCGTGGATACCACCACCACGCTGGCATTCAGAACATTCTCGGCACGATGGTGGAAATAGATCTGCGCGCCCAGTTCAGCCAACTGCTGCGTTACCGCATTAGGAGCCAGATCGGAACCGCTGATTTCATAACCTTCATTGGCCAACACTTCGGCGATACCACCCATGCCGGCACCGCCGATGCCGACAAAGTGTATGTGCCGGACGCGATGCATCTCGGGCACGATTGAACGTAGTTTCGCCAGTTGTTGAGTATTCACTTTTTTCTATCGCTACCTTGTTTCATTCCCGGACACGCTATCGTCCGGCAATATTGTATGAATTAACCATGAACCATTTATCCATGAACGACACGGGTGGTTCGACTGTCCGCTACGGCGCTCACTTCCGCCGCCACACGTTCGGTGGCGTCCGGAATTGCCGCCGCGTGGGCCTGCTGCGCCATTTTCATCAATGTTGCCCGATCCCAGCCCGCCAGCGTTTCACTCACGGTGTCAACATTGAACTGCGGCTGCTCGATAATCTTTGCCGCTCCCACGTTCTCCAGCGGCAGTGCATTCCAGTACTGCTGTCTGTCTTTATGCTGAAACGGCACAAATAACGCTGGCAACCCGGCAGCGGCAATCTCACTGACCGTCAGCGCGCCAGCGCGGCAAACCACGACATCCGCCCAGGCATAGGCTGCGGCCATGTCATCGATAAATTCCGTAATCTTGTGCTGCGGCTGCCCGGCCTGTTGATAAGCCTGTTCAACCTCCGGCTGAGCGCCTTTCCCAACCTGATGCCAAATCGTAACGCGGTCACCCAATCGAGCGGCGACGCCGGGGAGCGTCTGATTAAGCACCCTCGCCCCCTGACTTCCTCCGAAGACCAGCACGCGTATGGGGCCGGTACGGTCAGCCAGACGTTGCTCAGGAGCCGGTAATGCCAGCACATCCGTTCTCACCGGATTACCCACGACGTCAGCGTCAGGAAACGCGCCGGGGAAAGCCTGCAACACTTTTTTGGCAATGCGAGACAACCAACGGTTGGTCAGTCCGGCAATGCCATTTTGTTCATGCAACACGACCGGGATACCACACAACCATGCCGCCAAACCACCGGGGCCGGAAACATAGCCGCCCATACCCAGCACCACATCAGGCTTATACGCGCGCATAATCGCCTGAGCCTGACGAACCGCACGGAAGATGCGCAATGGCGCACTTAGCTGGGCACGAAGCCCCTTTCCACGCAGGCCGGAAATACGGATAAAATCAATTTCAATCCCATGCTGCGGCACCAAATCCGCTTCCATACGATCCGCGGTTCCCAGCCAGCGTACCTGCCAGCCTTGCGCCATCAGATGATGCGCAACAGCCAGTCCCGGAAAGACATGTCCCCCCGTTCCGCCCGCCATCACCATCAAACGCTTGCCTTCGCCACTCATCGGGCACTCCTCGTAAACGCCTGTGCTTTTGTCAGTCGCGTTTCAAAATCAATACGTAACAGTAAAACGATAGCCGTCGACATAATGAGCAGACTGGAGCCACCGTAGCTGATCAAGGGTAATGTCAGTCCTTTCGTCGGCAACATCCCCGCCGCCGCGCCCACGTTTACCAAGGTCTGAAAGCTGAACCAGATGCCTATGGAACAGGCCAGAAAACCCGAGAAACGCTGATCAATCTCCAGCGCGCGCCGCCCGATGGACATCGCACGAAAAGCGACGAAGAATATCATTAACAGCGCCAAAACCACACCGATATAGCCGAGCTCTTCACCCAGAATAGAGAAAATGAAGTCGGTATGCGCTTCCGGCAGATATTCCAGTTTCTGTACCGAGTTTCCCAATCCTTGTCCCCACAGTTCGCCACGTCCGAACGCCATCAGGGATTGCGTCAACTGGTAACCACTACCGAAAGGATCTTCCCAGGGATTCCAGAAGGACGTCACGCGCCGCATACGATAGGGTTCGGCAATAACCAACAGGGCAACCGCGAACATGCCGCACCCGATAATCGCCAGGAACTGCCATAATTTCGCCCCGGCCAAAAACAACATCGCCAACGTCGTAATAAACAGTACAACCACTGTCCCCAGATCGGGCTGGGCAAGCAGTAACACCGCCAACACCACCATGACGCCCATCGGTTTGCAAAAGCCCCAGAAGTTGTTACGTACTTCTTCCACCTTGCGCACCATGTAGCTGGAGAGGTAACAAAACAGCGACAGTTTCGATAATTCCGCAGGCTGAATACGCAACGGCCCCAGTGAAATCCAGCGAGACGCCCCGTTAACCGAACTGCCTACCGCGAGCACCACCAGCAACATCACCATTGATGCCAACAGCAATACCGGGCTGTAACGCTGCCAAATCTCCATTGGCACACGAAGCGTCACCAACGACAAGGCAAACGCCAGCCCCAAATACAAGGCATCACGCTTGGCGAACAGGAATGGATCGCTGGCAAGGCGCTGTCCAACCGGCATTGATGCGGAGGTCACCATCACAAATCCCGTCACAGCCAGCCCCAGCGTCAGCCATACCAGCGTGCGGTCATACAGAACGATGCTCAGCGTATCGCTTTCACGCGTTCCCATGACCCAGCTTTTTAGACGCTCGATAAATGCCAGCCGGAAAAAACTCATCAGCCTAATTCCTCCGCCAGTCGGGCAAATTCCTCACCCCGATGCTCAAAACTGCGGAATTGATCGAGGCTGGCACAGGCAGGCGACAGTAAAACAAGGTCACCCGCTTTCACACGCGCAGCGATCAGTTGCATGGACTGTTCCATCGTTTCGGTTTGCTCAGCGATCTCCGGCCGCAACGCGGCCAGCTGTGCGCCATCACGACCAAAGCAATACAACCGGATATTGTCGCCCTGGAAATAACGCTGTAGTGGCGAAAAATCGGCCGACTTACCGTCTCCGCCCAATAGCAGATGCAATGTCCCTTCTACTTGCAGGCCGCTGAGTGCCGCCTCCGTACTACCGACATTGGTCGCTTTGGAATCATTTATCCATCGAACGCCATTGCGCTCCCACACCAGTTGGAAACGGTGCGCCAGTCCTGTAAATGTCGTCAGCGCCGTCAAGGCCGGCGCACGGGGAATACCGACCGCATCTGCCAACGCCAGGGCGGCCAGCGCGTTGGTATAGTTATGTTGTCCCACCAGCTTGATCTCGCGGGTGTTTAATACACGTTCGCCCTTGACCCGCAACCAGGTTTCACCCTGCTGTCGATTCAGATGATAATCACCCACGTCAACCCCGAAACTCCGGCAGCGCGCATCTGCGCCCCGCACCGGCATGGTCAGCGCATCATCAGCGTTAACCACGCACACGCTGGCGTGTTCATAAATACGTAACTTCGCGGCACGATACTGTTGTAAACCAAAGGGATAACGATTGGTATGATCTTCGGTTACATTCAGAATCGTCGCAGCAGCGGCATGCAGGCTGCTGGTAGTCTCCAACTGAAAACTCGACAATTCAAGCACATAGAGCTGATATTCTTGCTGCAACAATTGCAGTGCCGGTAAGCCGATATTACCGCCAACGCCGACTTGCCATCCGGCAGCTTTCGCCATTTCGCCGACCAACGTGGTCACCGTACTTTTACCATTAGAGCCGGTAATCGCCACAATCGGCGCCTGAGCCTCGCGGCAGAACAGTTCAATATCACCAACAATCTCAATGCCGGCTTCTTCAGCCTCACACAATATTGGCGTTGCCAGTGCAATCCCCGGACTTGCCACAATCAGGTCGGCATCCATCAACCAGTCATCGTTGAGACTGCCCAGATGACGCTCTATCGCCGGTGGCAGCTTATCCAGGCCTGGCGGACTGACACGGGTATCCACCACGCGCGGCACCACGCCACGCGCGAGAAAGAAATCAACACAGGAGAGCCCGGTCAGCCCCAACCCGATAATGACAACTTTTTTACCCTGATAGTCCACCATCTTTTACCGTACCTTCAGTGTTGCCAGGCCAATCAGAACCAGCATCAACGAAATAATCCAGAAGCGCACGATCACGCGCGGCTCCGGCCAACCTTTAAGTTCATAGTGATGATGAATCGGCGCCATGCGGAAAATCCGCTGACCACGCAGCTTAAAGGACCCGACCTGCAAAATGACCGACAGCGTCTCGACAACAAACACGCCGCCCATGATGACCAGTAAAAATTCCTGACGCAGCAGGACCGCGATAGTGCCTAATGCGCCACCCAGCGCCAGAGAGCCGACATCCCCCATGAACACCTGTGCCGGATAAGTGTTAAACCACAGGAATCCAAGCCCTGCGCCGACAATCGCGGTACACACCACCACCAGTTCACTGGCATGGCGGATATACGGAATATGCAGATAGCCCGCAAAGTTCATGTTCCCGGTGGCCCAGGCGACCAGAGCAAACCCGGCGGCAACAAATACGGTTGGCATAATGGCCAGACCGTCCAGACCGTCAGTCAGGTTTACCGCGTTGCTGGTACCGACAATCACAAAATAGGCCAGCACGATATAGAGCAGCCCCAATTGGGGCATGATGTCTTTAAAGAACGGCACCACCAGCTGCGTGGCCGGCGTATCCTTACCAATCGAATACATGACAAAGGCGACCACCAACGCGATGACTGACTGCCAGAAATATTTCCAGCGTGCGATCAACCCTTTTGTGTCTTTACGTACCACTTTGCGATAGTCATCGACGAAACCGACCACGCCATATCCCACCAGAACAAACAGTACGCACCAGACATAGGGATTAGAGAGATTGACCCACATCAGCACCGAAATAATGATGGATGCCAGAATCATGACCCCACCCATGGTCGGCGTACCCCGTTTGCTGAAATGCGATTCCGGCCCTTCGTTACGAACGACCTGACCAATCTGCAAACGTTGTAGCCAGGCAATCAAATGCGGTCCCATCCATAGGGAAATAACCAATGCGGTCAGCAGGCTGACAATGGCGCGGAACGTCAAATAGGAAAAGACGTTAAAGCCGGAATAAAGTTTGACCAGATGCTCGGCCAGCCACACTAACATTTTGCATTCTCCTGTAATGCGTGTACTACCTGCTCCATCGCTGAACTGCGGGAGCCTTTGACCAGTACGCTGATAATTTTATGTTCAGACATCAGCCCGTTAAGACGAGAAATCAGTGCGGGTTTATCCTGAAAGTGCTCGCCATCACGACTGGCATGGCTAATCAGCTCACTCAGCGTTCCCACGCTCAATACTTTATCGATACCCGCCACCCGAGCGGCTTCGCCGACCTGACGGTGACATTCGGCGGCATCGTCACCCAGTTCACCCATATCGCCCACGACCATCACACGGTATCCCGGCATGTCCGAAAGAACCTGCGCGGCAGCGGTCATAGAGCCCACATTCGCGTTGTAACTGTCATCCAGCACTAACTTGCCATCGGCCAGCACAATCGGGAACAAACGCCCGGGAACGGCCTTAAGCTGTGCCAGTCCGGCTTTTACCGCTTCCAGCGTGGCGCCAACGGACATCGCCAGGGCGGTAGCGGCCAAGGCATTAGCCACGTTGTGACGCCCCGGTAACGGTAAGGTAATCTCTGCCTGCCCGAATGGGGTATGCAGATTGAACCGGGTACCCTGCGTTACGGAATGCACGTCACTGGCAAAAAAATCGATATCACTGCCAGCCTGTGAGGAAAAACGCCATACCGTTTTATGATTCAACAATGTCTGCCAGTGCGGAAAGTCATGGCTGTCTGCATTGATAATCGCCACACCATCGACAGAAAGCCCGGCAAAAATCTCCCCTTTTGCCTGTGCGACGCCGGCCAAAGAACCAAATCCTTCCAAATGCGCCGCCGCAAGGTTGTTAACCAATGCGCTTTCTGGACGCACCAGATCGGTGGTATAGGCAATCTCTCCAATATGGTTGGCGCCCAACTCAATCACGGCAAACTGATGTTCCGGCGTCAGACGTAATAACGTTAACGGCACGCCAATGTCATTATTAAAGTTGCCCGCGGTATAAAGCACATCGCCACACTGACGCAAAATGGCCGCCGTCATTTCCTTAACCGACGTTTTACCGGAAGAACCGGTTAACGCCACGACGCGGGCCTTCGACTGCGTTCTTACCCATGCTCCCAGCTTCCCTAATGCCAGACGAGTATCCTGCACCAGCAGTTGCGGAACTTCGACAGGTAAGCGCTTACTGACCAGTAGAGCCGACGCACCGTTTTTTACGGCGTCCGGGGCATAATCATGCGCATCAAACTTCTCGCCTTTTAACGCGACAAACAGGCACCCAGCGGACAATTTACGGGTATCTGTCGACACCTCGGCGATATCAATGCTATCGCCGATCAGCTGAGCGCTCAGCACGGAGGCTAGCTGTTGCAGGGAAACGCGAATCATACGATCACCCCCAGCAAACGAGCGACGGTAATGCGATCCGAGTAATCCAGACGGCGATTGCCAACCAGTTGGTAATCCTCATGCCCTTTACCCGCGATCAGCACAACGTCATTTTCTTTCGCTTGCATGATGGCGCTGGTCACCGCCTCGGCGCGACCGTGAATAACCTGAACGCGACCGGCATCCAGTAACCCCGTCAGAATATCCGCCACAATGGCCTGCGGCTCTTCGCTACGGGGATTGTCATCAGTGACGACGACCCGATCAGCCAGCTGTTCCGCGATCCCCCCCATCAGCGGGCGCTTACCTTTATCACGATCGCCACCACAGCCAAACACACACCATAATTGCCCCTGGCAATGTAAGCGCGCGGCTTCAAGCGCTTTTTCCAACGCATCCGGCGTGTGGGCATAATCCACCACCACCGTCGGTTTGCCTTCGGCATGGAACACTTCCATCCGGCCGCACACCGGCTGTAGTTGCGATCCGGCGGTAATCAACTGACTTAGCGGATACCCCAGAGACAACAGCGTCGCCAACGCCAGCAGCATGTTGCTGACATTGAATGCGCCCATCAGTTTGCTCTGAATTTCGCCCTGTCCCCAGCTTGAATCGAAACGGATGGTGGCGCCGTTGTCGTGATAATCGACATCAATCGCTTTCAGCCAGCGGCCACGACAGTCGGGAACCAGATTGTTTTCCATGGTAACGCTGACGGCATCAGGCAATTTTGCCAGCCAGCGACGTCCCACCTCATCATCCGCATTGATAATCATCTGCCCGACCTGGTGATCGGCAAACAGCGACCATTTGGCCGCCTCGTAGCTTTCCATATCACCGTGGTAATCAAGATGATCGCGGCTCAGATTGGTGAAGACGGCCGCCGCAAACGGTAATGCCGCGACCCGATGTTGAACCAGCCCATGAGAAGACACTTCCATCGCCGTGACGGTGGCGCCTTGTTCGGCCAATTGGCTTAATACCTGCTGTACGTCTACGGCGGAACCGGTGGTATTGGCTGTCGGCACAACGCGCCCCAGTAAACCATTCCCCACCGTTCCCATCACCGAACTGGTTTCCCCCAGCGCCTGACTCCACTGCGCCAGCAATTGTGTGGTGGTGGTTTTACCATTCGTACCGGTCACGCCGATTAGCTGCAATCGCTCCGCCGGCTGCTGGTAGAAACGCCCGGCCAGCGCCGAGAGACGCTGATTAAGATTGCTCAGATAAACCACGGGGACACCGTGCATTTCACGCACCGTGCCATCACGGATATCGCCTTCAGCCTCGGCAACGATTGCCGCCACACCTTGCGCAATTGCCTGCGGAATATAGCGTCGTCCGTCCGTTTTGTGGCCGACAACAGCAACAAACAGATCCCCGGCAGCCGCAGCGCGGCTGTCTAACGTCATTTCCCGCAACGCACACGCCGGCGTGTCTTGCACCCACGGCGCTAATAAATCGCGCAAATTACGATCTGCCACCTGGACCCTCTTTTCGGTTAATTACAAACTCGTTCTTGTCATCGGAGGGTAATGCATCAGGTTCTACGTTCATCGTACGTAAAACCCCTCCCATGATGGCGCCAAATATCGGGGCCGAAACCGCGCCGCCGTAATATTTTCCTGCCTGCGGATCGTTAATGACAACGACCAGAGCAAATCTTGGGTTACTGGCAGGCGCAACGCCTGCGGTGTAAGCAATGTACTTGTTGATATACTTGCCATCCGGGCCAACTTTTTTTGCCGTACCCGTTTTTATGGCGATTCGATAGCCTTTGATAGCGGCTTTTGTACCGCCGCCACCCGGCAGCGCCACACTTTCCATCATATGAACCACGGTCCGTACCAGCGCTTCGGGGAAGATACGTTCGCCGGCGACAGGTGGATCAACTTTGGTAATCGACAGCGGGCGATAAATGCCAAAACTGCCGATGGTGGCGTAGACTCGCGCTAACTGTAACGGTGTTACCATCAGCCCGTAGCCAAAAGAAAAGGTGGCCCTCTCTATGTCAGACCACCGTTGTTTTTGAGGATATAAGCCACTGCTTTCTCCGACCAACCCCAAATTGGTCGCTTTTCCCAATCCAAAACGAGAGTAAGTATCTACTAACGCAGAGGAAGGCATCGCCAACGCCAGCTTTGAAACGCCGACGTTACTCGACTTCTGTAAAACCCCCGTAAGGGTCAATTCGCTGTAGCGTGCTACGTCTTTGATTTCATGACCATTGACGTAATACGGCAAGGTATTGAGAACGCTGTTTTCTTTTATCACGCCACGCTGTAGCGCGGTCATGACCACCATCGGTTTGACGGTAGAACCCGGTTCAAAAATATCGGTAATGGCGCGGTTACGCATCACGTCTTTAGGCGTGCCAGACAGATTATTCGGGTTGTACGACGGGCTGTTCGCCATCGCCAGCACTTCACCGGTATTGACATCAACCAGCACTGCCGTACCGGATTCAGCCTTATTAAACGCGACAGCATTGTTCAACTCACGGTAGACCAATGCCTGTAGGCGCTCATCAATACTCAGCACCAGATTATGAGCCGCCTGACTGTCAACCGAGGAAATATCTTCAATCACCCGCCCAAACCGATCTTTACGCACCGTCCTTTCGCCCGGTTGCCCGGTAAGCCAGCGATCGAAACTTTTCTCAACCCCTTCAATACCCTGACTATCGATATTGGTAAAACCAATCAGATGGGAGGTCACCTGACCTGAGGGATAATAACGACGTGATTCCTGACGAAGATTAATGCCGGGTAGTTTCAGTTTATGGATATATTCGCCGATGGCGGGGTTAACCTGGCGGGCAAGGTAAACAAAGCGCCCTTTGGGATTGGCGTTAATCTTGGCGACCATCTGGTCAAGCGGGATTTCCAGTGCGTCGGACAGTGCTTTCCAGCGTGTATCCAGCGTGATACCGCCATGATCGTTTAATTCCTTCGGATCGGCCCAGACCGCATTGACTGGTACGCTCACCGCCAATGGACGACCGGCGCGATCGCTAATCATGCCGCGGGCCGTTGGCACTTCCTGTACCCGAAGAGACCGCATGTCGCCTTCACGAACCAATTGTTCAGGATTAATCACCTGAAGATAGGCGGCCCGCACCATCAGAGCAACCATCGCCAGCAGAATACAGCTACAAAGCAACGCAAAACGCCAGCTGACAAAGCTGGCTTGATCTTCCTGGCGCTTTAACTTTCCTGTACGGGCTGCTTTCATGCTGTATTTAGTTGCCTATTTTAGTTCATTGCTTAACCACAATATTTTCCTGTGACGGATCGACATGCCCCATTTGCAGTTTTTCCGTCGCGATCCGCTCTACGCGGCTATGATCCCCTAACGAGTTCTCTTCCAGAATCAGGTTGCGCCACTCAATATCCAGCGCATCACGCTCCAACAGTAATTGTTCACGTTCCGCCGTCAGCAAGCGCGTCTTGTGAGCCGTTGTCACGACAAACACCGCTGACACCAGAACCGCAATCATCAGCAACATGGGCAGCTTGGCATGACGAAGCAAATCGTCGCCGATAACGCCGACCAACCCATGACGCTCATTGCCTATCATGCTGGCAATCTCTCGGCAAACCGCAGAACAGAACTGCGCGCGCGTGGGTTTTCCGCGACTTCCTCAGCGGAAGGCATCATTTTTCCCACGGCCTTTAACGTTTGTCCGCCCTGGCTACGCAACTGTTCTTCCGTCAGCGGCATACCCGCCGGTACCTGAGGGCCACGGCTTTGATGACGGATGAAGCGTTTAACAATTCGGTCTTCCAGCGAATGGAAGCTAATCACGGACAAACGACCATGCGGCGCCAAGACGCTCAACGCGCCGTTCAATGCCTGCTCGATCTCTTCCAGTTCGCTGTTGATATAAATTCGGATCGCCTGAAAGCTGCGCGTCGCCGGATGCTTGTGTTTTTCACGAATCGGACTGGCGGCGGCAATCAGCTCAGCCAACGCTTTCGTCCGCGTCATGGGTTCTGTACGGTTACGCTCAACAATGGCGCGGGCAATCCGCTTGGCAAAACGCTCTTCACCGAAGGTTTTCAGTACCCAGGCAATATCATCGGCTTCCGCTTTCATCAGCCATTCGGCCGCGGACACCCCGCGGGTGGGATCCATACGCATATCCAGCGGGCCGTCGCGCATAAATGAAAAACCGCGCTCAGGATCGTCGAGCTGCGGCGAGGAAACGCCCAGATCCAGCAGAACACCGTCAACGCGCCCGGTCAGGTCACGCTCAGCCATATAATCCGCAAGCGCGGAAAAAGGGCCGTGAATAATAGAAAAACGGGGATCGTCTATCGCTTTGGCAGCTTCGATAGCTTGAGGATCGCGATCGATAGCCAGTAGACGTCCTTCCGGTCCCAATTGGGAAAGAATAAGGCGAGAGTGACCGCCACGGCCAAAAGTACCGTCTATATAGACACCGTTGCTGCGAATGTTCAGACCGTTAACAGCCTCATCAAGCAGTACGGTGGTATGTTTATAATTTTCCAGCATGTCTATAGTGATAAGTCCTGCAACCGCTCAGACAACGGTTCCTGAGTCGATTGTTCAGCATCGATATCTTCCCTGACCTGTTGATACCAGGTCTGTTCATCCCACAATTCAAACTTGTTGAACTGTCCGACCAGCATCACTTCTTTTTTCAGACCTGCGTGCTGCCGCAGCGTGTTGGCTAATAACAAACGCCCGGCGTTATCCATCTGACACTCACTGGCATGCCCCAGCAACAAACGCTGAACACGCCGTTCAGCCGGATTCATACTCGACAGACGAGAAAGCTTTTGTTCAATAATTTCCCATGCGGGCAAGGGATAAAGCAGCAGGCACGGCTGATGAAGATCAATGGTACAAACCATTTGACCTTGCGATTCCTCATTCAGCGTTTCCCGATAACGGGTTGGTACGGCAAGCCGCCCCTTGCTGTCGAGGTTAACCAGCGTAGCCCCACGAAACATGCGTGAATTACTCCTTCATAACCTTTTTCACCACTTTATCCCACAAATCCCCACATTGAAGAGTGTACGGAGGGTATTAAAACCTTGTCAAGCCAGAGCGGGCGTGCTTTGGAATTATTTCTATATGATTCTTGGCTGCCATGAGGGTAAAAAGAATAGCGGTGAAGAATTAATAAAGATTAACGTCATGAAAATTTAAGAGAAATTCGCTGATTAAATAAGATCGCTTAAAGATATAGCAATAATTTCATGCTGGCCGATTATTTTTCCTGTCACAGGATGATACCAAATATAAACCTTTCCAGAATAGTCTTAGTCAGCCTAAGGCCTTGCATCACAAGGCTTTCGCTTGGCATGCGCAATTATACCGCGGTTGTTAACATTTGCTCAACGTCACATATCTGACATTGTCATCATCGATTCTTTATTAATCAGTCGATTTACTTTAATTTACGTTTTCTAACGAGCTAAATCAGTCGGCAAAAAAGGAAACATCCATTTTGGCTGACACGGAATAAATAGCGCCGCTCATATCCGTTTTCGCGCCATCAAAAAGAGAATGGGTATAAACCCACCATTTTTTGCCAGCCATACCTCCCTTTCCTTAACGCTATTTTTCTAACCGCTACACCTGGCGGCGCAAGAACATCAACCATTTGTTAAACAACAACTTTTAACCAGGACAGCGCGGTAAATACGTAAAAAATTGGCGAATCGAATATAAAGTAGCGAAAAAGCTGACCACGAAGTCAAAAATAAAAATTTATAGCTACTTATTCATCCAATAAGCAGTGATGTACACTACGCATAACTTATAAAGCAAAAATAAAAACCTTTATTAAGCGTCATTACCTGATTTTTATCCTAGGCTTCGTTTCGGAGTGAACTGGTATGTTTTCCCCTACATCAAGATTGCGCAGTGCAACAGCAGATACCTTTGCATTAGTCGTGTATTGCTTCATCACCGGCATGGTGATCGAGATTGTGCTGTCCGGCATGAGTTTTGAACAGTCGCTTTCGTCAAGACTGCTATCTATTCCTGTCAATATTGCTATTGCCTGGCCCTATGGCATTTATCGCGATCGTATCCTGCATTTTGCCAGACACCACGGTTCAAACCACTTTATCGTGCGTAATCTGGCCGATCTGTTCGCCTATGTCAGTTTTCAGTCCCCGGTCTATGTTGCCATCCTCTGGACAATTGGCGCTGACTCATCGCAAATGCTGACTGCGGTTACCAGTAATGCAGTGATTTCAATGGTGATGGGCATCCTGTACGGATATTTTCTGGAATACTGCCGTCGGCTTTTCCGGGTAACCGTTTCAGGATAAAAGAAAAGCGCCATACATCATGATGTATGGCGCGATAAGAATAACAGCGGAATTTAGTGCCGGCTGAGTGAACCGCGACGATACAGATTACGTCGGATACGATTCAAGCCAGGCTTCGGTTTCTTCGGTTCATCCAGACTCGCCAGAACCAGCTCCAACACACGCTCGGCCACTTCTCGATGACGCTGAGCAACTGACAATACCGGGCATTCCAGATAATCCAGCAGCTCATTATCGCCAAAGGTCGCGATAGCCAGATTACTCGGTAAACGTCCGCTTTGTTTCAGCGTCACATCCATCACGCCCTGCAACAGCGGGAAAGCCGTGGTGAACAGCGCCTTCGGCATCGGATGATCTTTAAGATAGTCAGCAAACACCGCCGCTGCCGCTACGCGTTCATAGCTATTGGCATAAAGGTAATGAACCTCCCGGGGATCATCCGCCCACGCCTGACGAAATCCCTGTTCGCGCAGAAAACTGACGGAAAGCTCCGGTAATGCGCCAAGATACAGGACAGACTCTGCTGGTATTTTCCTGAGTTCTTGAGCCAGCATTTCGGCGTCTTCCAGATCGGCGCCCACCACACTGGTAAAATGCTCACGGTCCAACGCCCTGTCCAATGCAATAATCGGCAGGCTGTTATTCGCCCAGCGTTGATAGAACGGATGCTCAGGCGGCAACGCCGTGGAGACGATGATCGCATCAACCTGGCGTTGCAGCAGATGTTCGATGCAGCGCATTTCATTATCAGGTTGATCTTCAGAGCAGGCGATCAACAGTTGGTAGCCACGTTGCCGCGCCTGACGTTCCAGATAATTGGCAATTCGCGTATAGCTGGTATTTTCCAGATCCGGAATAACGAGCCCAATAGAACGCGTACGTCCGGCACGTAATCCAGCAGCAACAGCATTGGGATGATAATTGTACTTTCTAACCACAGCCATGACTTTCTCAACGGTCTTATCGCTGACGCGATATTGCTTGGCTTTCCCGTTAATCACATAGCTGGCGGTAGTGCGTGAAACACCCGCAAGACGCGCGATTTCATCCAGTTTCACGTTAACCCCTCAGTAAGCCGGATAAATAAAATAGCGATGACCATAAGCTCATCATGGATATCGCGTAGATCTAACAGCAGAAGTTGCCGAACGGCAACCGCTTTTATCATATCGCCTTCAGATTTCAAGCGCCGTGATGTTGGTTGAACCTGTACGTTCTCACCCTTTCCACGTGTTGAAATCTATTGGTATATACCCGTCATACTTCAAGTTGCATGTGCGTTGGCTGCGCTCAGTCACCCGAATCACTTACCTGAGTAAGCTCATCGGGATTAATGAGAGACATCCTGTCTCTCACCGAAGGCCAGCCGTTGGCTGTTCAAATTCGTTCCCGACGAAGTTGTCCTTCCCTTGCCGCCTTCCTGCAACTCGAATTATTTAGAGTATAGATAGGGTATCGCAGGAAAAAATTAAGAGGCTCGATATATATTATCGAGCCTCTTAAGAGAAAAAGCAGCGAAAAATAATATTAACGCATGATCTTATCGCCACGGGCGACGCCGACGATACCAGAACGCGCCACTTCCACGATTTCCGCCACTTCACGCACGGCGTTCAGGAACGCATCCAGTTTATCGCTGGTGCCGGCCAGTTGGACGGTGTACAGCGAAGACGTCACGTCAACAATCTGTCCGCGAAAAATATCAGTGCAACGTTTCACTTCCTCACGCCCGTATCCCGTTGCCTGTAATTTGACCAGCATGATTTCACGTTCGACGTGGGATCCCTGCACTAACTCACTGACACGCAGCACGTCCACCAATTTATGCAGTTGCTTCTCGATCTGCTCCAGCACCTTCTCATCACCAACGGTCTGAATCGTCATGCGCGATAACGTTGGATCGTCGGTAGGCGCAACCGTCAGGCTTTCAATGTTGTAGCCACGCTGTGAGAACAGACCGATAACACGTGACAATGCACCTGATTCATTTTCAAGTAATACTGATAAAATCCGACGCATGATCAGGTCCTCTCCGTTTTGCTAAGCCACATTTCATCCATTGCGCCACCGCGAATCTGCATAGGATAAACATGCTCACTGCTGTCGATCTTGACATCGACAAACACCAGGCGATTTTTCTGCGCCAGCGCCTGCGCCAATTTTTCTTCCAGTTCATCCGGCGTATTAATGGAAATACCGATATGTCCGTAAGCCTCGGCCAGCTTCACAAAATCCGGCAGAGATTCCATATAGGAGTTGGAGTGGCGGCCTGAATAAATCATATCCTGCCATTGCTTTACCATGCCCAGAAAACGGTTGTTCAGATTAACCACCACCACAGGCAAGTCATACTGCAACGCGGTAGACAGTTCCTGAATATTCATCTGGATACTGCCGTCGCCGGTCACGCAGATAACGGTTTCTTCCGGCAGAGCAAGTTTAATCCCCAACGCCGCGGGCAGACCGAACCCCATGGTTCCCAATCCACCGGAGTTCACCCAGCGGCGAGGCAAATCAAAGGGATAATAGAGCGCGGCAAACATCTGATGTTGGCCCACGTCTGATGCGATATACGCGTTACCGTCAGTCAGGCGGTACAGCGCTTCAATCACGGCCTGCGGCTTGATGCTGTCGCTTTCGGTGCTGTATTTCAGGCAATGCCGGGCACGCCATTGCTCAATGTTCTGCCACCAGTCACGCAGCGCGTCAAACTGCTGTCTGGTTTCATCCTGAGCCAGCAATTCGAGCATCAGACCCAGTACCTGTTTGGCGTCACCCACAATCGGAATATCCGCACTTACCGTTTTGGAAATTGATGCGGGATCGATATCGATGTGCAGAACGGTAGCATTAGGACAATATTTCGCCAGATTATTGGTCGTGCGATCGTCAAAACGCACGCCAACCGCAAAAATAACATCGGCGTGATGCATCGCCATATTGGCTTCATAAGTACCGTGCATACCCAGCATGCCGAGACATTGGCGATGCGTCCCCGGAAAACCGCCCAGCCCCATCAGTGAACAGGTAACGGGAATATTGAGCTTCTCGGCAAACGCCAGAAGTTCCTCGTGACAACCAGAATTGATGACCCCGCCGCCGCTGTAGATAACCGGTTTTTCAGCCGCCAGCAGCGTTTGCAATGCGCGGCGAATCTGCCCTTTATGTCCCTGAACCGTCGGGTTATAGGAACGCATGCTGACATGGTCGGGATAAACGTAAGGCAGTTTGTTGGCCGGATTCATCACATCCTTCGGCAAATCCACCACCACCGGACCAGGACGACCGCTGGACGCCAGATAAAACGCTTTCTTCAGTACCGTCGGTACATCTTCCGCCTGTTTGACCAGAAAACTGTGCTTCACGATCGGCCGGGAAATCCCCACCATGTCGCATTCCTGAAATGCATCGTAGCCAATCAGCGATGTCGCCACCTGACCGGACAGCACGACCATCGGAATTGAATCCATATAAGCAGTCGCAATACCGGTAATCGCATTGGTTGCACCGGGACCAGACGTTACCAGCACTACGCCGACGTCGCCCGTGGCACGCGCATAGCCATCGGCCATATGGACCGCACCCTGTTCGTGGCGCACCAAAATATGTTCAATGCCACCGACCGTATGCAGGGCATCGTAAATATCCAGCACGGCACCGCCGGGATAGCCGAACACATGTTTTACGCCCTGATCGATCAACGATCGAACCACCATCTCGGCGCCTGACAACATCTCCATGGGTTTGCCTCTTTTGTTCAGAAAGCGAATACGCTTCTGTATTGACAGGGGAAATCCCCGTACTCACATTGATTTAATACTGTTAACGTTTATGCCTGTCATCATGTCAGATTACAGGTGTATTGCCGCCCGCCGTCCGAAATCAGTCTGGCGCAAACCGCGCTTAATAGCGTGACATTTTAATAAAACGGGGCTTTAAATATAACTAATTACAATAACGCCAGATTCGGATGCAGGCAAACGGCAAAATCCGTTCTACTTTAAGGGGAAAACAGGGAATGAATCGCAGAAAGAACAAGAATTAAGATAAAACGCTGATGAGTGGCCTTCGGGCCTGAAAAATCTGCCACGAAGGCCATAAATTACAGAGTGAAATCTTGATGCCGAAAATTAACGATTCGGGTTCCGCAATACGGCCTCAGGACTCCGAATACATGGCGTCGATTTCCAACCGGTAGCGCTGATTAATCACCTTACGACGCAGTTTCAATGTTGGCGTAAGCTCGCCCTCCTCCATCGAAAACGGCACCGGCAGCAGAGTAAATTTTTTCACTTGTTCAACGCGGGATAACTCTTTTTGCATCTCGCGCAGGCGCTGCTCGAATAGTTCGATAATATGGCTGTGCCGCAGCAGTTCCAGACGATCGTGGTATTTCAGATTAACGGAGCGGGCATATTCTTCCAATGCTTCAAAGCAAGGAACAATCAAGGCAGAGACGTACTTGCGCGTATCTGCAATAATCGCGACCTGATCAATGAAGCGATCCTGTCCCAACGTCCCTTCCAGATGCTGCGGCGCGATATATTTTCCGCCTGAAGTCTTCATCAAATCTTTCAGACGTTCCGTGATGAACAGATTACCGTCCGCATCCAACTCACCGGCGTCACCGGTTTTGAGCCAGCCATCATCGGTAAAGACTTCAGCCGTTTCCTGTGGGCGATGAAAATAACCGCGCATCACCGTGGCGCCGCGCACCTGAATTTCGTTATCCACGCCGATACGAACGTCAATCTCCGGCAAGGGAGTCCCAATCGATCCTAAACGGAAATGCCGTTCTTCCCAGCAGGAAACCGTCGCACAGGTTTCCGTCATACCGTACCCGTATACGATACGTACGCCCATGGACAGGAAGAACTGGATGATATTGTCATCCAATCGTGCGCCGGCCGCCGGCATGAAACGGATCTGCCCGCCTAAAAGCTGGCGTAATTTGCCAAGAACCAGACGATCGGCATAACGATGCATGATGCTGCGCAGCATACCAGGACGTCTCCCCGCACGACGCATCAGACAAACGGCTTGTCCCTGAGCGATAGCCCAGCGGAACAGATGTTGGCGATACCAGGGCGCCTGTGCCACTTTTTCATGGACGGCGCTGTACACTTTCTCGTAGAAGCGAGGAACAGCACACATCATTGTCGGTTTAACCGCCTGCATGGCATCACGAACCAGATTGGTGTCACTGAGATACACATTCTGCGCACCGCTATGCATGATGAAAAAACTCCAGGCGCGTTCAAACACGTGGGATAACGGCAGGAAGCACAACGAACGGTCAACATCAGAGACGCTCAGGCGTCGCTCGTGGAGTTTAAGTTGCATCGCCATATTAGCGTAATCCAGCATCACGCCTTTGGGTTCACCCGTTGTGCCCGAGGTATAAATCAGCGTGAACAAATCACTGAGTTCGCGATTATCAATGCGGTTTTGCAGTTCGCTATGCCAGAACTCTTCCACAGCCTGAGATTCAAATTCACGCAGGGTAACGGCAATGTCGCAATCGCGTAAGTCCACACCATCTTCCATCACAATGATATTACGCAGTTGCGGACAGATGTCGCGTAACCCCAGCAGCGCATCGAACTGCGTCTGGCTACCGACAAAAATGGTGTGGATATCGGCATCATTAATGATAAATGCGGCCTGCGACGAGGTATTGGTGGCATAAATAGGCACGCTGATGGCTCGCAGGTGCAGCAGGGATAAATCGGCGAGCGCCCAGTTCATCGAATTGTGAGAGAAAATGGCGACGCTTTCCTGCACCTCCAGCCCCAATGCCAGTAACGAACTGGCAATCCGCCGGATGCGCTGGCCTGCCTGTGACCAGGTAAGCTGTTTCTCTTCGGCTGACGCCCATTCACGCAACGCGATGCGCCCAGAGCAATGCGCGATCTGATGTTGTACCCGGTGTACCATATGGTATGGCTGTAAAGGATTATTCATCTGTAAAAAACTATTGATCCAGAAAAGATGGATAGAGAAATGTGTCTGAAAAAATTTTAGCGTACAGCTGTACATTATTTTGGCTGCAGTCTACCGGTATGGTTTAAAACCGCAACGATCTTTCAGGCATAAATAGCGGGTCATCGATGGCTTACTTGACCCACGTCACACTAAACGAGTAGTTGACATACCCATAGAAATAAAGTACCAATAGTGCAATATCGAATTTCAGATGACGAGACATCATGTTCAATTTCACTTTCCTACTAGGCCTACTACTAAACGCATCTACGTTGCGCGGTATGCTGGTGGGTAAAATTCAGAACTGATTTCACGCCACCCAATAAAAACCCGCGCCGATGCGCGGGTTTTTTTTTACTCGCCGGGCGCCAAGTAAATACGATAAGGAATCAAACCGATGAGCCAGCAAGTTATTATTTTTGATACCACATTACGTGACGGAGAACAGGCTCTGCAGGCCAGTCTGAGTGTGAAAGAGAAACTCCAGATTGCACTGGCTCTGGAAAGAATGGGCGTTGACGTAATGGAAGTTGGCTTCCCGGTTTCCTCACCTGGCGACTTCGAATCCGTACAGACTATCGCCCGCAACGTCAAAAACAGCCGGGTCTGCGGACTGACTCGCTGTGTAGAGAAGGATATTGATGTTGCCGCCGAGGCGCTGCGCGTGGCGGATGCATTCCGCATCCATACCTTTATCGCCACCTCGCCGATGCATATCGCCACCAAACTGCGCAGTACGCTGGACGAAGTCATCGAACGCGCCATCTATATGATCAAGTACGCCCGTAACTACACTGACGACGTCGAGTTCTCCTGCGAAGACGCTGGCCGTACGCCGATCGCGGATCTGAGCCGCGTTGTGGAAGCCGCAATCAATGCCGGCGCCCGCACAATCAACATTCCGGATACTGTCGGCTACACCATGCCCCATGAATTCGGCAATATCATCGCCTCTCTGTACGAGCGCGTTCCCAATATCGATAAAGCCATCATTTCGGTTCATACCCACGACGATCTGGGGCTGGCGGTAGGCAATGCGATGGCGGCGGTTCATGCCGGCGCCCGCCAGGTAGAAGGCACGCTGAACGGCATCGGCGAACGTGCCGGCAACTGTTCCCTGGAAGAAGTGATCATGGCGATTAAAACCCGTCATAACATCCTGAATGTCCATACCAATATCAATCATCAGGAAATCTACCGTACCAGCCAGTTGGTCAGCCAGATCTGCAACATGCCGATTCCCGCCAACAAAGCCGTGGTGGGCGCCAACGCTTTCGCCCACTCCTCCGGCATCCATCAGGATGGCGTGCTGAAAAACCGCGAAAATTACGAAATCATGACGCCGGAATCCATCGGCCTGAAAGAAGTCCAGTTGAATCTGACTTCCCGCTCTGGCCGTGCGGCAGTAAAACACCGCATGGAAGAAATGGGCTATCAGGACAGCGACTACAATCTGGATGATTTATATTCCGCCTTCCTGAAACTGGCCGACAAAAAAGGTCAGGTTTTCGATTACGATCTGGAAGCGCTGGCGTTTATCAATAGCCAGCAGGAAGAGCAGGACTTTTACAGCCTGGATTATTTCAGCGTGCAGTCCGGTTCAAGCGTGATGGCAACCGCATCAGTCAAACTGAACTGCGGAGATGAAACGCAGGCGGAAGCCGCAACGGGCAATGGTCCGGTTGATGCCGTCTATCAGGCGATTAACCGTATCACCGGATATCAGGTTTCACTGGTTAAATATCAACTGACCGCCAAAGGACAAGGCAGAGATGCGTTGGGTCAGGTGGATATCGTCGCGGATTATCAGGGTCGCCGTTTCCATGGCGTCGGCCTGGCAACGGATATCGTTGAATCTTCCGCCCAGGCGATGGTAAATGTATTAAACAATATCAAACGCGCTCAGCAGGTAGAAAAAGAAATTCAGCGTCTGCAGCAGCACAGTAATCAACAACACGACAGCAAACAACAAAACAGTCAGGAAACAGTGTGATGAGCAAAAGCTACCATATTGCCGTCTTACCCGGAGACGGTATTGGCCCGGAAGTAATGGCGCAGGCCCACAAAGTGTTGGACGCCGTACGTCAGCGCTTTAATCTCCGTATTACCACCAGCGAATATGACGTCGGCGGCATTGCCATCGATCGCCAGAATACCCCGCTGCCGCAGGCAACCATCGCCGGATGTGAACAGGCCGACGCCATTCTGTTTGGTTCGGTCGGCGGCCCGAAATGGGAGCATCTGCCTCCTGCGGAACAGCCGGAACGTGGTGCGTTATTGCCGCTGCGTAAGCATTTCAGATTATTCAGCAACCTGCGCCCGGCTCGCCTGTATCAAGGGCTGGAAGCGTTTTGTCCTCTGCGCGGCGATATCGCCGCCAAGGGGTTTGATATCCTGTGCGTGCGGGAACTGACCGGCGGTATCTATTTCGGTCAGCCCAAAGGGCGCGAAGGCAGCGGCCAACATGAACGCGCTTTCGACACCGAGATCTATCACCGTTTCGAGATTGAGCGCATCGCGCATATCGCGTTTGAATCTGCACGTAAACGCCGCAGTATCGTGACGTCCATCGATAAAGCCAACGTTTTGCAGAGTTCTATCCTGTGGCGTGAAATCGTTAACGAAATCGCCAAAGAATATCCAGATGTGAAGCTGTCCCATCTGTACATCGACAACGCCACCATGCAGTTGATTAAAGATCCGTCCCAGTTTGACGTGCTGCTGTGCTCCAACCTGTTCGGCGACATTCTGTCAGACGAATGCGCCATGATTACCGGTTCCATGGGGATGTTGCCTTCTGCCAGCCTCAACGATCAGGGATTTGGTTTGTATGAGCCGGCGGGGGGATCTGCGCCGGATATCGCCGGTCAAAACATTGCCAACCCGATCGCGCAAATTTTATCGCTGGCGCTGCTGCTGCGTTACAGCGTGGGGGCTGATGATGCCGCCGACGCTATCGAAAAAGCGGTTAACACGGCGCTGGCTGAAGGCTATCGCACGTCGGATCTGGCCAGCGAAGGCAATGCGGTCGGTACGGATGAAATGGGCGATATCATCGCCCGGTTTGTTGCACAAGGGGCATAACCATGGGTAAGACGTTATATCAAAAATTGTTCGATGCGCATGTCGTCTACGAAGCGCCGAATGAAACGCCTCTGCTGTATATTGACCGTCATCTGGTACACGAAGTGACCTCGCCACAGGCGTTTGACGGCCTGCGGGCGAAGGGACGTAAGGTTCGTCAGCCGGGTAAAACTTTCGCCACCATGGATCACAACGTTTCCACCCAGACCAAAGATATCAATGCCTGTGGTGAAATGGCCCGTATTCAGATGCAGGAACTGATTAAAAACTGCGCTGAATTTGGCGTACAGCTGTATGACCTGAATCACCCGAATCAGGGGATCGTCCACGTTATCGGCCCGGAACAGGGGATGACGCTGCCGGGGATGACCATCGTCTGCGGCGACTCCCACACCGCCACGCACGGCGCCTTTGGCTCTCTGGCCTTTGGTATCGGCACATCGGAAGTTGAGCATGTTCTGGCGACGCAGACCCTGAAACAGGGGCGCGCCAAAACCATGAAGATCGAAGTGGCGGGCGATGCCGCGCCGGGAATTACCGCCAAAGACATCGTGCTGGCGATTATCGGTAAAACCGGTAGCGCGGGCGGTACCGGCCATGTGGTTGAATTCTGTGGTAAGGCCATTCAGGCGCTGAGCATGGAAGGCCGTATGACGCTGTGCAACATGGCGATTGAAATGGGCGCCAAAGCCGGTCTGGTCGCACCGGATGAAACCACGTTCAATTATCTGAAAGGACGTCAATTTGCGCCGAAAGGCACGGATTGGGATGCGGCAGTCGCCTACTGGAGCACGCTGAAGTCAGACGACGACGCGCAGTTCGATACCATTGTCACGCTGGATGCGGCCCAGATAGCACCTCAGGTTACCTGGGGCACCAACCCGGGTCAGGTTATCGCCGTCGATCAGATCATTCCGTTCCCTGAATCGTTCATCGATCCGGTAGAACGCGCTTCCGCCGCCAAGGCGCTGGCCTATATGGATTTACAACCCGGCATTAGGCTGACAGACGTTGCGATTGATAAAGTGTTTATCGGCTCCTGCACCAACTCGCGTATCGAAGACCTGCGCGCGGCGGCCGAGATTGCCAAAGGACGTAAGGTTGCTCAGGGCGTTCAGGCCATTGTGGTACCTGGTTCAGGCCCGGTTAAAACCATGGCGGAACTGGAAGGGCTGGATAAAGTGTTTATCGAAGCCGGTTTCGAATGGCGTCTGCCCGGTTGTTCAATGTGTCTGGCGATGAACAATGACCGTCTGAACCCCGGCGAACGCTGCGCATCAACCAGTAATCGTAACTTTGAAGGGCGTCAGGGCCGTGCCGGACGCACCCATCTGGTCAGCCCGGCGATGGCCGCCGCTGCTGCTGTGACGGGGCATTTTGCCGATATCCGCGAGTTGAATTAAGAGAGAGACCAACATGGCTAAATTTACGCAACATATCGGTCTGGTGGTTCCTCTGGATGCCGCTAACGTCGATACCGACGCCATCATTCCAAAACAGTTTCTGCAAAAGGTCACACGAACCGGCTTTGGTCAGCACCTGTTTAACGACTGGCGTTTTCTGGATGAAGCAGGTCAGGAACCCAATCCTGACTTCGTGCTGAATAAGCCACGCTATAAAGGCGCCAGCATTCTGCTGGCGCGTGAAAACTTTGGCTGTGGTTCATCGCGCGAGCATGCGCCGTGGGCGCTGACCGATTACGGCTTCAAGGTGGTGATCGCACCGAGTTTCGCCGATATTTTTTACGGTAACTCGTTCAATAACCAACTGCTGCCGGTCACGCTGAGCGAAGAAGATATTGATACGTTGTTCAAACTGGTCGACGGTGAAGAAGGCATTACTTTCACCGTAGATCTAGAGAACCAGACCGTATTGGCCGGCGGGAAAAGTTATCCATTTGAAATCGACAGCTTCCGCCGTCACTGCATGATCAACGGGCTGGACAGTATTGGGCTGACGTTGCAGCACGAGGATTCTATCGCCGATTACGAGCAAAAACAGCCGTCGTTCCTGCATTGATCTGATACGTTTAGTTCCTCTCTAAAAACCGCCCCTGACGCTGGACATGATTTCTGGCGACAGGGGCGGCCAATCCGTAACGCCATTCAGGCTTTCATGCCGTTTATCAAACTACGCCCATGAATAAACCCTGTGTTCCGCGATTTTTTCCCGGCAACGCTATTTGCGAAGCGGCGCGCAGTATTTTATTTATTGCAACAAATTGATAAATAAATAAATTATACTTCATTCTCATTTAATATCCGCGTAATATTGACATTTGTCAACACTACAATTACCCTAATTTCATTATTCAGGATGAAGATGAAAAAACACCCGAATAAGCATATTCAGGCAGCCATTGAATATGCTTTAGCGCAGGGATGGAGATTTCACCCCAGCAACGGTCATGCTTTTGGCAGGCTCATTTGCGGCACACAGAACCATCACGACCACATGATGAGTATCTGGTCCACGCCGTCAAATCCGGAAAATCATGCAAAACAAATCTGCCGTAAGGTCGATAGCTGTCTGGCAATATTGAAAAAAAACTAAGCGAGAAAACCGTTTAATGGGGGAACGCATGACAACCTATCACTTTTCTCTCACGCTATCGGGCGTTACCGCCGAAACAACAGGATTGGAAAATGCGCTTTTTTCCAGCGGTTGCGATGATGCTCTGATCTGTTTTTACGGCAATACCGTCTATCTCGAATTTGATCGAGAAAGTCCCGATTTTTCCGATGCGATAATGAGCGCCATTCGCGATATTGAGTCTGCGGGTATTAATGCCCATGTCCAATCCGTTGACGCGGCATGGGTTGGGCTCAGCGATATCGCCGCATTATCAGCTATGTCACGCCAGGCGATTGCGCTGTTAAAAGACGGGAAACGCGGCGCTGGCGATTTTCCTTCTCCCGTCCAGCGTTTGAAGGGGTCTTCTCCGCTGTGGGATTGGGGTGAAGTTGCAGACTGGCTTGCAAAACAGAAGAAGATACCGCAAGCAATCGCTGACAATGCCAGGGAACTTGCCGCCATCAATCTGGCATTACAACTACGCAACGCCAGCCAGAAAGACAAACTGAGCCACTACTACTCTTTACTTAATGATCAATATCAGAATGTCGATAAAATACTCGACACAACGGGGAAAAATGCATAAAAAAAGCCAGCGAAAGGTTTCGCTGGCTGGTGAAAAGCACCATTACTCAGAATGTTTCTCTACCTTCTCCCACCGCTAGATCCAGTGACGGTATTCCTCTTCCGACATCTCCACAATTTGCCACTGCGTTGCCTGTTGCAATAATGCCACTCGCTGCTGAGCAGACATCCAACGCAGCCATTTCGCCTTGCACGTCGAAAGATAAACCCGATAGAACCGATACAACTGTGAAATCGCCATAAGCCACCTCCGCGCTTTCATTATGTAAAAGTATCGGCGTAATATAGGGAAAGATAAATTGATGACTTTAAGGTCTGGAGTTCCTCTTTTATGTCTTCCAACCGTCTGCAACAGCAGTTCATCCGTCTGTGGCAACACTTTCAAGGACAAACCACCGACACCACGCTGCAAGAGTTGGCCGGCGTCTTAAGCTGTTCACGTCGCCATATCCGTTCTCTTCTGGGAGCGATGCAGCAGCAAGGATGGCTGACCTGGCAGGCGGAAGCGGGCAGGGGCAAACGCTCGCAGCTTGCGTTCATTTATACCGGTTTGGCCCTGCAACAGCAGCGTGCAGAAGATTTACTGGAGCAAGATCGCATCGATCAGTTAGTACAGCTTGTCGGCGACAAAGAAACGGTACGTCAGATGCTGCTTGCCCACCTTGGCCGCAGTTTCCGGCAAGGTAAACACATTCTGCGAATCCTCTATTACCGCCCGCTGTGTAATCTACTGCCAGGATCGGCATTACGACGTTCGGAAATGCATATAGCCCGGCAAATTTTCAGCGGGTTGACTAATATAAATGAGGAAAACGGGGAACTAAAACCCGATCTGGCGCATCACTGGCAAATGCTGGAACCGTTGCGTTGGCGATTCTACCTGCGTCCTTCTATCCGTTTTCATCATGGTCGTGAGCTGACGATGGACGATGTGATCAGTTCGCTTACCCGACTAACCGAACTGCCGCTGTTCTCTCACATCAAAAAAGTCACCTCGCCGATGCCTTTTGTGATTGATGTGCAGTTGCACAGCGCCGACCACTGGCTGCCGTGGCTGCTTGGCAGCGTTCCCGCCATGATCCTGCCGCAGGAGTGGCGAACCCTGCCCGATTTTGCCCGACGCCCCATTGGCACCGGTCCTTACACTGTCGTGAGCAATAACAACAGCCATATGAAAATACGCGCGTTCGATGACTATTTTGGCTATCGGACCCTTATTGATGAAGTGAATATCTGGGTATTGCCGGAAGGACCGGAAGAAATGACCGTTTCCGTCAAATTGCAGTCCGATGATTCCCACAATGAACAGTTGGAAAGCAGAATGGAGGAAGGTTGCTATTTCATCCTGTTCGATAAACGTTCTCCGCTGGCTAAACGCCCGGAAATCCGCCGCTGGCTCTGGCAGGTGTTTAACCCCATCGCCCTGCTGAGCCACGCCGATGCTATCCGTCAGCTCGACTGGTCACCGGCCTATAGCCTGCTGCCACGCTGGCACCATCATCAGCCTGACAAGCCGCTGCCCATGCCGCAGGGACTTAAGCAAATTACGCTGACCTTTTATCAGGAACATCCTGAGTACCGGATACTCAGTGAAATCATGAGTAAGCTGCTGGAAAAACATGGCGTAAAGCTACACGTACAGATCGTCAGTTATGAAGACTGGTATCAGGGAAATATTGAAAGCGATATCTGGTTCAGTAGCGTGAACTGCTATTTACCGCTCGAATTCTCGCTGTTCGCGATGCTGTATGAACTGCCGCTGATGCAACACTGTCTGGATAGCGATCTGCACCATGATGCACAGCAATGGCGCAATCACACCCTGTCCATAGCAGAGTGGTGCGATAAGCTGGTCAACAGCGGCCAACTACACCCTTTACTCCATCACTGGCTGAAACTTCAGGGGCAGCGCAGTATGCGAGGCATCAGAATGAATATGCTGGGCTGGTTTGACTTCAAATCAGCCTGGTTTGCGCCGCCAGAAAACTGAGAACCTTCCCCTGCCCCCCTGAACCCTTTACAATGGGACGTTCTCAACGGGGTGCGGAACATGTTTCGCCACAAGATTGACATTGGCGCGAGATTTTTCGCTGAGAAAACACCCGTCGAACCTGATCCGGTTAATACCGGCGAAGGGATTTGAGAGTGCTCATTGCTGACTCAAAGACCTTTGCCACCCCATGATGCTCAGGAGTGCAAAGTGTTAAATATATCGTTATTAAAACGTTCGGCAGCCATGCTGAAAAAAAGCCTGCCTTGTCTTTTACTGATTTCCGCACCGGCCTTCGCCAAACCTGCGCTCACCGTATATACCTACGATTCTTTTGCCTCTGAATGGGGACCGGGTCCGGTAATCAAAACCGCGTTTGAGAAAGAGTGCGAGTGCGAACTGAATTTTGTCGCGCTGGAAGATGGCGCCTCGCTGCTGAACCGCCTGCGGATGGAAGGTAAAAACAGCAAGGCGGATATCATTTTAGGGCTGGACAATAACCTGTTGCAGGCTGCGGAACAGACCGGCCTGTTCACAAAAAACGATCTGGATACCAGCGCGGTTAACGTGCCTGGCGGGTGGAACAACACGACGTTTGTCCCTTACGACTACGGCTATTTTGCGTTTGTTTACAACAAAGAAACCCTGAAGAATCCCCCCAAAAGCCTGCATGAGCTGATCGACAGTCCGGAAGCGTGGAAAGTGATTTATCAAGATCCGCGCACCAGTACGCCGGGTTTGGGACTGCTGTTATGGATGCAGCAAGTGTATGGCGATCAGGCTCCGCAGGCGTGGCAGAAACTGGCGAAAAAAACCGTTACGGTCACCAAAGGCTGGAGCGAAGCCTACGGTCTGTTCCTGAAAGGCGAGGCCGATCTGGTACTCAGCTATACAACATCTCCGGCGTATCACATTATTGAAGAGAAAAAAGAGAATTACGCGGCCGCGAATTTCAGTGAAGGGCATTACCTGCAAATTGAAGTCGCCGGGCAACTGGCCGCCAGCAAACAGCCGGAACTGGCAAAACGTTTTATGCAATTCATTCTGAGTCCGGCATTCCAGCAGGCGATTCCCACGACCAACTGGATGTACCCGGTTATCCCAACCGAATTGCCGGCTGGATTCGCAACCCTCCCTGTACCGGAGAAAGCATTGCAATACAGCGCGCAACAGGTGGCGGAGCAAAGGAATAACTGGATTCAGGCATGGCAACGCGCAGTCAGCCACTGACCGCAGGAAGTCTGTGGCCGGGATTACTGGCTGCTACGCTGTTAATTTCAGTCGCCGTTCTGGCTTTCGGGGCGCTATGGCTACAGGCCCCCGACAGCCAGTGGCAGACCTTATGGCAGGACAGCTATCTGTGGCATGTCATTCGATTCACCTTCTGGCAGGCATTCCTGTCCGCACTGCTTTCTACCGTCCCCGCCATTTTCCTCGCCAGGGCCTTGTACCGTCGCCGTTTCCCCGGCTACCGTTGGCTATTGCGACTCTGCGCCATGACGCTGGTGCTGCCCGTGCTGGTCGCCGTTTTTGGTCTGCTCAGCGTGTATGGCCGGCAAGGTTGGCTGGCGCAGCTACTGGGATTTTTAGGCCTGCCCTACCCGTTTTCACCTTATGGTCTGCAAGGCATTCTGCTGGCGCATATTTTCTTTAACCTACCGCTGGCGACCCGCCTGTTATTGCAATCGCTGGAAAGTATTGCGACAGAGCAGCGCCAGTTGGCTGCTCAATTGGGCATGAATGATTGGCAGCATTTGCGTATCGTCGAATGGCCCGCACTGCGCAGACAAATTTTGCCGACGGCCGCACTGATTTTCATGCTTTGCTTTGCCAGTTTTGCCACCGTGCTGTCTCTTGGCGGCGGTCCACAGGCAACCACCATTGAATTGGCCATTTATCAGGCGCTGAGCTTTGATTACGATCCCTCGCGCGCCGCGTTACTGGCGTTAATCCAGATGAGCTGCTGTCTCGGGCTGGTGCTGCTCAGCCAGCGCCTGGGCCGTATCTTGCCGGTCGGCAGCACCCAGCAGTTAGTATGGCGTAACCCGCAGGACAGCCCGTTGAGCCAGTTTTGTGACAGCGTGCTGATTGGCGCGTTACTGCTTTTAGTGGCCCCGCCCCTGCTGGCGGTGGTTGTTGACGGCGTTAATCTTTCACTGATCGCCGTGTTGCAACAGCCTGTTTTGTGGCAAACCTTGTTTACCTCACTGCGTATTGCGCTGAGCGCAGGTCTGCTGTGTCTTGCCCTGACCATGATGTTGCTCTGGAGCAGCCGGGAACTGAAGTTGCGCCAACAACCTTTGTACGGTCAGTTGATGAACCTGAGCGGCATGCTGATCCTCGCCATGCCCGGCATTGTGCTCGCGACCGGTTTTTTCCTGTTACTGAATAATACGGTGGGATTACCGGACTCCCCTTATGCGTTAGTCGTGATGACCAACGCGCTGATGGCGATCCCCTACGCGCTCAAAGTGCTGGAAAATCCCATGTACGACGTAGCCGAACGCTATAATCAGCTCTGCCTGTCGCTGGATCTGCGGGGCTGGCGGCGTTTAAAAATTATCGAACTGACCGCGCTGAAACAGCCGCTGGCGCAGGCGCTGGCTTTTGCCAGCGTATTGTCGATTGGGGATTTTGGCGTTATCGCATTGTTCGGCAGTGAGCAGTTTCGCACCTTGCCTTTTTATCTTTATCAGCAGATTGGTTCCTATCGCAGCGCCGATGGCGCCGTGACCGCACTGTTACTGATGCTTATCTGCTTTACGTTATTCACCCTGATTGAAAAACTGGCAGGTCGTCATGATCGCTCTTGATAAGCTGACATACCTCTATCAGCACTTTCCCATGCGCTTTGATTTCCACGTTCAATCCGGCGAACGTGTTGCTATTCTCGGCCCCAGCGGAGCGGGGAAAAGCACGCTGCTGAATCTGATTGCCGGCTTTCTGATGGCAGACAGCGGCACATTGCGTTTGAATGGCGAAGAACATCGGCATACGCCGCCCGCCAAACGGCCGGTCTCGATCCTGTTTCAGGAAAATAACCTCTTTCCCCATCTGACTATCGAGCAAAACATTGCGCTGGGCCTGAACCCCGGTCTGCGTCTCAATGACACACAGCGGGAAACGCTGCGGCACATTGCTGACAAGGTTGGATTGACGACATTGCTCAGCCGTCTGCCGTCACAGGTTTCAGGGGGACAACGGCAGCGGGCCGCGTTGGCTCGCTGTCTGGTCCGCCAGCGCCCTATTCTGCTGCTGGATGAACCGTTTTCCGCGCTCGATCCCGCATTGCGCCTGGAAATGCTGGAACTGCTCGACGAGATTTGTCTGGATCGCCAACTCACGCTGCTGATGGTTTCCCATAATCTGGACGATGCGATCCGCATAGCGGAACGTACCATACTGATTGTCGATGGACAGATTAGCTATGATGGACCAACACTGGCATTGCAGGATGGCAGCGCCGATGCGGCGAAAATACTGGGAATTCGGGGATAAACGCGCTTGTTCATTACCAGAAAAAGTGTGACCGCACGCGGATTTCAGCTTTTTATCCCTCACGGGTATTGTGTCCTTTTCACGACCTGTGCTTATATGAATAAGTGACTTAATCGTTAATAACAGGATTCCCGTGACGCACTATTCTTCCACTTCAGCACTACTAAGCACCGCGCATGTTGACGCGGTTGTCGTCGTGCGCGTGGTTGTGGTGGTCGTCGTCGGCAGCGCGCCGTAACGGGTTCCGAATCAAACCAAGATTCCCAAACCCCGCCGGCGCCAGCCGAGCGGGGTTTCTTGTTTCTACCCTCCCCGCTCTGAAAACGCACCGGCCCTGATGAAGGATATAAATATGCGTTATACAGGCGCCCAGTTGATTGTCCGGCTGCTCGAACAGCAGGGCATCACAACAGTAGCAGGGATCCCCGGTGGTGCAGCCCTGCCGTTATACGACGCGCTCGGCCAGAGCAAAACTATCCGACACGTACTGGCACGTCACGAGCAGGGAGCAGGATTTATGGCTCAAGGCATGGCAAGGGCCAATGGGCGCGCCGCCGTCTGCATGGCGTCAAGCGGCCCGGGCGCAACTAACCTGCTGACCGCCATTGCCGATGCCAAACTCGATTCTATCCCATTGGTCTGCATTACCGGGCAGGTGTCCTCCAGCATGATCGGGACAGACGCCTTTCAGGAAGTCGACACCTATGGCATTTCCATCCCGGTGACCAAACACAACTATCTGGTTCGTGACATCAAAGAGTTACCGCGTGTTATCCCTGAAGCCTTTCGCATCGCACAATCCGGCCGGCCCGGTCCGGTATGGATCGATATTCCCAAAGATATACAAACGGCCGAGATCGAATTGGATATGCTGCCGCCAATAAGCCAAAACGATCGTCCGCCGGCCATTGATGCCCAGAAAATCGCGCAGGCAGCCGCCATGATTAACACGGCACAGCGTCCGATCCTCTATCTGGGCGGCGGTATTATCAGCGCATCGGCACACGAACAGGCCGTGCAACTGGCTGAACGCGCTAATCTGCCCACGACCATGACGCTGATGGCGTTAGGCGCCATGCCAGTGGATCACCCGCTGTCGCTTGGCATGCTGGGTATGCATGCCGCACGCTCAACCAATTTGATCTTGCAGCAGGCGGATTTATTAATTGTGCTGGGGGCTCGCTTTGACGATCGTGCGATTGGTAAAGCGGAACAGTTCTGTCCTCAGGCCAGCGTGATTCATATTGATATCGATCCGGCTGAGCTGGGCAAGATCCGGCAATCGCATGTCGCGCTGAATGCCGATGTCGCCGAAGCGCTGGATCAACTGTTGCCACTGATCGAAACGCAACGACGCGACGTGTGGCGTAAAACGATCGGTGACTTGCAGCATGAATTCCCGTTCCACATGCCGAACGCTAACGATCCGCTGAGTCATTATGGCCTGATCCAGGCTGCCGCGCAGGCACTGACGGATGATGCCATCATTGCTACCGATGTCGGACAACACCAGATGTGGGTTGCGCAATCTTACCCACTGCGCCGACCACGACAGTGGCTGACCTCCGGCGGGTTGGGCACCATGGGTTTCGGTTTGCCCGCCGCGATGGGCGCCGCATTAGCCGAACCTGAACGTACCGTGGTGTGTTTTTCCGGTGATGGCAGCCTGATGATGAATATTCAGGAAATGGCGACCGCCGCAGAAGAAGGGCTGAATGTCAAAATTATCCTGATGAACAACCAGTCGCTGGGGTTGGTTCATCAGCAGCAGGATCTGTTCTTCCAGAACCGCATCTTCGCCGCAGACTATCGTTACAGAACCGATTTCCTGGCCATTGCCGCCGGTTTCGGCTTCGCCACCTGCGATCTGAATGCGGCAGACGATCCGCGAACGGCACTGGCAGAAGCATTGAATCGCCCCGGCCCCGCGCTGATCCACGTCTTGATAGATGTGAATGAAAAAGTGTATCCCATGGTGCCGCCGGGTGCCGCCAACATTGATATGATCGGAGATTAAGACCATGCCACATCAATCCACCTCAAAACAGGTCACGTTGGAACTCTCGGTGCGCAACCACCCCGGCGTCATGTCGCATGTGTGCGGACTGTTCGCCCGTCGAGCCTTTAACGTGGAAGGGATTCTCTGTATGCCGCTGGCCGGCGGCGATGAAAGCCGCATCTGGCTACTGGTGCAGGACGATCAGCGACTACCGCAGATGATCAGTCAGGTAGAAAAACTGGAAGATGTGATTAAGGTACAGCGTCATGGCGAGGAAATGCGCATCTTTGATCAGGTAGCCGAGTTTTATCGATAGGACCGCTGACTGAAGTGGCGCTGTTGACGTTAATGAACAGCGGAAGATACACGGGGTACAACATCTTCAAACCGGATAACCCCGTGCTTCTTCACCTTCATTATCCGCCAGGTTCACTCTGATAAACGTTACCCATGCAGCACCTGCCACAGCAGGTGACGATAAACAGGCATTAGCGGATGCGCGATCAGCGTTGCCAATGCCACCCCTGCCGCCGCCAGCGTCAATGGAGCAACCCAGCGTAACCGACTGAGCGGCAACCGTTTACTGAACCAGTCACGTTTTTTGCGTTTATCGCCTCGCCACCAGCGCCAGCTTAACCACGCGCCGCTCCACACCAGTAACGCGGTAACCAGCAATAGCCATTTAAAACCGGTACTGTCGATGCCCGCGGGAATATCAATGGCAACGCCAGCCAATATGCCGGGTAAAAAATACGCCGGCGGCCACAGCAGACAACCGATGATATTCGGCACGGCAAATTTATAAGGCGGCAGCCCCAGCATACCGGCAACCATGGGAATCAGCGGACGCGTCGGTCCGACGAATCGTCCAATCAACACCGTCGGAACAGGATGTTGATACAAGGCATGTTCCGTTTTATTGAGCAACGTTTGATGCTTTTTCAGGAAAGACCATTGATGCAGCGGTTGCTTAAACGTTCTGCCGATGAAATAAGAACTCCAATCCCCCAGCAAACAGCCGACGATACCCGCCGCCCACGCGGGATATAACCCCATCTGACCACTGCCGATCAGTGCCCCCAACGTGGCCATCATAACGGTGCCCGGCAGCAACAGGCCAACCAGAGCAAGAGATTCCAGAAAGGCAACCAGCATGACGGCGATCAGTGAATACGCTAATGATTGAGTAACCAGATGATCCAGCCACGCTTCCATAAATCCTTACTCAACTTTTGTGAAAAACAGGATTGTCTGGATCATAGCAGATAGAGTCAACTAGTCATTCCCAGCATGACCGTCATGGCACTGGCTTTCGCCGCATCCCTGCGGCTCATCCTGAAGGCTCTTCCCGACTCAGCCCCTTTACGCCAGAGGGGAAAAACCTTTTGCTCTGCTGTGGGGATTTAAATCGGAAATTTATCCGCCTAAATACATTTTCTTCACTTCCGGGTTGGCCAGAATAGCCTGCGCCTGTCCCTGTAGCACAATCTTGCCGTTTTCCAGCACATAGGCGCGATCGGCAATTTTCAGCGCCGCCGTAGCATTTTGTTCAACAAGAAGGATGGTAATATTTTCTTTTTGTAACTGTTTAATGATATTGAACATTTCGCCGACTATCTTTGGGGCCAGCCCCAGACTGGGCTCGTCCAGCATCAATAAAACCGGCTCGCTCATTAATGCTCTGGCAATCGCCAGCATCTGCTGTTCGCCGCCGCTCATGGTGCCTGCCAGCTGGCTGCGACGCTCTTTCAACCGCGGAAACAGCGTGTACATTTTATCTTTCAGATATTCGAAATTGACCGGGTTGTTGTACGCGCCCATGCGCAGATTTTCTTCAATAGTCAAATTGGTGAAAACTTTGCGCCCTTCCGGAACCAATGCCAGACCTTTACGCACAATCTGGTGGGTCAGACTGTGGGAAATATCTTCATTCAGGAAATTGACGTTGCCGGTCGATTTCACCAGATTGATAATACCGTTCAGCGTTGAGGTTTTTCCCGCACCATTACTGCCAATCAGCGTAACGATTTCACTATTATTCACCTCAATGTCGATGCCTTTTAATCCCTGAATCAGTCCATAAAATACTTGCAGATCCTCGGCCTTAAGCATAATCCACCTCTCCAAGATAGGCGGCAATCACCTCTTTGTTATTAATTGCCTCATGAGTGGTGCCACTGAATAATGGCTTGCCGTAATCCAGAACCAGCACCCGCTCGCACAAGGTATTAACGAATGACATGTCATGCTCAATCAATAGCACCGTTAATTGATAATCCTCGCGCATTTTAAAAATCAGCTGCGCCAGTTCATTCGTTTCCCGGGGGTTCATCCCGGCCGCAGGCTCGTCCAGTAATAATAATTCCGGCGAGGTTGCCAACGCGCGGGCGATTTCCACTTTACGCTGATTGCCATAGCTCAGGTTGGTTGCCAGTGAATTGGCATGTTCGGCAATACCGATATATTCCAGAATCTCCATGGCCTGCGCTTTTGCCCGCTTCTCCGCCGAGAAAAAACGCCCTATATGCAATGCAGCTTCAATAAACGAATAATGAATGGCGCGATCAAAACCGATTAAAACATTTTCCAGTACCGTCATTGAATTGAATAACCGAATATTCTGGAAAGTACGGGCAATGCCGCGATTGACCACCAGATTTGGTTTCAAACCGGTAATGGTTTCCTGCCCCAGCATGACTTTGCCCGAAGTCGGCTTGTAATTCGAGGTAATAACGTTAAATAAGGTGGTTTTCCCCGCGCCGTTCGGACCAATCAGACCAAATATCTCCGCCTGATTAAGCGTAAAACTAACGTCATCAATTGCCCGTAATCCACCAAATTGCATAATGACGTGATCAACACTGAGAATAGGTTTATTTTCCATGATGGCGTTTCCTGTTCACTTCCCAGATCTCCTGCTTACCCAGTAACCCTTCGCGGGCAAAAAGCATAATAATCAGCAGCACCAATGAAAAAACGACCATCCGTAAACCGGGGTAGGACCCCAGGTCCTCACCAAACAGACTTAGCGGCTGGTCAAGGAAACGCAGCCATTCGCCGCTGCCCACCACCAAAATCGTTCCCAGAATCGCGCCGGTCGTGCTGCCTAATCCACCCAATACAATGATGATGAGCAGTTGGAACGTCAGCATGAAATCAAACAAAGCGGGGGAAATAATCGTCAACAGCGAAGCCAGTAAACCACCGCCAATGCCTTCCAGAAAGGCGCTGGTGGCAAAGGCGCAGGTTTTAATTTTGAAGGTATTAATCCCCATCGCGATCGCGGCGTCTTCATCATCACGAACCGCTTTCATCGCCCGCCCGTATTTTGAATACACAATCTGTAAAATAAGCAGCACGGCGATAAGGGAAATAAAACCGCACCAGTACAACATGTGGCTGGCCTGGGGAATTTCATTCAGACCAATGGCGCCATTGGTGATTTGCGGATTATTAATTGCCAGGATTTTAATAATAAAACCAAATCCCAACGTGACAATCGCCAGATAATCACCGCGCACCCGGAAGACGGGAAACGCCAGACACACGGCTAACAGAGAAGCACAGATCCCACTAATAATGAGTGCGGGTAAAAAGGAGGTATGCAGCGCCAATACCACGGCGCTGGGGGACGCCATCTCATACATTTCCAGCTTGGTGTCCGCGCTTAACAACAGGATGGCGGTAATATAGGCGCCGACGGCAACAAAACCGTTGGGCTCAAGGGATAATTGTCCCGTTACCCCGTTAATCAGGTTGTAACTCACCGCCAGGATCATAAATATAAAAATATTACAGACAATACGGATGATGTAATCGTCAAACACATTCTGCAACGTGAACAGAACCAACAGCATTATCACAAATACCGCGGCATAGCCGATTAACAACGAAAATGAATTTGTGGGCATTCTCATCAGAAGCGGCTCCTTTCCAGTCTTTCATCACCCATAATGCCTACCGGTCTGAATAGCAGAACCAAAATCAGGAACATAAATGCAAAGGCATCCTTATATCCACCCAACTCAGGAAATACCGCCACGGCGACCACTTCGGTGAAGCCCAGAATAAAGCCGCCAATTACCGCCCCCGTGACGCTGCCGATTCCCCCCAATACCGCCGCAGCAAATGCTTTCAGGCCAATCAGTACCCCCATTAATGGATCGATCGTCGGATAGCTGGTGGCATAAAAAATGCCGCCAAGGGCAGCCAGAGAACTTCCGAGAGCAAAGACAAAAGCAATAATATGATTGGCATCGATCCCCATTAAGCGAACGGTATTCACGTCAAATGCCACGGCGCGAATAGCCATTCCTTGTCGGGTGCGGTAGAGAATAAAAAGAATGCCGGCCAGCAGAATCAGCGTAACCAGCGGGACAAGCCAGGCGACATTGGTAATAATGATGCCGCCCATCGTGACCGTCTGATTAAAAAACTCCGGCGCCGAAAAAAAGCGCGGACTCCCGCCAAAAATAACGTTAAACAGGTTCTCTAAAAAAAAGCTCACCCCAATCGCGGTAATCAGCATGGATATTTTAGAGGCATGACGTAATGGCCGATAAGCAATCTGATCGATGCACACGCCCAATAAGGCAGAAAAGAGAATCGCGAATAAAATAGCTGCCCCGAAAGGCAGCTCAAACGTCGTTGATCCAAACAGGGCAAGAAATGCCCCCACCATCATAATATCGGCATGGGCAAAGTTGATGAGCCGTAATACGCCGTACACCATGGTATAACCAATAGCGATCAGCGCATACATACTCCCCAGACTCATGCCGTTAACCACTTGCTGGAAGAAAATGGCAACATCCATCATTCAATCCTTATTTGCCTTATGGATTAACAACTGTTTTAAAGGCCAATTGTCCGTCTTTAACCTCATTAATGACGGCGCTACGGATTGCATCTCCATCTTTTAATGTCAGCGTCCCGGTAATTCCGGCAAAATTACTGGTGGCGCGGATTTTTTCATTAACGCAAACACGGTCTTTCGGATCGCTGCACTGGTTCATCCCATTGACGATCATTTTATAAGCATCAGCGGTCATCGCGCCCCAGGTATGGGTCGGCTCTTTATATTTTTCATCCCAGGCTTTGATGAACTTCTCACCTTCAGGCGTCTGATCTTTGGCGTTCGGCGAGTAGTAGTCGGTCGTCATATAGCCTTCAACCGCATCTTGCCCCAGCTTGAAGAAAACCGGGTCAGCCGCCAGCCCGTCACCGCCGACGACCGGCACCTTCAGCCCCAGCTGTTTGGCCTGTACCGCGATCAATGCCCCTTCGGTGTAATAGATAGGCATATAAATCATATCGACATTTTTAGCTTTGATGGTGGAGAGCTGGGCTTTGAAATCCTTACTGCCGCCGGGAGCCTGTACTTCGACAGGAATGGTGCCGCCGTTTTTAAGAAACTGGGTCCGGAAGGATTTTGCCAGCCCGACAGAATAGTCGTTGCTGCTGTCGAACATGATGGCGGCGGTTTTCGCCCCTAAATCGCGCGATGCCAGATTGGCCCCCACGACGCCCTGAAAACTATCGGAAAAGCACACGCGGCTGACATACTGACGGTTGCGGGTCACACGGTCATTGGTGGCGGTTGGGGAAACCAGCGGGGTTTTAGTGTCTTCAGCCATTTTGGTCATTGCCATCGTATTGGTTGAGGTTACCTCACCAATTACCGCATCGACCTTATCACTGGAAACCAGACGCTGCATCGCGTTGGCCGCTTCAACCTTGTCACTCTTGTCATCAATGATAACGAGTTTAATTGTGTCGCCATTTTTCAGCGTCGGCTCCAGGCTATTAATCAGCTCAACGCCTTTTTGAGAAGGCTGCCCGTAGCCGCTAAGCGGTCCGCTCAGCGGCAGAACCACGCCGATTTTTACTTCAGCCGCCAGTACACTATTGGTGCAAACAACGGAGGAAACCCATACTGCTGCTAATGTTACTTTGACAAGTTTGTTATTCATGATCGCCTCTTTGGTAATGAGAGATTCAAATTCCAGTGGTGGAATAAAGCCGTCCTGTCTGACAATACGAACCTGAAAACGCCGCAGGGATATATCCTGCTGACGGAATTAAAATCAGCAACAAATATGCCAAAACGGAAAATTAATTATTAAGAACTTAATAATAAAGAAGAAAGTGAAATTATTACGCAAAGATCAATCATAGGAAAAAGAGATAATGAACCAGAATGCACCAATTCGTTTCGCCGTTGCTTTTTAAAAGTGCGTCTTCATATATCGCCGGTTTCTTTAAATAAATCAGTCGCCGGCTGCAAATAATTCTCTCTTATTTTCATCAATATTAGATGATGAAGCACAATTCCTTTTATTCATCGGTAAAAACAATCTTTCAGTTATTATTTCTGCAATATCGAATTTAGCGATACTTTATGCTGTAAACAGAACAAGGATGCGCCTGACTCCGAAGAAACTGTAGCAGTATTTATGATTGACAGAAAAAGAGAGAGCAGGGTCGCCAGCAGGAATCGATAATTCAATCCATTGAAAATCATCGGACATTTGACACGAAGCCCTTCATGGTAACCAAACGGGTGCATAGGGCATATTAAAAAACATTTCACTAATCGTCTTTTTATGGACAATTATTTTACAGCACTGTCCCCACCACTTATGATAATGGTCATTTTTAGCACAGCGCCAATCCAATTCTGTCCAAATATGTTGTTAAAACGCTTCAATCACATCGGATTACGACGACTCATTTTGCTCCTGGCCGTCACGAGCGCGCTGATTATGCTAGTTAACAGTCTTTATGCCAGTTACCGCGTACAGCGCCAGCTCCTGATCGACAATACATTAGAAGCCAATCGCGTTTACGCCGCGAAGCTGGCGGCCATAACTGATACTTTTTTCAAATCATCACTGCAACAGTTGGCTTACAGCGCTAACCAGATAGCGGAAAAAATGGATGACAGCAACAGCCTGAACGGGGAAACCAGACGTATCGGGTTGCAGAGTCACAGTTTTAACACGGTATCTATCGTCGATGAACATGGCGTGGTCAAGTCAACCTTTCCCGATACGTCTCAATGGATAGGGCAAAAGGTCACCACGGTTGGCGTAAGGCAGTCCTTACAGGAAAGGCAGCCGCTGGTCAGCTCGCCTTATGTTTCCGTGGCCAGTAATCTGATCGTACTTGTCTCAGCGCCGATCTTTACCCGGGACGGACGCTACAAAGGGTTTATCAGTGGTTCCATTCACCTGGAAAAATCAAGCATTCTCAATGAATTGCTTGACCGGCACTATTATCGGGACGGTTCTTACATCTATGTTACCGACCGCTATAGAAAAATCCTGTACCACAAAGATCCTGACCAGATCGGCGGCATCGTTCACCACAGCCCGATAATTGATAGCAACACAGACAAAAACGGCAGCCGGGAAATGACGGATTATCAGGGCAAAGCGGTGCTTGTCGGATACGCCGTGATCCCCGCCAGCCGTTGGGAAGTGATCGTGCTGCGTCCAACCAAAGAAACATTAAAGCCTTTAGACAGCCTGATGTTGAGTGTGCTACGGCATACTTTGCCAGTCGCTATTCTGACGCTATTCTGCGTTTGGTTGTTCGCCCGGCTTATTGCCCAGCCGCTGTGGCTGCTGGCCCGAAGCGCCAATCAAATGGACTCGCTCAATGTCTCCGACGACATCAGGAAAATTCACTCCTGGTATTTTGAGGCGACACAGCTCAAACAGGCCATGCTGATTGGCATCGAACTATTACAGAAGAAAATCGGCAGGCTGCGCTCTGAAGCACAAACCGACCCCATGACCGGGCTGCTCAATCGCCGGGGATTGGAAATCGTGCTACAGTTCTGGCTGCTCAGCCAGAAAAGATTTGCCGTAATCACGCTGGATATTGACCATTTCAAACGGATCAACGACACCTACGGCCACGACGTGGGCGACAGCGTGATCAAATACCTTGCTCAGCTCATTCGCGCCAGTTCACGCGATACGGACACATTATGCCGCAGCGGCGGCGAAGAATTTCTGATCCTGTTGCCAGACACCGATCTGGATATTGCCACCGGCATTGCCGAACGGCTTCGCCAGTGTACACAGGACTCAGAGATCCCGCAGGTCGGTCATATCACCATCTCCCTGGGCGTTGCCCTGTGGTCACCGGAAGTCAGTGGAATGACCATTGAACGCACCTTTAAAATGGCGGATAAAGCGCTGTATAAAGCCAAACAAGGAGGCCGTAATCGGGTGGTCACCGCACCGGAAGCGCGTTGATTATTCATCTGACGGCTTTGCTTTCCCCACCGCTTGTTCTTGCCGGACACCCGTTAATCTCCGCAAACGGCTGGACATTCACTGTATAAATAACCATACTTATCTTTGACTTTTATGCGTTCCCGCTGACTTTTAACACTATTATCTTTTGAATGGAAAGGCCGCCTTTGTGATGCAGACTCGTCAGGGTTTTCTGCTTACCCGCCACTGGCACGACACACCTGCCGGTACGCAGGTGGAATTCTGGCTGGCTACCGATGACGGTCCCGTGCTGGCTCGTCTTCCTGCCCAACAGGCTGTCGCCTTTATTCCTGTTTCACAAGAATCACAGGCCCGTGTGTTATTAAGTCAGGATAAGCATTGGCAGCTACGCCCGTTGGCATTGCAGGATTTCCATCATCAGCCGCTGCTTGGGCTGTATTGTCCTCAATATCGCCAGCTTCTTCGGTTGGAAAAACGATTGCGGGAAGGCGGCGTTCAGGTTTACGAAGCCGACATTCGCCCGCCTGAACGCTTTCTCATGGAGCGTTTTATCACGGCTCCCGTATGGCTCAGCGGCGAGACCGCGTCATCAAGCCTGCTAACGCAGGTTCGTATGAAACCGAACGCCGACTACCGTCCCAATCTAAGGCTGGTCTCACTGGATATAGAGACCAACCGCCATGGCGAACTTTATTGCATTGGGCTGGAAGGCTGTGGACTACGTCAGGTTTATATGCTCGGCCCGGCGAACGGAACGCCCGCCAGCTCAGATGATTTCACGCTGGAATATGTCGCCAGCCGCCCCCAACTACTGGAAAAGTTGAACCATTGGCTGCAACTGCACGACCCCGATGCCATTATCGGCTGGAATCTGGTGCAGTTCGACCTGCGCGTACTGCAAAAACACGCCGAACGCTATCGCATCCCACTGCGTTTGGGCCGCAATGGCGGCGAGTTGGAATGGCGCGAACACGGCTTCAAGCAAGGACATTTCTTTGCCAGCGCCGCAGGACGATTGATTATTGATGGCATTGAAGCCCTGAAGTCGGCCACCTGGAACTTTGCCTCGTTCAGTCTGGAGTTTGTCGCGCAAACGTTGCTGGGGGAAGGAAAGGCCATTGATACCCCTTACCAGCGCATGGATGAAATCGATCGCCGTTTTGCCGAAGACAAACCCGCCCTCGCCCGCTACAACCTACAGGATTGCGAACTGGTCACACGCATCTTCGCCAAAACCGAGTTACTTTCCTTCTTGCTGGAGCGCGCCAGCGTGACGGGGTTGGCCGCCGATCGCAGCGGAGGCTCTGTCGCGGCCTTTACCCATCTCTACCTGCCGCGCATGCACCGGGTTGGCTATGTTGCTCCGAATCTGGGAGAGGTTGCGCTGGAAGGCAGCCCCGGTGGATTTGTCATGGATTCACGTCCCGGTTTGTACGATTCGGTTCTGGTACTCGATTATAAAAGTCTGTATCCCTCGATCATCCGTACCTTCCTTATCGATCCGGTGGGGCTTGCCGTCGGGATGCAACACCCTGATGAACAACACGCCGTTTCCGGGTTTCGCGGCGCCTGGTTCTCTCGCGATACACACTGTCTGCCCGCCATTGTCGATCAGATCTGGCAAGGGCGCGAAGCCGCCAAGCGAGCCGATAATAAACCGCTGTCTCAGGCGTTGAAAATCATCATGAACGCCTTTTACGGCGTGCTGGGCGCCACCGGTTGCCGTTTTTTCGATCCTCGTCTCGCCTCCTCAATCACCATGCGCGGCCACGAAATCATGCGTAAAACGCGTGAACTGATTGAAGAACAGGGATATGAGGTCATTTACGGTGATACCGATTCCACCTTCGTCTGGCTTAAACGCGCTCATAATGAAGAAGAGGCGGCGCATATTGGCAAAATGCTGGTGCAACACGTTAATCAATGGTGGCAACAACATTTACAGCAAACCCAACTGTTGACCAGCGCGCTGGAGTTGGAATTCGAAACGCACTTTTGCCGCTTTCTGATGCCGACCATTCGCGGTGCGGAACAGGGAAGCAAAAAGCGCTACGCGGGAATGATGATCACGCCGCAAGGCGAAAAAATGGTGTTTAAAGGTCTGGAAACGGTGCGTACAGACTGGACGCCGCTGGCGCAACAATTCCAGCAGCAACTTTATTTACGCATTTTTCAGCAAAAACCCTACCAGGAATGGCTGCGAGAATACGTCAGCAAAACGCTGAACGGCGACTTTGATGACCTGCTGATCTATCGTAAACGGCTGCGGCGGCGTCTTGACGACTATCAACGCAATGTCCCGCCACACGCCCGGGCAGCCAAAATCGCCGACGACTATAACCGTCAGCAGGGACGCCCGTTGCAATACCAGAACGGCGGCTGGATTAGTTATGTCATCACCACCAACGGACCGGAGCCGCTGGAAACCCGGCATTCGCCACTGGACTATCAGCATTATGTCGAGCGCCAGCTACAACCTGTCGCCGATGCGATTCTTCCTTTCCTTCACGATGATTTTGCTACACTGGTTACCGGTCAGATGGGGTTATTTTAATGACCGGAACCCGCTCAGGGCGTTTGAACAGGTGACGAACGCGTCGCCTTCCATTACCATAGCGCCCTTTCTGAATTGACGTCATCAGCATAATTATCTTATTCGTGCCGGGCAGACGAGCGCTGTCAGACATGAATGACAAAACAAACCCGACACTCCCCCGACACAGACAAAAATCGAGCTAAGAATCTATGCCTTTTACACTTGGTCAACGCTGGATCAGCGATACGGAAAGCGAACTTGGATTGGGGACGGTGGTTGCCGTCGACACGCGTATGATAACGCTGCTTTTCCCGGCCAGCGGTGAAAACCGACTTTATTCCCGCAGCGATGCGCCCATCACGCGAGTGATGTTTAATCCCGGTGATACCGTTACCAGCCACGAAGGTTGGCAGTTGAAGGTCGAGGAAGTTCGCGAAGAAAAAGGTTTGCTGGTGTACTGCGGCCAGCGTCTGGACGACGAATCACCGGCGGAATTACGTGAAGTCCTGCTGGATAGCAGACTGACCTTCAACAAACCGCAGGATCGGTTATTTGCGGGCCAGATTGACCGGATGGATCGTTTTGCCCTGCGCTATCGTGCCCGCAAGCATCAGAATGAACAGGCCTTGCAACAGTGGGGGGGACTGCGCGGTATGCGCGCCAGTCTGATCCCTCATCAGTTGCATATTGCCTATGAAGTGGGACAACGCCATGCGCCGCGCGTACTGCTGGCGGATGAAGTCGGTCTGGGGAAAACCATTGAAGCCGGGATGATCATCCACCAGCAACTGCTTGCCGGCCGCGCGGAAAGGGTGTTGATCATTGTGCCGGAGACGTTGCAGCACCAGTGGCTGGTAGAAATGCTGCGCCGCTTCAATCTGCTGTTCTCGCTGTTTGATGATGAACGCTATGCTGAAGCCAAACTGGACAGCGGCAACCCCTTTGAAACCGAGCAGTTGGTCATCTGTTCACTCGGTTTCGTCCAGCGGAACGCACAGCGTTTCGAACAGTTGGTTAACGCCAACTGGGGTCTGCTGGTGGTGGATGAGGCTCACCATCTGTCATGGAGTGAAGCGAACCCAAGCCCTGAATATCAGGCCGTTGAACAGCTGGCCAGAAATATTCCCGCCGTGCTGCTGTTGACCGCAACGCCGGAACAGTTAGGCCAGCAGAGCCACTTTGCGCGTCTGCGTTTGCTAGACCCCAATCGTTTTCATGACTATCGGGAATTCATTGCCGAACAGCAGCAATACCGTCCGGTGGCCGATGCCGTAACCCTGCTGCTGGCAGGAGGAAAGGCGCAAACCGCCGAGCTTAACGCGCTGAGTGAATTGCTGGGCGAACAGGATATTGAACCGTTGCTGAAAGCCATCAACAGCGACAGCGACGACAACCAGCGGGCGCGTCAGGAACTGATCACCATGCTGATGGATCGCCACGGCACCAGCCGCGTGCTGTTCCGTAATACCCGTCAGGGCGTGAAAGGCTTCCCGCAGCGTATTCTGCACCAAATCCGTCTGCCGTTGCCGGCGCAGTATCAAACGGCCATCAAGGTCTCCGGGATCGTGGAGGCGGGCAAACAGCCCGAAGCCCGCGCCCGCGATATGCTGTACCCGGAACAGATTTACCAACAGTTGGAAGGCGATGACGCGACCTGGTGGAATTTCGATCCGCGCGTGGAGTGGCTGCTCAATTATCTGACGACCCATCGTGATAAAAAAGTGCTGGTGATCTGCGCGCAGGCGGCAACCGCGCTACAGCTGGAGCAGGTACTTCGTACCCGCGAAGCTATTCGTGCCGCAGTTTTCCATGAAGGGTTGTCCATTCTTGAGCGCGATCGCGCAGCCGCCTATTTCGCCTCTGAAGAAGCAGGGGCGCAGGTATTGATTTGTTCCGAGATCGGTTCCGAAGGCCGCAACTTCCAGTTTGCCAGCCATCTGATCATGTTTGATCTGCCGTTCAACCCGGATCTGCTGGAGCAGCGTATTGGCCGTCTGGATCGTATTGGCCAGACACAGCAGATCCAGATCCTGATCCCGTATCTGGAAAACACCGCACAAGCCCTGCTGGTACGTTGGTATCACGAAGGACTGGATGCTTTTGAACACACCTGCCCGACCGGACGAACCATCTACGACGCCCACTACACGCAATTGATTGAACGCTTGCTGACGCCAGGCGAACAAGCAGGTCTGGATGAATTTATCCATGCCTGCCGGCAACAGCATGAACAGTTGAAACAGCAGCTTGAACAGGGACGCGACCGTTTGCTGGAAATGCATTCCAACGGCGGCGAACAGGCTCAGATGCTGGCGCAAGGCATCGCCGAGCAGGATAATGATGTCAATCTGGTGACGTTTGCGCTGAACCTGTTTGATATCGTGGGCATCAATCAGGAAGATCGCAGCGATAATCTGATTGTGCTGACGCCGTCCGACCATATGCTGGTGCCGGATTTCCCCGGTTTACCGCAGGACGGCTGCACCATTACGTTCGATCGCGAACAGGCGCTGTCCCGTGAAGACGCCCAGTTTATCAGTTGGGAACATCCGTTAATCCGCAATGGTCTTGACCTGATTCTCTCTGGCGATACCGGCAGCTGTGCCGTATCACTGTTGAAAAACAAGGCGCTGCCGGTGGGTACGCTGCTGGCTGAACTGGTTTACGTGGTGGAAGCGCAGGCGCTGAAACATCTGCAACTGACGCGTTTTCTGCCGCCGACGCCGGTCCGTCTGCTGATGGATCGCAAAGGCGTAAACCTTGCTGCGCAGGTTGAATTTGAAAGCTTCAATCGCCAGCTTAACGCCGTGAACCGTCATACTTCCAGTAAGCTGGTGAATGCGGTACAGGCGGATGTCCATGCGATGTTGCAGCAGGCCGAATCGCTGATGGAAGAACAGGCTCGCCAGTTGATTACCGACGCGCAGCATCAGGCCGATCAACAGCTGCGTCGCGAACTGGAACGACTGGAAGCGCTGAAGGCCGTGAATCCCAATATCCGTGAAGATGAACTGAAAGCATTGGAAGATCAACGCGAGCAGGTACTGAGCAACCTTCATCAGGCAAACTGGCGCCTGGATGCTATTCGTCTGGTGGTGGTCACACATCAGTAAGCGCTCCCCCTCCCCTTTACCGGGGAGGGATCATAGCGATCAACTTTATCAGCAGTCTGAAAAAAGGCACGACAGATGGAACCGTACAATCCTCCCACCGATCCCTGGTTGCATATTCTTTATCAGGATCAACACATTGTAGTGGTAAACAAACCCAGCGGATTATTGTCCGTTCCTGGTCGGGCCCCGGAGCACAAAGACAGCGTGATGAGCCGTATTCAGGCCGACTATCCAACGGCCGAATCCGTGCACCGTCTGGATATGGCCACCAGCGGGGTGATGGTGGTCGCCCTGACAAAAGCGGCCGAACGCGAGTTAAAACGGCAGTTCCGCGAACGTGAGCCGAAAAAATCCTATCTGGCCCGCGTGTGGGGATTGATGGAACACGATGAGGGATTAATCGACCTGCCCTTGATTTGCGACTGGCCGAACCGTCCAAAACAGAAAGTCTGTTTTGAGCAGGGTAAACCAGCGCAGACAGAATACCAGGTTGTGTCCCGCGATAACGATGGCACAACCAGAGTCAGGCTGATGCCGATAACCGGTCGTTCTCACCAGCTCCGGGTTCACTTACTGGCGCTCGGCCACCCTATTCTCGGCGACGGTTTTTACGCTCATCCACAAGCCAAAGCAATGGCGCCTCGCCTGCTGCTGCACGCGCAAGCGCTTTGCATCACGCATCCTGAATTTAAAACGCCAATGCATTTTCGCTGCGAAGCGGATTTTTGAAGGTCGTGTTCATTGTCTGCAACAGGATGATGAAAAGAGGAAAGCGGTAAGAACGTGGTGAGGCAGAACAGAAAAAACCACAGGTGAGGAAGAAAGAGATGGCGTTATTTCACTTGATTCGCGCTTTTTAGCAGCTCATAAGCGGCCTGAATATCCTGCGCTTTCCGCTTGGCCATATCCATCATTCTTGGCGATAGCCCTTTCGCCACCAGTTTATCCGGATGGTGCTCGCTCATCAGTTTTCGGTAGGCCCGTTTAATCGTCGCCGCATCATCGTTGCGGCGAACCCCAAGCGTTCGACAGGCGCTTTCCACCGTTGGCCCACGCGGCACCGTAAAGGAGCGCTGGCCGCCATAAGAGTGCCCGCCAGATGACTGGCTACGGCGCTGATGGGATTTATTGCCCTGCTTCGCCCCGCCGTGTCTGGACTGGCTGGCGCTACTTTCCATGTTACGCAGAAAAAACTCGAACTGTTCCCGGGTAACGCCCAACTCATCGGCGATAACATACAACACGCGTCTTTCGTTCGGATGCAACACGCCATCCACAAAAGCGACTTGAAGCTGAATTTCCAGAAACATCTTAATCAGATCAAAGCGGCCAAGGCAGGCATCGCGCAGCTTGCGTAATTTGATACGCAAAGGGAAATGACTGGCCTTTCCTTCACGGAAAGCCCGTTGCGCCGCACTTCTCGCTTCGCCAAACAGCTCAAGACGATCCATTATTTTGGTCGCAATCTGAATATCGGCTTCCGTTACCCGGCCTTTGGACTTGGTAAGGTGCCCCATAGCCTGAAAAGTCGTGAGGAAAAACAGCGCCTGACGGGTCGATTGGGCTGAAAAAAAGTTACGGCGACGCGATGCCCTGGCCCTATCGACCAAATGCCCCATCAGCAATCCCATAATCATTCCCCAGATGCCGCCGCTCGACATAATTCCCAGCGCAAGCCCCAGCAACTTTCCCCAATACCGCATATACTCCTCAAATCCTCATGCCGTCGGCTAAAAATTGCTTTATCATACCCGTCATTTATCTTTGCACCTAACGGCAGTGCGTATAAAGCAGTGGGGATTTAACACTGGCGCAACGCTGACGAGTGATATAGTCTCTGACCGTTTGCCGGCATGATGCCCCTGATGACGGAACACCTGATACCGCGTATGAAAAAAAGTTTCCCAACCCTGCTGGCCACTCTGATTTGGTCGGCGCTTTACAGCCAGCATGCGCTGGCCGATCTTGCCGAACAGTGTATGCTGGGCGTACCTACGTACAACAGGCCGCTGGTAACCGGCGATCCTAATCAACTGCCCGTCAATATTCAGGCCGACAAAACGGAGGCTAACTACCCCGATAACGCCCGATTCATCGGCAATGTCAACATTCAGCAGGGTAATAGTATCCTGACTGCCGAGCAGGTGGAGCTTAATCAGGTTGAAGCCGCCGCTCAGGGGTCTGCGCCCACACGAACCGTTACCGCAACGGGAAATGTGCACTATGATGATAATCAAGTCATTTTGAAAGGCCCCAAAGCCTGGTCGAACCTTAATACTAAAGATACCGATGTTTATGACGGTAACTACCAGATGGTTGGCCGTCAGGGCCGCGGTTCTGCCGACAAAATGAAAATGCGCGACAGTAATCGCTACACCATTTTGGAAAACGGATCGTTTACCTCTTGCCTGCCGGGCGATAATAGCTGGAGCGTCGTCGGTTCGGAAGTGATTCAGGATCGCGAAGAACAGGTAGCTGAAATCTGGAACGCCCGTTTCAAAATTGGCAACGTTCCCGTGTTCTACAGCCCGTACTTGCAATTACCCATTGGCGATAGACGCCGCTCAGGCTTCCTGATCCCGAATGCCAAATACGGCAGCAGCAACGGTTTTGAATTACTGACGCCATACTACTGGAATATTGCGCCAAACTTTGATGCGACGATCACACCCCATCTGCAAACCAAACGCGGGGTGCAGTGGCAAAACGAATTCCGTTATCTGACGACACCGGGCCTCGGCACCATTCAACTTGACTGGTTGCCGAGCGATAACGAATATTCCAGAACCGTCCCGCAGGATGATAACGATACCCGCTGGTTGTTCCACTGGGACCATAGCGGCGTCATGGATCAGGTGTGGCGTTTTGACGCCGATTACACCAAAGTCAGCGACGATCGCTATTTCACCGATCTGGACTCCGAATATGGTTCGACAACCGACGGGTATGCCACCCAAAAGCTCAGCGTCGGCTATGCCAACCAGAACTGGGACACGGCGCTGTCCACCAAGCAATTTCAGGTTTTCTCCACGTCGACCAGCCGGGATGTCTACCGTGCCGAACCGCAACTTGACATCAACTACTATCAGAATGATATCGGCCCGGTTGATCTGCACCTTTATGGTCAGGCAGTAAAATTTACCAACGTCAACGAGAACCGTCCTGAAGCGACGCGTATACATTTTGAACCCGCGCTGAACCTGCCTCTGGCCAATCGCTGGGGGAGCCTGACGACCGAGGCTCGTCTGCTGGCGACACATTACCAGCAGGAAAATCTGGACCGTTACCGCGCCGATCCCACCGTTAGCGATACCAATAAAGATGCGCTGAAAGATTCGGTAAACCGCGTCATGCCACAGTACAAAGTCGATGGCAAACTGGTGTTTGAGCGCGAGATGGACTGGTCGCAAGGCTATACCCAGACGCTGGAGCCGCGGGCGCAATATCTGTACGTGCCGTACCGCAATCAAAGCAACATTCACACCTATGATTCGACGCTGCTGCAAGCCGACTACTCCGGTCTGTTCCGTGAACGAACCTACAGCGGTCTGGATCGTATCGCCTCAGCCAACCAGATCGCGACCGGGATGACTTCGCGTATTTATGATGATGAGCTGGTTGAACGTTTTAATGCTTCCATAGGTCAAATCTATTACTTCGATCGTCCGCGTACTGGCGACAACAATACCGCGCTCGATCAAAGTAAAAATAGCGGCAGTTTGGTGTGGGCTGGTGATAGCTACCTGAAAATCGACGATAGCTGGGGTCTTCGCGGTGGTTTGCAGTACGATAATCGTCTGAACGAAGTCGCGTTGGGTGATGCCGTAGTGGAATACCGCAGAGATGCCGAACGTCTGGTTCAGTTGAACTATCGCTATGCCAGCGCCCAGTACATTCAGGCGATGTTGCCCAATGTACAGAATCCGGGCTTCCAGCAGGGCATTTCGCAAATAGGCCTGACAGCCAGTTGGCCAATTGTCGATCGCTGGGCCGTTGTTGGTGCATATTATTACGATACCAAAGCCAATCAGCCTGCCAACCAGATGATTGGCGTGCAGTATAATACCTGCTGCTGGGCCGTCAGCGTCGGTTATGAACGTAAAATCACCGACTGGAACGCGGCTAGCCACAGCAGTGAATATGACAACAAGGTATCGTTTAATATCGAATTACGTGGCTTAAGCAATAATTACAGCCTGGGTTCTGAGAAGATGCTGCGTTCCGGTATTTTACCTTACCAGCGCGCGTTCTGATGAGCATGCCATACGGCAGTAGTGCAGACAGGTTGTATCAACGAAACTTTTAACCCGCCTTGCGGATGAGATAATGGGAAAGGTATGAATAACTGGAGAACGCTTATTCTCGGATTGGCACTGAGTGCCTCTACCGCGTTCGCAGCACCACAGGTGGTTGATAAAGTCGCGGCGGTGGTGGATAACAGCGTCGTGTTGGAAAGTGATGTAAACAGCCTCTTGCAGTCGGTGAAACTGAATGCGCAACAGGCGGGGCAGCAATTGCCGGATGACGCCACATTGCGCCATCAAATTACCGATCGGCTGATCATGGATAACATCATTCTGCAAATGGCGCAGAAGATGGGCATCCAGATTACGGATGAACAGTTGGATCAGGCTATTGGCAACATTGCGGCCCAGAACCGTATGTCAGTTGATCAATTAAGAAGTCAGTTGGCGTACGAAGGACTGAACTACAACACTTACCGTAACCAGATCCGTAAAGAGATGCTGATTGCGGAAGTGCGCAACAATGAAGTCCGTCGCCGGGTGACGGTTTTACCACAGGAAGTCGATGCGCTGGCCAAGCAGATTGCCAACCAGACCGGCGAAGACGCTGAATTAAACCTGAGCCATATCCTGATTCCACTGTCGGAAAACCCCAGCCAGCAGCAGGTGGATGAGGCGGAAAATCTGGCCGCCTCACTGGTAAAACAAATCAATGAAGGCGCCGATTTCGGTAAACTGGCGATGACCTACTCTGCGGATTCCCAGGCGCTGCAAGGCGGACAAATGGGATGGGGCAAGCTACAGGAAATCCCTACCCTGTTTGCAGACCGATTGACTCAGGCGCAAAAAGGCCAGATCGTCGGCCCGATTCGTTCTGGCGTTGGTTTCCATATTCTGCGGGTTAACGACATTCGCGGCAGCGATAAAACGGTTTCGGTCACTGAAACGCACGCACGCCATATTTTGTTGAAACCTTCGGTTGTAATGACCGACAGCCAGGCACAAGCCAGGCTGGAAGACGTTGTACAGCAGATCAGGAATGGTACGACGGATTTCGCTACCCAGGCCAGACAGCTTTCGCAGGATCCCGGCTCGGCCAATCAGGGCGGCGATCTCGGCTGGGCGTCTCCGGATATGTACGATCCCGCATTCCGTGATGCCTTGTTGAAACTGAAAAAAGGCGAAATCAGCCAACCCATTCATTCTTCTTTTGGCTGGCATCTGATCCAGTTGCTGGATACCCGTCAGGTTGATAAAACCGATGCGGCGCAGAAAGAACAGGCATACCGTATGATCTTTAACCGTAAATTCGCCGAAGAGGCGCAAACCTGGATGCAGGAACAGCGTGCCGCGTCTTACGTGAAAATCATCAATGGCGCAGACTGATGCAGACTGAGACCGGTATCCCACGCATTGCGATCACCCCCGGCGAACCTGCCGGGATTGGTCCCGATTTGGTTATTGCGCTGGCACAACAGTCATGGCCGGTTGAACTGGTGGTGTGCGCCGATCCCGATCTGTTGTTGAGCCGCGCGCTACGGTTGAATTTGCCGTTAACCTTACGCCACTACCAGCAAGAACAACCGGCGAAGCCACAACAGGCGGGAAGTTTAACCATTCTGCCCTTTGCGACGCCGGCAACGGTGATGGCAGGCCAGCTTAATGTCAGCAATAGCGCTTATGTTGTCGAGACGCTGGCGCGAGCATGCGACGGCTGCCTGAGTGGAGAATTTGCCGCTCTGGTTACCGGCCCCGTGCATAAAGGCATTATTAACGATGCCGGTGTTCCCTTCAGCGGCCATACCGAATTTTTCGCCGACCGTAGCGCTTGCGATCGGGTTGTCATGATGTTGGCAACAGAGGAATTGCGGGTAGCGTTGGCCACCACCCATCTGCCGTTATCTGAAGTATCCGGCGCGATCACCCGGCAAAGTCTGCATGAAGTCATCACGATTTTGCATCGCGATCTACAGACCAGGTTTGGACTCGCCCAGCCACAGATCTACGTTTGCGGCTTGAATCCGCATGCCGGCGAAGGCGGCCATATGGGCCGGGAAGAACTGGATATCATTACGCCGGCGTTGGACGAACTGCGCCAGCAAGGTATTACGCTGGTGGGCCCGCTGCCTGCGGATACGCTCTTCCAGCCCAAGTATTTGCAACATGCTGATGCGGTACTGGCGATGTATCACGATCAGGGCCTGCCGGTTCTGAAATATCAGGGATTTGGGCGTGCGGTCAATATCACGTTGGGGCTGCCGTTTATCCGAACGTCGGTCGATCATGGTACGGCCCTGGAGCTGGCTGCGACCGGCCGTGCCGATCACGGCAGCTTTACCACGGCATTAAATCTTGCCATTAAAATGACACAACACATTAATGAATAATCGAGTACACCAAGGTCACTTCGCCCGTAAACGCTTTGGGCAAAACTTTTTAAGCGATCATTTCGTGATCGACAGTATTGTTTCAGCCATTCATCCGCAATCCGGACAGGCGATTGTAGAGATCGGCCCCGGTCTTGGCGCGCTGACGGCTCCGGTTGGCGAACGTATCGATCGCTTTACGGTGATTGAACTGGACAGAGATCTGGCGGCCAGACTAGAAACGCATCCGACGCTGAAAGACAAGCTGACCATCATTCAACAGGACGCGATGACGATTGATTTTTCGGTTCTGGCGGAGCAAGCTGGACAGCCGCTGCGGGTATTTGGCAATTTACCGTATAATATTTCAACGCCGCTGATGTTCCATCTGTTCAGCTATACTCAGTCTATCCGTGACATGCATTTTATGTTACAGAAAGAAGTGGTTAACCGTCTGGTTGCCGGGCCTAACAGCAAGGCTTACGGTCGTTTGAGCGTGATGGCGCAATACTACTGTCAGATCATTCCGGTGCTGGAAGTACCGCCTACGGCGTTCAAACCGGCGCCCAAAGTGGATTCCGCCGTGGTGCGTCTGGTTCCTCACGCTCAGGTTCCTCATCCGGTGAACGACATTCGCGTGTTAAGCCGAATCACGACAGAAGCCTTTAATCAACGTCGTAAAACACTGCGTAACAGCCTGGGTAATCTCTTTACTCCGGAACAGCTGACTGAACTTGGCGTTGATCCGGGCTGCCGGGCAGAAAACGTTACCGTTGAGCAATACTGCCGGTTGGCAAACTGGCTGACCGAGCATCCTGCAACACAGGAATAACTGGAGTCGTTGTGATGATTAATGCGCCCCGAGTTTGTGTACAGGTTCAAAGTTTCTACGTCGAATCACAGTCACAGCCTGATGAAGAACGTTTTATCTTTGCCTATACGATTACCGTCCGCAATCTGGGGCGACATCCGGTGCGCTTACTGGGCCGCTACTGGCTCATTACCAACGCCAACGGCCGTCAGACGGAAGTTCAAGGCGAAGGCGTGGTCGGCGAGCAGCCCCTGATACAACCCGGCAGTGAATTCCAGTATACCAGCGGTACGGTGCTGGAAACCCCGCTGGGAACAATGGAAGGTCACTACCAGATGATCGATCATCAAGGCGATACATTTCAGGTCAGCATCCCTGTATTTCGTCTGGCAATTCCCTCACTGATACATTAATTATGTCTACCTATTTAGTTGGCGATGTTCACGGCTGTTTAGTTGAACTTCAGGCGCTATTGGCGCAAGTTTCTTTTCATCCCGAGCAAGACACGCTGTGGTTGACCGGCGATCTGGTGGCACGCGGACCGGACTCGCTGGGCGTGTTGCGTTTTATTCGTTCACTTGGCCCTGCCGTCCGTCTTGTTCTGGGTAATCACGATTTGCATTTACTGGCCGTGTATGCCGGCATCAGCCGCAGTAAGCCGAAAGATCGCCTGGCGCCATTGCTGGCCGCGCCGGATGCAGACGTACTGATTAACTGGCTGCGTAAACAACCGCTCTTGCAGGTTGATGAAGATTTAAAGCTGGTGATGGCGCATGCCGGCATTACCCCACAATGGGATCTGGCTACCGCGAAAATGTGTGCCCGTGAAGTCGAATCCATTCTGAGTAGCGATAGCTACCCTTTGTTTCTGGATGCTATGTATGGCGATATGCCAAATCACTGGCTCCCTGAACTCAGCGGCCTCCCTCGCTTACGCTTCAGTACAAATGTCTTTACCCGCATGCGCTATTGCTTCTCTGGCGGCCAGTTGGACATGCTCTGCAAAGAGCCTCCCGGTCAGGCGCCTTCCCTGCTGAAACCCTGGTTTGATCTACCGGGGAAAATCGCCGGAGAATACGCCATCGCTTTCGGACACTGGGCCTCGCTGGAAGGGAAAGGCACGCCAGAGAACATCTATGCGCTGGATACCGGATGTTGCTGGGGAGGCGAGCTGACCATGTTGCGCTGGGAAGACAAACGCTACTTCACGCAAAAATCCGTCATAGCCGGATAGATGTTGAAAAACGCTCCCGGCGTTTTTTATTCCCCTATCGCCAGCCCTGTAATTAATTCATTGCGGTGGCGTGGGGGAATCTGCCTTACATTGCTTATCCTGCCCGCCGTTATCCGCCGGGGCAGACCAGATACCGCCAAGCACGCCTGCCAGACCCGCTATTTCCATGCCGCCAGCCGGTAATTCCCGACGCCTGGGTTCAATCAGGCGATCGGCATTTAAATTGTGATTCCTGTTGGTCATCAATGCCGCTTCCTCGGTTAAAAATTCAGATTCGGTAGATCCACCGCTTGAATGCGCATATTACCGATGAGGTATGACGATAGTGTGACTTGTCGAACCGTAGCAGGTCCGGGAATGAATGAGCCACAATAAGCCGATCGGCAAAGGGAAGTCAGGCTCAAAAAAACCCGCCATCAATAGCGGGTCCAAACATCAGTGCGGAGAAAACCAGAGACTAGCGGCGCTCTAAAATCTCAAAACAGTAGCTGTGTGAATTACGTTCATCAGCATCATGGAACTCGCTGAAAGTAGACAGCCACTCGTCAGGCTCGTAATCGGGGAAATGCGTATCGCCTTCCACTTCGGCATCAATGTGGGTCAGGTACAGACGATTGGCCCTGGGAAGCATCTGCTGGTAGATACTGCCGCCGCCAATGATCATCACTTCTTCCACCTCGCCTGCCGCGGTCAAGGCGTCTTCCAGCGAAGCGACCCAGGTCACGCGATCGTCGTCACCTGGGTGTTTACTGACGACGACATTGTGTCTGCCCGGCAACGGCTGACCAATAGAGCGGAAAGTATTGCGCCCCATGACGATCGGCTTATCTAATGTATTGCGCTTAAACCACGCCAAATCGGCCGGTAAATGCCACGGCATGGCATTTTCCATGCCGATCACGCGATCTACTGCCAATGCAGCAATCAAACTAATAACCATGGTGAAACCCTGTAGGTCGGAAAATTGCTGACACTATACGGAAAGCCCTTTCACTCGTCGATACAGATACCCGCCTGATCCACAATATAAGAGAGCTCCGATTCAGGCTAGACGCCCGGGCGTTTGCGATACAGCCATATCCCCGGCAACGACAGCCCGATAGACAGCGCCCCCACAATGAAGCTGGCCTTCAGGAAATTGGTCATCATGACGCGCATCAGTTCTTCACTATAGCCAAGATGCGAAATTTCCACGACCGAGATCATCGCCGTATAGGCCGAAATACCAGGAAACATCGGGATCACCGCGGCAACCGTAAATACCTTCGGGTGCGCCAATAGCCATCGCGACCAGCGAATACCGATGATGCCGATCATGATCGCCGCCAGAAATGACGCCCATTCAATATTCATACCGAAATGGATCGCCAGAAAACGTACGCCATGCCCCAACGCCCCAAGCAGCGCGCAATAACGTAGCGCTTTGATCGGCACATTAAACACCATGGCAAACCCCAGAGCGGGAACCGCAGCCAGCGCCATATCCTGCAACAGCGCCCACAACAGACTTAATAAGCCCATCCGCGTAGCCCCCACAGCGACAGCGCCATTATCACGCCAATACAGGTCGACAGCGTCAACAGGCTGGCGACCGTCCAACGGGCCAGACCGGTGTTCACATGGCCTTTAAACATGTCGGCAACCGCGTTAATTAACGGAAACCCCGGTACCAGCAGCAAGACGCTCGCCGCCATCGCAACGCCGGAGGTATGCTGAAAGACGGGCAGTCGCATCAACAGCCCGGAAGCCGATGTGGCGACAAATGCCGTAATACAAAAGTTAATCAATGGATTTAGGTGCCGGGCGGTAAACACCTGTCGGACGTACATCGCCAGACCGCTGGCAATCATCGTCACAACAAAAGCATCCCATCCGCCGCCATTCAATCGGCTGAAACAACCGCAGGAAAGCGCAACGATAGACACCATCAGCCAGCGCGGGTAGCGGAGCGGCCTGATATGCGAAAGCCTTTTCTCGACCCCTTCAACATCCAGCAATTTATGCTCGGCCATGATCACCGCATGCTGCACCTCAATGACCACATGCATATTGATGCCGCGATCCACATTCTTGCGTGTAGATGTCAGGCAATGCCCATGCATAATGGTTGTCAGCACAATGGCGTTCGCCGAGATCGAACTTTCAACGCTATCTGCGCCCAATGCCACCCCCAGGCGGGAAGATAGCTGCTCCACAACCATACTTTCGGCGCCGTGCTGTAACAGCAAAAGCGCACACTGAATACACAGCCGGGTAATTTCCCGTTGCTGTGTTGTTTCACTCACCATGATGTTATCCCAACCCCAACCCAAGAAAAAACGACCACAAGCAAAGAAAGGAAACTTGTTAGCACATTGCGAACGAATAGCCAATAATGAAGATGCCAATTAATGATTCTGGCGTTATCATTCTACCCGGTTATTCCTTCTATTTTCTCCATCTGGAACACATCATGTTAGAAACGTCGTTATTTGTCGCTACGATTGCCACGCTGGGTATGCTTTCTCCCGGCCCTGACTTTTTTCTGGTGATCAAAAATGCTGCCCGCTATCCACGCATCGAGGCACTGATGACAGCATGCGGCGTTATCTGCGGGGTGGCCACGCACATGGCTTACTGCGTGGCAGGGCTGGCGGTGGTGATTACCACCACGCCGTGGCTGTTCAACTTGCTGAAGTATGCCGGGGCGGCCTATCTGATCTGGGTAGGGATTCAGGCCCTGTTGTCCCGTGGCGGGAGTAAAATGGATGTCTCGAATTTAGCGAAACAACGCGTCAGCATGAAGAAAGCCTTTTGGCAGGGTTACTTATGCAATCTGCTGAACCCAAAGGCGACGCTGTTCTTTCTGGCGATGTTCACCCAGGTGCTGAGCGTTAACTCCGGCGTCGGTGAAAAGTTGTGGTATGCCATGATTATCTGGGTCTTAGCCGTAATCTGGTGGCCGTTGCTGGTGATTATTTTCCAGAGTGGCCCGGTACGTCAGGTGCTGGCGAAAATTCAGAAGCTGGTGGATAAACTGCTGGGAACCGTTTTGATCGCGCTGGGCATCAAAGTTGCGCTGGGATAACCCCTCCCGGAAAGAAAAAAGCCAGCGTTTGTGATAAACGCTGGCTTTTATACTATGGGTTCTGCCGTAATGCCTACGACGGCGTGAATCAGCCTTTAATCATGGCGTGCATTTCCTGGACGGACGTCACGCGCTCCGTCGGATCCGCCGTCAGGGACATTGCCGTGGCAAAGCCGCCGTTCATAGTCGTATCGTAGTGGACCTTGTACTGCAACGCGCTGCGGCGAATCAGTTTGGAATCCTCAATCGCCTGACGTCCTGCCGTGGTGTTGACGATATAGGTATATTCACCATTTTTGATACGATCCTGAATGTGTGGACGACCTTCATGCACCTTGTTCACCAGACGAGGATTAATACCAGCTTCACCCAGCTCAACCGCCGTGCCGTGCGTCGCATCCAGCTCAAAACCGTGCTTCAGCAATTTAGCGGCCAAATCCACCACGCGCGCTTTGTCGCCTTCACGCACCGACAGCAGCGCACGACCGGATTTCTTCATCTGCGAATTGCTGCCCAGCATCGCTTTGGCGAAGGCTTCGGCAAAGGTACGGCCTACGCCCATCACTTCACCGGTCGAACGCATCTCTGGCCCCAGGATCGGGTCAACGCCAGGGAATTTGTTAAACGGCAGCACCACTTCTTTCACCGAATAATACGGCGGGATGACTTCTTGCGTTACGCCTTGCTCAGCCAGCGTTTGTCCTGCCATCACGCGAGCCGCCACTTTCGCCAACGGCACACCCGTCGCTTTAGAGACAAACGGAACGGTACGCGCCGCTCGCGGGTTAACTTCAATCAGATAGACTTCATTGTTTTTAACCGCGAACTGTACGTTCATCAGACCACGCACGCCAAGCTCGAATGCCAGCTTTTCAACCTGCTGACGCATCACATCCTGAATTTCCTTGCTCAACGTATAGGCTGGCAGAGAACAGGCTGAATCGCCGGAGTGAACGCCTGCCTGCTCAATGTGCTCCATAATGCCGCCAATCAATACGCGCTCACCGTCACAGATGGCATCCACATCGACTTCAATCGCGTCATCAAGGAAACGGTCCAGCAATACCGGCGCGTCGTTGGAGACGCTGACGGCGGTCTGGAAATAACGGCGCAGGTCGATTTCGTCGTAAACGATTTCCATGGCGCGGCCGCCCAGTACATAAGAAGGACGCACCACCAACGGATAACCGATATCGCGCGCCTTTTCCACCGCCTGTTCAATCGCCGCCACGGTGGCGTTCGCCGGTTGTTTCAGCCCCAGACGGTTTACCGCCTGTTGGAAACGCTCACGGTCTTCAGCGCGGTCAATCGCATCCGGGCTGGTGCCAATCACCGGGACACCCGCCGCTTCAAGCGCACGAGCCAGCTTCAGCGGCGTCTGACCGCCGTACTGTACGATCACGCCTTTCGGTTTTTCGATACGAACGATTTCCAGCACGTCTTCCAGCGTCACCGGTTCAAAGTACAGGCGATCGGACGTATCGTAGTCGGTGGATACGGTTTCGGGGTTACAGTTAACCATGATGGTTTCATAACCGTCTTCACGCAGCGCCAGCGAGGCATGCACACAGCAGTAATCGAATTCAATACCCTGACCGATACGGTTTGGACCACCGCCCAGCACCATAATCTTGTCACGATCCTGGCTCGGATTGGCTTCACACTCATCTTCATAAGTGGAATACATATAGGCGGTATCGGTGGCAAATTCAGCCGCACAGGTATCCACGCGCTTGTAAACCGGATGCAGGTCAAACTTGTCGCGCAGCTTACGAATTTCACTTTCGGCGACGCCGGCCAGTTGCGCCAGACGCGCATCGGCAAAGCCTTTACGCTTCAGCAGACGCAGGAAGTCAGCATCCAGCGCGGTCACGCCTTTTTCCGCTACCTGCTCTTCCAGGCGCACCAGTTCTTCAATCTGCACCAGGAACCAGCGATCAATATTCGTAAGGTTAAACACGCCATCGACAGACATTCCCGCACGGAATGCATCGGCGATATACCAGATACGCTCGGCGCCAGCATCTTTCAGTTCACGACGGATTTTGGTCAGCGCTTCCGGATCGTCCAAATCGACTTTCGGATCAAAACCGGTAGCGCCGACTTCCAGCCCGCGCAGCGCTTTCTGTAATGATTCCTGCTGCGTGCGGCCAATCGCCATCACTTCGCCCACGGATTTCATCTGCGTGGTCAACCGGTCATTGGCACCGGCGAATTTTTCGAAGTTAAAACGCGGGATCTTCGTCACGACATAGTCGATGGACGGTTCAAACGACGCCGGAGTGCGACCGCCGGTGATGTCATTCATCAGTTCATCAAGCGTATACCCCACCGCCAGCTTGGCGGCGATTTTTGCAATCGGGAAACCCGTTGCTTTAGAAGCCAGTGCGGAAGAACGAGAAACTCGCGGGTTCATTTCGATAACGATCAGACGACCATTTTTCGGGTTCACCGAGAACTGGACGTTCGAACCGCCGGTTTCCACCCCGATTTCACGCAGTACCGCCATCGAGGCGTTACGCATGATTTGATATTCTTTGTCAGTCAGGGTTTGCGCCGGCGCAACCGTGATGGAGTCACCGGTATGAATCCCCATGGCATCGAAGTTCTCGATAGAACAGACGATGATACAGTTGTCGTTCTTGTCGCGAACCACTTCCATTTCATACTCTTTCCAACCGATCAGGGATTCGTCGATCAGCAGTTCTTTGGTGGGGGAAAGATCCAGACCGCGCTCGCAAATCTCTTCAAACTCTTCGCGGTTGTAAGCAATGCCCCCCCCGGTGCCGCCCATGGTAAAGGAAGGGCGGATAATACAGGGGAAGCCCACGTCTGCCGCCACGGCCAGCGCTTCTTCCATATTATGTGCAATACCGGAGCGCGCCGTATCCAGGCCAATTTTCTTCATCGCGACGTCAAAACGACGGCGGTCTTCGGCTTTATCGATCGCATCCGCGGTAGCGCCAATCATCGTGACGCCAAATTCGGCCAGTACGCCCTGACGTTCCAGCTCCAGCGCGCAGTTCAGCGCCGTCTGACCGCCCATGGTCGGCAGCACCGCATCCGGACGCTCTTTCTCGATGATTTTACGCACCACTTCCCAATGAATCGGCTCAATGTAGGTCGCATCGGCCATTTCCGGGTCGGTCATAATGGTGGCCGGGTTGGAGTTCACCAGAATGACGCGGTATCCCTCTTCACGCAGCGCTTTACACGCCTGTGCGCCAGAGTAGTCAAATTCACACGCCTGACCGATAACAATCGGACCGGCGCCCAGAATCAGGATGCTTTTAATATCTGTACGTTTTGGCATTTTCTCGCTCCTGATTATTTCGCTGAAGAACGGTAGGTCTGAATCAATTCAATAAAGTGGTCGAAAAAGGGCGCCGCATCGTGCGGGCCGGGGCTGGCTTCCGGGTGCCCCTGAAAACTGAAAGCCGGTTTATCGGTGCGATGAATACCCTGAACCGTATGGTCAAACAATGATTTGTGCGTTACGCGCAGCGTGTCAGGCAGGTTATTTTCATCAACCGCAAAACCGTGGTTCTGCGCGGTAATCATCACGCGATTGTTATCCAGATCTTTTACCGGGTGGTTGCCGCCGTGGTGACCCAATTTCATTTTGATCGTCCGGGCGCCGCTTGCCAGCGCCAGCAGTTGGTGACCGAGGCAGATACCGAAGACCGGGATGTCCGTATCCAGGAAGGTTTTAATCGCGCGGATCGCATAATCACAAGGCGCCGGATCCCCCGGACCGTTAGACAGGAAAATGCCGTCCGGGTTAAGCTTCAGCACGTCTTCCGCGGAGGTTTGCGCCGGAACGACCGTCAGACGGCATCCTCTGTCCACCAGCAGACGCAGGATATTGCGCTTCACGCCATAGTCATAAGCGACCACATGGAAAGGCAGTTCGCTTTCCTGCTTAGCTTCGGGTAAATCGCCCTCCAACGTCCAGCTACCTTGCAACCAGCTATAGCTTTCCGCCGTGGTTACTTCTTTTGCCAAATCCATATCTTTCAGCCCGGGAAACGCCTTGGCTTTTTCCAGCGCCAGTGCCGCATCCGGCGTATCGCCCGCGATAATGCAGCCGTTCTGAGCGCCTTTTTCACGCAGTAAACGGGTCAGCTTGCGGGTATCGATATCGGCGATGGCCACGATATTGTTGCGCTTGAGGTAATCAGACAGGGTTTCTTCACTACGGTAGTTACTGGCAATCAGCGGCAGGTCACGAATAACAAGGCCCTGAGCATGTACGGAAGGTGATTCTTCGTCGCTGGCATTGGTGCCGACATTACCAATATGGGGATAAGTGAGAGTGACAATCTGGCGGGAATAGGAAGGATCAGTAAGGATTTCTTGATAACCGGTCATCGACGTATTGAAGACCACTTCCCCCACTGCCGTTCCTTCTGCCCCAATGGCCCGACCGTGGAATTGGGTTCCGTCTTCCAGAACCAATAGCGCTGACTTAATCAAAACACCCTCCAAGGAATAAACAATCATGTTATTTGCATATTAATTCAGATTCACCGATCTAAATCAATGCAAAAACCACCTGTAAGGTAAATTTTTGGCAAATTGGGCGCATTTTAATGATGGCCTGCCAACTTGTCTACTCCAACCGTCTTTTTTCTCACCTTTTTATGCTTTCTACCGTGAATAACCGCTCACGACCTTAAAAAGAGATATCAACTAGGCTAAGTAAACGGTTGCTAACCGACATTGTTAAAATATGGGTGATAATCAACCAACATCGTCTGTTTGTTGGTTCAGAGCGGGTAAATCAGACATGAAAAACGAATAAAATCAGCTAAAAAAAGAACTATAACACGATGCCGAATCAATAACCCAATTAATAAAAGTAACGATAGAAATCGTTACTTTTATCATTTAGTTATGAATTATAAAAAATAAAAAATCTTATTATAAATCATCAAGGGAAAGCACATCCCTCATATCAAAAAGACCATTTTTTACATCACTTATCCAAATAGCCGCCCTTACCGCACCATTTGCAAAAGTCATGCGACTGGAAGCCTTATGGGTAATCTCGATGCGTTCACCGATATCAGCAAACATTGCCGTATGTTCGCCAACGATATCGCCCGCCCGGACAGAGGCAAAACCAATACTTTTTGGATCGCGTTCGCCGGTATGGCCTTCGCGCGCATACACCGCGCACGTTTTCAGATCGCGTCCCAACGCACCGGCAATTACCTCGCCCATCGCCAGCGCCGTACCTGAAGGCGCATCCACTTTATGCCGATGGTGCGCTTCAACGATCTCAATATCAGTGTAGTCGCCCATGACTTTGGCCGCTTTCTCCAACAGCTTCAGCATAACGTTGACACCCACGCTGAAGTTGGCCGCGAACACAATGCCGATATCCTGAGATGCCTGTGCAATAGCCGCTTTACCTTCATCATCGAAGCCCGTTGTGCCGATAATCATGGCCTTACGATGCTGACGACAAAAGGCCAGATGCGCCAGCGTGCCTTCTGGACGAGTAAAATCGATCAAAATATCAAAGTCATCACGGACGGCCTCCAGACTATCGTTGACCAACACGCCCGTTTTTCCCAATCCGGCCAGTTCACCCGCATCAGTCCCGACCAGGGATGAGCCGGCGCGCTCCAGCGCTGCGCCCAATACCGCGCCTTCAGTTTGATCAACGGCCTGAATCAGCTGACGCCCCATACGGCCACCTGAGCCCGCAATCGCGATACGAATGGATGAATCCTTCATAATGTCTCTCTCTGTAATACTTCCAACGAATCATGTCAGATTAACGAGCGTGAAGCGCTATCGCCAGTGGATTTATGACCAGATTAGAAAATTATGTGAGAAGAGAGATAAAATCAGTAAAATTATCCGATCAATATCCTGAAAAACCGTCGCTAAAAACGTAAGCGGCAACAAAGGTGCTCACAGGATAAGTCGTTGCGCCGAAAGCCACTTAATGTATTAACGCATAAACATGCATTTTTATCACATCGTTATCAGTGGTGAATCGTACAATACGCAGACAAAAGAAGACGCAAATGGAGAGGACGGCGGTGCAGACCGCACCGCCGCAGTATATTAATCGATCTGTTTTACTTCTACACGCAGCTCTTTCGGTACTTCAAAAACGATATTCTCTTCACGCCCCTGCATTTCAACGGTAATCTTGCCGCCTAACGCCTGCAAGCGTTTAATGACCTGCTGAACCAGAATATCCGGCGCTGATGCGCCGGCGGTGACGCCAACCTGTGACACGCCAGTCAACCAGCTTTCCTGAATGTCTTCTGCCGCATCAATCAGGTAGGCGGCTTTGCCCGCCCGCTGAGCCAGTTCAGCCAAACGATTGGAGTTGGAAGAGTTCCTGGAACCCACCACCAGCACCACGTCCGCTTCAGCCGCCAGATTACGTACCGCTTCCTGGCGGTTCGTGGTGGCATAACAGATATCATCTTTGCGCGGACCAACAATTTGCGGGAAACGCGCGCGCAGCGCGTCAATCACCGCCGAGGTATCATCAACCGACAACGTCGTCTGTGTCATAAAGCAGAGGTCGGTTTCATCCTTCACCTGCAACTGCCAAACATCCTCGGGCGACTCGACCAGATACATTCCGCCTTTGACGTTATTGTACTGCCCCATCGTGCCTTCCACTTCCGGGTGACCCGCATGCCCAATCAGAATCGCTTCGGTCCCTTTACGGCTGGCACGGGCCACTTCCATATGCACCTTGGTCACCAGAGGACAGGTGGCATCAAACACCGTCAGGTCGCGGCTTTTTGCTTCGGCACGCACCGCCTGTGAAACGCCATGCGCAGAGAAAATCAGAATCGAACCATCCGGTACTTCATTAATCTGCTCAATGAATATCGCCCCGCGTTCACGTAATCCGTTAACCACATAGCGATTATGAACCACTTCGTGACGAACGTAGATTGGCGTACCGTATATCTCCAGCGCTCGTTCAACAATGCTGATAGCCCGATCGACCCCCGCACAAAAACCGCGTGGGTTAGCCAGCAAGATTTGCATGGGGAACCTCCTGCCGTAAAGGATCGATCTCCAGCACTTCCAGATCGAACGTAATAGCCTGGCCTGCCAGCGGGTGATTGAAATCCACGGTGATGGACTCTTCCGCCACTTCGCGGATAATTCCGGGCATATCATTACCGCCCATGCCGCTGAACAGCATAATCGTGCCCACATCCGGCACGCCGGTCCCGGCAAAATCACGACGCAGGAAGAACTGAATCAGATCGGGATTGGTCGGCCCAAACGCAGATTCCGGCGGTAACGTGAACTTACGTCTGTCGCCGCGCCTGAGCCCCAGCAGGTTCTGTTCCAATTCGCTGGACAAACTGCCATCCCCCAGGCGGAACAACGCGGGTTTACCGCTTTCGCGGGTAGACTCCGCCGCAGAACCATCCGCCAACGTCAGGATAAAGTGCACCAGCACCTCGCTGTTGCTCTGTACAGTCTCAGACATCAGTGACCCTTTTGTTTGACGGCATCATCATGCGTATTGAAAAAACCTTCCAGTACGATCAGCGCAGCGCCAACACAGATCGCGCTATCTGCCAGATTAAAGGTGGCGAAGTGCCAGTCCCCCATATAGAAGTCGATGAAGTCCACAACAAATCCATGCCACGTCCGGTCAAACAGATTGCCTAACGCACCGCCGATGATCAGCGCGTAAGCAATGTTATTTAACTTTTGCCGCGCACTGCCGCGATACATCATCACCAGCAAGGCGACCACAATCGTTACCGCAATACCCGCAAAGAACCAGCGCTGCCAGCCGCCTTTATCTGCCAGGAAACTGAATGCCGCACCGTAATTCCGCGCATAGTGCAGATTCAGAGAAGGAAACAGAGGCTGCGTCTCCCCCAGCGCAAAGTGAGCGAGAATCCACTGTTTGCTGCCAAGGTCGATAACCAAAACCAGTAGCGCCAGCCAAAGCCAGCGCAATCCGCTCGAACAGATCGATTTATTCATCAGACAAATTTACGCTCTTCTCCATTGCCGCCGACGTTAGTTGCACAGCGACCACAAATGTCAGGCTGATCGGCGTTAATGCCGATATCTGACTCATAGTGCCAGCAGCGAGGACACTTGTGCCCTTCCGCCTTGCTTAAGGCAATTTTCAGTCCGGAGAGTTCCGTAGCTTGCGCATCGGCAGGCGCGTCTTCATAGCGCTCAACCAGCGCTTTCGAGGTCAACAGCGCAAAATGCAGTTCCTGATGCAGTCGATTCAATTTACCCGCCAGATTGGCATCGGCATAAAGAGTGACGGATGCTTCCAGCGATCCGCCGATTCGCTTGTCATTACGCGCCTGCTCAATCACTTTGTTGACTTCACTGCGCACTTTCAGGATGTCCGCCCAGAAAGCGTCATTCATGGTCTCGGCCGAATCCAGGCCGAACAGGCCGTCATACCACTCCTCGGTAAAGACATACTGAGCGCGATCGCCCGGCAGGTAGCCCCAGATTTCATCTGCGGTGAATGACAGGATAGGCGCCATCCAGCGAACCAGCGCTTCGCAGATATGATACAGCGCCGTCTGACAGCTGCGACGGGCAACGCTGTCGCCTTTCGCGGTGTATTGACGGTCCTTGATGATATCAAGATAGAACGAGCCCATTTCAATGGAGCAGAACTGCATCAGCCGTTGTACGACACGGTGAAAATCATAGCTCTCGTAGGCTTCGATAATCTCTTCCTGCGCCGCTTTCGCACAGCCGACCGCCCAGCGATCCAGCACCACCATTTCTTCGGGTTTCACCATATGCTGCTGCGGATCGAATCCGTTCAGGTTGGCCAGCAGGAAACGTGCGGTATTACGAATACGACGATAAGCATCGGCTGAACGTTTCAGAATCTCATCGGAAACGGCGATCTCGCCCGAATAATCAGTTGAACCGATCCACAGACGCAGAATATCGGCCCCCAGTTTATCCATCACATCCTGCGGGCTGACGGTATTGCCGATCGACTTGGACATCTTGCGACCCTGACCATCAACGGTGAAACCGTGAGTCAGAACCTGACGATAAGGCGCTTTACCTTTGATCGCGGTAGAGATCATCAGTGAAGACATAAACCAGCCGCGATGTTGATCGGAACCTTCAAGGTACATATCCGCGGAATGACCGCCAAACTCAGGGCGAACATCAACCACCGAAGCATGCGTTGACCCGGAGTCGAACCATACGTCCAGCGTATCCGGCACCTTAACGTAATGTTCGGCCTCAGCCCCCAATACATCGGCCGGATCAAGATCCCACCATGCCTGAATACCATCCTGCTCAACGCGTTTGGCAACGGCCTCAATCAGTTCGCTGGTGCGCGGATGCAATTCTTCCGTTTCTTTGTGAACGAACAACGACATCGGTACGCCCCAGGTGCGCTGACGGGAAATACACCAGTCGGGACGGTTAGCGACCATCGCTTCAATACGTGCCTGACCCCAGTCAGGGATCCACTGCACGCCTTTGATTTCAGCCAGAGACTGCTGACGCAGACCTTTCTGATCCATGCTGACAAACCACTGCGGAGTGGCACGGAAGATGATAGGCGTTTTGTGACGCCAGCAGCACGGATAGCTGTGCAGCAGTTTTTCCACATGCAGCAGAGCGCCTTTTTCACGCAGAATCTCAACAATGAGATCATTGGCTTTAAAGACAAACTTACCGTCCAGTTCAGGATAAGTCCCGCTCAGGTAGCAGCCGTTCGGCCCTACCGGATTGGCGATTTCCAACCCATACTGCTGACCGATGACGTAGTCTTCCGGACCATGCCCCGGTGCGGTATGCACCGCACCGGTACCCGCGTCCAGCGTCACGTGCTCGCCCAGAATAACCGGAACGTCAAAGCCCATGAACGGATGTTGGAAACGCAACAGTTCCAACTCGCTGCCTTTTACCTTATTTTCGGTTAACTCAACAAACGTCGCGTCGCCGTTAGCGTCTCCGGCGATACGCTGGGCGACAGCGGCGGCTAATCCATCCGCAACAATAATGTTTTTCCCTGCCACCTGAAGCAGGACATACTCAAAGTCAGCATTAAGCGCAATCGCCCGGTTGGCAGGCAACGTCCAGGGCGTAGTCGTCCAAATGACCAACGAGACATCGCCTTTCACCGCATCAGCAGACAGACCGAATTTCGCCAGCACCGCACCGCGATCAACGGCATTGAACGCAACATCGATGGACGGCGAGGTTTTATCGTAATATTCCACTTCGGCTTCGGCCAGCGCAGAACCACAGTCGGCGCACCAGTGAACCGGTTTCGCACCTTTAAGCAGGTGGCCGTTTTCAATAATGCGACCCAGCGCCCGAATAATGTTCGCTTCAGTCTGGAAATCCATCGTCAGGTAAGGATGTTCCCAGTCACCTAATACGCCCAGGCGAATAAAGTCTTTCTTCTGACCGGCGACCTGTTCGGCCGCGTATTTACGGCACTCGGCGCGGAATTCCGCCGCGCTCACCTTCTCTCCCGGCTTACCGATCAACTGTTCGACTTTCAGTTCGATAGGCAGGCCATGGCAGTCCCAGCCCGGCACATAAGGGGAGTCATAGCCAGACAGACTTTTAGACTTAACGATAATATCTTTAAGAATTTTGTTAACCGAGTGACCAATATGAATGCTGCCATTCGCATACGGAGGGCCATCATGCAGAATGAAGGTTTTTTTACCTTTTTTGGCATTACGAATAATCCCGTACAGATCCTGCTCATACCAACGTTTCAGCATGTCAGGTTCACGCTTGGCCAAATCGCCACGCATCGGGAACCCTGTTTCCGGCAAATTCAGGGTAGTCTTATAGTCACTCATTAGATTCTCGATTTCGTCTTCGGCTAGAAAAATTAAACCGGTGTCTTTAACCCAAAAAATATCCGGGCCGTCACCACATCATCGGCGATTTGCTGCTTTAAGGCTTCAAGCGAGGCAAAACGCTGTTCATTACGTATCTTTTTACGCAGTACCACTTCAATATGACGACCATACAGATCCATCGTCACGTCCAGTAGATGCACTTCAAGCTGCTGGCGCCGGTCTCCCGTTACCGTCGGACGAGTGCCGATATTGGCAACGCCCGGCAACGGCTCATCGCCCAGACCATATACACTGACAGCATAAACGCCGCTGACTGGCGAAACCTGACGTTTCAACGGCAGATTGGCGGTCGGAAAACCGATGGTCCGCCCTAATTCATTTCCATGCACTACGCGCCCGGAAATACTATAGGGATGGCCCAACAGGTTTTCCGCCAGCGCGAGATCATCATGGCTGAGCGCTTCGCGAACGGCGGTGCTGCTCACCCGTTTACCGCTATTACAGAATGAGTCGGTACTGATGACATCAAACCCAGCCTTAAGCCCGGCATCTTGTAATAACAGGAAATCGCCCTGCCGACCAGCCCCGAAACGAAAGTCGTCTCCGACCACCAGAAACCGGACGCCCAGTTTTTCCACCAACAGCGTAGATACAAACGTTTGGGCATGATTGGCGGCAAAATGCGCATCAAACTTCACGCACAGCAGGTAATCTACCCCCGCCTTCGCCAGATAATTCACTTTATCGCGCAGGCGAGTCAAACGCGCAGGCGCTTTTTCGGCAGAAAACAATTCCAGCGGCTGCGGTTCAAAGATCATCACCATGACGGGTAAACCGCGCGCCTGTCCTTCCTGCTTCAAGCGCTCCAGCAACATTTGATGTCCGCGGTGCACGCCGTCAAAATTACCAATAGTGAGCACACAGCCATAATGGTGTGCCCGAAGATTGTGTATACCGCGAATTAGCTGCATGGCTGGCTCAGAACAAATGGGTTAAATAATGGAAATCGGCGGATTATACCTTGTACAGCGAGTAAGGTTAACCCGCGATTCACGCCTTTTGCTGCCGCGATGCCCGATACGCTCTCCATTTCTGCTATTTTTGGCTGAATCGTCGGTAGATCGCCGCAACATACCGGATATTCAGACCGGGTTTTATATGATGAATTGTTTCATCACGTACACCCCATTGGGGGATATCCAGGTGCGGTAAAGTGACAATCGAATGAATCATCAGGAACTTGGTTAACGCGATGGCTTACGCCACGAGGCAGCGTCAACGCGATCGCAAACTGCAAGATGACAGGTATAATCAATTTATGATGCGAAAAGCTGTATTCCGGCGCGTGAAGCTGTTAAAATCCTGCGCCATCACAACGTAACAAGCGTCGACGTACAAACGGCGCTTATTTGCACAAATCCATTGACAAACGAAGGCTAAAAGGGCATATTCCTCGGCCTTTGAATTGTCCTCGATAGAATATATTTGGGAGTTGGACCTTGGCTAATATCAAATCAGCTAAGAAACGCGCCGTACAATCTGAGAAGCGCCGTAAGCATAACGCAAGCCGTCGTTCCATGATGCGTACTTTCATCAAGAAAGTATACGCGGCGATCGCGACTGGCGATAAAGAAGCGGCACAGAATGCGTTTAATGATATGCAACCGATCGTGGATCGTCAGGCTGGTAAAGGCCTGATCCACAAAAATAAAGCTGCACGTCATAAATCCAATCTGGTTGCGCGCATTAACGCTATGCAATAATCGCGTTTCGCGTATTGTATTGTTGTTAAAAAAACCGGCTCAGGCCGGTTTTTTTGCGTCTTCAGCAGGAAATGCTTTTTCCCTGTTATTCACGATATCGCCCAACGGTACAGCCGATCCCGACGCCGGCAGGATATGCAATCCGGCTGGTTGCTACCAGCCGGATTCTTGTTTTGCCCAAAGCCAACTTCAGATTAGATCAGATCGTCAAAAAACTTCTTCACACCATCGAAAAAGCTCTTGGAACGCGGGCTGTTTCTTTCCCCTGATGGGCCGCCAAAGCTTTCTTCCAGTTCTTGCAGCAGTTGCTTTTGACGCTCGTTCAGGTTAACCGGCGTTTCCACCACAACCCGACACAACAAATCGCCCTGAACGCCGCCGCGAACAGATTTCACGCCTTTGCCGCGCATACGGAACAGTTTCCCGGTTTGCGTTTCCGCGGGGACTTTCAGCTTAACCCGGCCATCCAGCGTCGGCACTTCAATTTCCCCGCCCAGCGCCGCCATGGCAAAATTAATCGGCACTTCACAGTACAGATTGTTTTCTTCGCGCTGGAAAATCGGATGCGGTCTCACCTGAACCTGAACGTATAAATCGCCGGCTGGCGCGCCATGTTCCCCCGCTTCCCCTTCTCCTGACAAACGGATGCGATCGCCCGTATCCACCCCGGCAGGGATCTTCACCGACAGCGTTTTGCTCTTTTCTACCCGGCCATGACCGTGACATTTCGTGCAGGGATCTTTAATGATCTTCCCACGGCCATGACAGTGCGGACAGGCTTGTTGAACGGTGAAAAAGCCCTGACGCATCTGTACCTGACCGTTACCATGACAGGTCGGACAGGTGACGGGCGAGCTGCCAGGCTTAGCCCCGCTGCCATGGCAAACATCGCACTCTTCAAGCGTAGGGATACGGATCTCTTTGGAAACCCCGCGGACAGCCTCTTCCAGCGACAGCTCCATGTTATAGCGTAAATCGGCGCCGCGACTCGCGCGCTGGCGGCGACCACCGCCAAAAATATCACCGAAGACGTCGCCAAAAATATCACCAAAATCGGCTCCGCCGCCAAAACCACCGCCTCCCATACCACCTTGTTCAAATGCAGCATGGCCGTACTGATCGTAGGCGGCACGTTTCTGTGAGTCGGTGAGGATCTCGTAGGCTTCCTTAATCTCTTTAAAGCGGGCTTCGGCCTCTTTATCACCAGAATTACGATCCGGGTGATACTTCATCGCCAGACGCTTATAAGCCTTCTTAATCTCACGCTCTTCCGCACCTTTAGCAACGCCTAAAATCTCGTAATAGTCTTGCTTCGCCATTCTTTTTTTCCTGCCCTCAACATGCGTGCACGGGCGCAGAGTTTCCTCAACGCCCGTGCTGGTTGCCAGCAACAGTTAATAGTTACCGTTACTGCGCCCGCTCAAGGGCGATTATTTTTTATCTTTTACTTCTTCAAACTCGGCATCAACTACATCGTCGTCTTTACGAGCGGAAGTATCACCGGCCGCACTTTCAGCACCCGCCTGAGCCTGTGGCTGAGACGCTTCCAGCAGCTTACCGGAAGCCTGAACCAGCGCCTGGATTTTCGCTTCGATATCCGCTTTGTCTTCACCTTTCAGCGCGCTTTCCAATGCTTTCAAGGCGTCTTCAACAGCGGTTTTATCATCAGCGGCCAGATTATCACCCACTTCTTCCAGCTGCTTGCGAGTGCTATGCAACAGGTGATCGCCCTGGTTACGGGTCTGAACCAGTTCTTCAAACTTACGGTCAGATTCCGCATTCGCCTCGGCATCGCGAACCATTTTCTGGATCTCGTCCTCATTCAGACCAGAGGATGCCTTGATAGTGATTTTCTGCTCACGACCGCTGTTCTTATCTTTCGCGGAAACATGCAGGATACCATCCGCATCGATATCAAAGGTCACTTCGACCTGCGGCATACCGCGCGGCGCAGGCTGGATACCATCCAGATTGAATTGGCCCAGAGACTTGTTGTCATGCGCACGTTTACGTTCACCCTGCAGTACATGAATGGTTACCGCAGACTGGTTATCTTCCGCTGTCGAGAACACCTGGCTGTGCTTGGTCGGAATAGTGGTGTTTTTGGCAATCAGCGCCGTCATCACGCCACCCATGGTTTCGATACCCAGAGACAATGGGGTCACGTCCAGCAGCAGCACGTCTTTCACATCACCCGACAGAACGCCGCCCTGAACCGCAGCACCGATAGCAACGGCTTCATCCGGGTTCACGTCTTTACGTGGTTCTTTACCGAAGAAGTCAGCCACTTTCTTCTGTACCAGTGGCATACGAGTCTGACCACCCACCAGAATCACATCCTGGATTTCAGACACGGACAGTCCGGCATCCTGCAAAGCAACTTTCAGCGGCTCCAGAGAACGATTCACCAGATCTTCTACCAACGACTCCAGTTTGGCGCGCGTCACTTTGATGTTCAGGTGTTTCGGCCCCGTTGCATCCGCGGTGATGTACGGCAGATTCACGTCAGTCTGTTGTGCAGAAGACAGTTCAATCTTGGCTTTTTCTGCGGCTTCTTTCAGACGCTGCATAGCCAGCGGATCGTTACGCAGATCGAAACCCTGATCTTTCTTGAATTCATCAACCAGATAATTGATCAGACGGCTATCGAAATCTTCGCCACCCAGGTGGGTATCACCGTTGGTTGCCAGAACTTCGAAAGTTTTTTCGCCATCAACCTCATCGATTTCGATGATAGAAATATCGAAAGTACCACCACCCAGGTCATATACCGCAATGGTGCGGTTACCCACTTCCTTATCCAAACCATACGCCAGCGCCGCCGCCGTCGGTTCGTTAATGATACGTTTTACTTCCAGACCTGCGATACGCCCTGCATCTTTGGTTGCCTGACGCTGAGCATCGTTGAAGTAGGCCGGAACGGTAATCACCGCTTCAGTCACCGCTTCACCCAGATAATCTTCGGCCGTTTTCTTCATTTTCTTCAGCACTTCAGCTGAAATCTGCGGCGGAGCCATTTTCTGGTCTTTCACTTCCAACCAGGCATCACCATTATCGGCCGCAATGATTTTGTACGGCATAATATTGGTGTCGCGCTGTACTTCTTCGTCTTTAAAACGACGACCAATCAGACGCTTAATCGCAAACAGGGTATTTTTCGGGTTAGTCACCGCCTGACGTTTAGCCGGTTGGCCAACCAGAGTTTCACCGTCTTGCGTATAAGCAATGATTGAAGGTGTCGTGCGATCGCCTTCGCTGTTTTCCAGTACTTTAACCTGCGTACCGTCCATAATCGCTACACAAGAGTTGGTCGTACCCAGGTCGATACCAATAATCTTACCCATCTAAACATCTCCACTAATAAAGTCATATTCGGTGTGGTAGTTCAACCTACTATGCGGGCGGTATGTCGTTTTTCAACGTCATGACCTCGTTTTTCTTTTGCATCGCCGTCTATTCAGAGATGGCGATGCAAATTTAACGATCCCACATAAACCTTTCTGGCATGGTCAAACTGTTTTGGTTGGAAATAAGATGGGGTCAACAATTCCATCATCAAGGGGGGACATGAAAAAAAATGACCGTTATCCCCTGTGGGATCAAACTATTCTTTCTTCGCCATGTTGTGTCCGCTCAGCGCGCCCGATATGATGCCGCGCTCGCTGTAAAAAATAATTTTCAGGAAAAATTTTGACGTTGCGCCGCAACGTCCCGTCAGGGGATGGCCAAGGGTGGCAGGCCACAAAAAAAGGAAATCCCCGGCGTTATGGCGGGCAATAACACCTTAAACAACACCTATTTTGATGATCTGTTATTGCAGAGGATTTATGCATACGAACACGTTGGCGAATCCCGGTCCATTAGGACTGATGGGCTTCGGGATGACAACTATTTTACTGAACTTGCACAACGCAGGCTTTTTCCCGCTTTCTTCTATTATTCTCAGCATGGGCATTTTTTACGGCGGTATTGCCCAGATTCTGGCAGGACTACTGGAATACAAAAAAGGGAATACCTTCGGCATGACCGCGTTCACCTCTTACGGCGCGTTCTGGCTGACACTGGTCGCTATTATCATGCTGCCTAAAATGGGTCTGGCAGACGCCAGTGATGCACAGTTCCTGGGGGTATTTCTTGGTCTGTGGGGCGTTTTCACGCTGTTTATGTTCTTCGGAACATTGCGGGCCAACCGCGCGCTACAGTTTGTTTTTGCCAGCCTCACCGTTCTGTTTGCCTTGCTGGCAATCGGTAATTTCACCGGGAACCATGCACTGCTGACTTTTGCCGGTTTCGAAGGCATTATCTGCGGTGCAAGTGCGATTTATCTCGCGATGGCTGAAGTGCTGAACGAGCAATATGGTCGCACCGTTCTGCCAATCGGCGCGTGCGGTACACACTGAGTTTCACGGCTATTCAGTGATAAAGGAAGCCCAGTCAACATGACTGGGCTTTTTACCGTTACAGGCAACCGAATTAAATACCGACAGGTGAACGGGAATCCTCTTCCCCCGCCAGTTTGTCGTGCCGCTCGCTATTCAAATCACGATGCAAATAAATCCCCAACAGCAGACCGACGCCGGACAGCGTCAGCACATAAAATGCCGGAGCCAGCGGCGTTATCTTCATAATCAATGTGACAAAGATCGGCGTTAAACCGCCGAAGATCGCATAGGAAACATTATAAGAAAACGAGATCCCCGAGAAACGGACTTCCGCCGGGAAAGCGCGCACCATCACATAAGGAACCGCGCCAACAACGCCGACGCTTAAGCCGACAATCGCGTAGCCGATAAAAAGCAGACCCGGATTGCCCGCCGCCGTGCTGTAAAAGAACCAACTGCATACGGCCAGCGACAAACTGCCCAGGATAAACATTTTACTGGCGCCGAAGCGGTCAACAAGCAGGCCGGCGCCGATGCAGCCCACCATCAGCATAATCGTCGCCAGACAGTTTGCCTGTAATGCGAGTGCGGCAGAAATACCATGTACTTTTTGCAGATACGTCGGCGCCATAAGAATCACCACGACAATACAAGCGGACAGCATCCAGGTCAGCAGCATGGAAACCACCACCGCTTTCCGGTGATTCACCACCACCGATTTCAACGGTAACTCTTCCGCCAATTTCTTTTGGGCCTGCATTTCCATAAAGATCGGCGTTTCCTGCAACCAACGGCGTAAATACATCGCCACCAGCCCAAAGATCCCGCCAATAAAGAACGGCAAACGCCAGCCGCCGGCCAACATCTGATCGGAAGTCAGTACCGTATTCAGCAAGGTGGCCACCAGCGATCCCAACAAAATCCCCATGGTCAGCCCTGCGGTCAGGATGCCGCAGGCAAAACCGATGCGCGAGCGTGGAACATGCTCTGAGACGAATACCCATGCCCCAGGCACTTCACCGCCAATGGCCGCGCCTTGCAGCACTCGCATCAATAGCAGAAGCAGCGGTGCCGCGATGCCGATAACCTCATAGGTCGGCAGCATCCCCATGGCCAGCGTGGGCAAAGCCATCAGCAAGATACTCAGACTGAACATCTTTTTACGCCCGACCAGATCGCCAAAGTGGGCCATAACAATGCCCCCCAGCGGACGCGCGAGATAACCGGCGGCAAAGATGCCAAAGGTCTGAACCTGACGCAGCCACTCGGGAATATCCGACGGGAAAAAGAGATCGCCAATAACGGCAGCGAAAAAAACGAAAATGATGAAATCATAAAACTCCAGCGCGCCACCCAGCGCAGCCAGAGACAGCGTTTTATAATCCTGCCGATTTAATCGGCGATGTTGTGAATGAAGGTGAAGATGCTCGTTTGCCATAAGTTACCGTGCAGTGCAAGAGTGAGATCAATAAAATTCCGCCGCTTTATGTAAAGCAAAAATTACTATAGCGGCAAAATTATGATACACCAGCAAAGCTGAATCTTATGTTTGAAATCGCCTAACTTCAGTTTTTTATTTCACGTATGGCATTTTTAGGACGAAAAGCTGCTACCACCTGCGGATCGGTCTCGATATAAGGGCCTTCCAGTAACTGGATGCAATAAGGCACGCTGGCAAAAATTCCCGCCATCACCACTTTGCCATGCGCATCTTTCAGTCCTTCCAGCGTTTCTTTAATCGATTTGGGCTGTCCCGGCAGATTGAGAATCAACGCCTGTTTACGAATGACGCCAACCTGTCTCGACAAAATGGCTGTAGGAACAAATTGCAGGCTAATCTGCCGCATTTGCTCCCCAAACCCTGGCATTTCGCGATCGGCTACCGCCAGCGTTGCATCGGGCGTCACATCGCGACGGGCGGGCCCCGTGCCTCCCGTGGTCAACACCAGATGGCAGCCGCGTTCATCCACCAGTTCACATAGCGTTTGTTCAATCAGAGTCTGTTCATCGGGCACCAGACGGGTTTCAATCTCAAAAGGCGTGGTCAGGGCGCTGGACAACCATTCTTTCAATGCGGGTATTCCTTTATCCTGATAAACCCCGCTGGATGCCCGGTCAGAAATAGATACCAGACCAATACACAATATGTTCATAAACACCTCGCTGAAAACCTAGTCTTATCAGAATATTATCTGATTTACGCCACCAAACCACCATGCAGACAAGAAATTTGTGCAACTGAAGCTTTTCTGGCTAGTCTTCCATACTGCTTACATGATAATAGTTATTAAATAGCATCTCGAAAATACGACAAAACTTGCCAGTCAATAACTATCTGAAATAGAAAATGAAAATTAGATAATGGAAATATAATGAGGCGCCTTTTCAAAGGCAGAGTCCAATCTCCGATGTTTATGTAATAAAACATCACGTATGGAGAGGAAAAATAACGAGATAGGCTATGATTAATCATAACCTGCATTTAGATCATATGATAAAATCAACGCGCTTTTGCAGTACCTTGAGAAATAGAAAAAGCCACACCAAGGAAGTACCCTATGAGCACAATTAAGTATAAGATATTAAATATATTTTCCCATCCAATCCCTGCTTTCTTTCTGTTCGGCACACTGGCTTTTTTTATCACCGTTGCTTTTATGCATGAATCAGACAAAAACGTCTGGAAAATTGAAAAACACAATCTTGATACAACGATTAAAGCCTATTCATCTTATAGTTCCGGGGCGGAAGTTAAAGATAGTGACGTTACCCATAAAACGGGGAGCTATGTTTCTGCCCGCATCAGAACCTTCGCTTTTAATACCGGCGATACGCGCAGTGAATGTATTGGCCGACTCTCAGAGACAGAGCTGCATTTTAATGATATGTCGATCATCAGAATCTGTCAGAATAAATTACCATCTATCGGTGAATATGCCGGGAAAGATACATTAACAAGCATTTTTCCCATTTTATCACCTACGGATGAGCTGCTGGGCATTCGCATAAGAACCAATTCGGAAACGCCGCCCCCTTCTCTATTTGATACGTTTAGATCGTTGTCCGGCATCATCGGCATACTGAGCATTGTTCTGATTTCCGCTGTTTTAGGTAGTCTTCTGTCTGTATTAGCCAAAAAGTACCTGATCGAATTACCCACCATAGCCAGATATGACGATCTGACAGGATACCTGCGGCGAGATGCCTTCTTTATGGCGGCGAATAAAGCCCTGAACATTTCCGATTTTACCAAACATCCCGTTTGCATGATTTTAATTGATATCGATCACTTCAAGAGGGTGAATGATACATTCGGCCATAGCGCGGGGGATTACGCCTTGAAGTTTGTCGCCGATATTTTAAAAAGATCATTTCGTCGTGAAGATATTTTTGGGCGTATTGGCGGCGATGAGTTCGCCATTGTTTTACCCAATATGGACCTGGATGATGCTTACATAGTGGTGGAGCGCGCCAGAGCCCGGATCAACGATAACCATTATGAAGCATCAAATGGCAATAGAATAAATCTGACGGTCAGCATTGGCTTGGTTAAATACAATATTGCCGAAGAAGGGTTAATAGACGTCATGAAACGTGCTGACGAAAATCTTTATATTGCCAAAAAAAACCGCAATACCGTTGCCAAATAATCATCGTCTATTTAAATACCAAGTGAGCGAATGGCAAACGCGCCCGCAGCGCAAAAAAATAGCCGAACAATCATTCTCATCCGGCTATTTCAACACTCAGGAACAATTACAGTAAGTCAGCGATCATTTTTTCAAGCTTCACCTGGTCAACAGCAAATTTGCGGATACCGTCAGCCAACTTATCAACAGCCATGGGATCCTGATTATGCTGCCAGTAGAACTGCGCTTCAGTCATCTTCGCCGGACGCGCCTTCACATCACCGGTATAAGAAAGCTTGCGAACAACTTCGCCTTCGCTTTCAGACAGCTCTTTCAGCAGCGCCGGGGCGATAGTCAGACGGTCACAGCCAGCCAGTTCCAGAATTTCGCCTACGTTACGGAAGCTTGCGCCCATAACAACCGTTTCATAGCCATGTTCTTTGTAGTAACTGTAGATTTCACTAACAGAAACAACGCCTGGATCCTCATCTGGCGCAAAATCTTTTTTATCGCCATTGGCTTTATACCAATCCAGGATACGGCCTACAAACGGGGAAATCAGGAAAACGCCCGCTTCAGCACACGCCCGAGCCTGAGCAAAAGAGAACAATAACGTCAGGTTACAGTTGATCCCTTCTTTTTCTAACTGCTCGGCTGCGCGAATACCCTGCCAGGTAGAAGCCAGCTTGATCAGAATGCGGTCATTACTGATGCCGGCATCGTTATACAACTTAATAAGATGTTTTGCTTTCGCAACGCTGGCTTCCGTATCGTAAGACAGACGAGCATCTACTTCCGTAGAAATACGGCCCGGGATCAGTTTTAAAATCTCAAGACCAATGTTTACCGCCAGCTTATCGGTTGCATCCACCACCTGCTGCTCACGGTTGCTGCTCTGCAAACGGGCCCAGGCGATCGCTTCATCAATCAGTTTGCGATATTCAGGGATCTGAGCCGCATTCAGAATCAGTGAAGGGTTAGTGGTCGCATCTTGCGGCTGATACAATTTCATGGCCGCGATATCGCCGGTGTCAGCCACAACCGTCGTCAATTGGCGTAGGGAAGTCAGTTTATCCGTCATGTTGGCATTTCTCATTGTTTGTACATGGATTGTTAGTGCATGAATACTGAGTGCATGAACTGGTGGCATCATGTTTTAGCCAGAATCTGATAATAACACGCACGTCCCCCCACGCAAGCCAGCCTTTTCACCTCATACAGAGGTTCTGACGATTGCCCTTTCCTGTTATAACCATCGCCGCTTTCTTGCTGGATATTTGCTACAGTAAAACAACAAAATCGGACCTACAGGACATGGCGCATGCTGATAACCCTTTCACCCGCAAAAACCCTTGACTACACCAGTCCTTTAGCAACACAACGCTATACTCAGCCGGAACTATTGGACTATTCCAGCCGGCTGATTTCTGTTTGCAAAACGCTGACGCCCGCACAAATCGCTTCGCTCATGAGTATCAGCGACAAACTGGCCGGTTTGAATGCCGCGCGTTTCAATGACTGGCACCCTGACTTTACCCCCGATAATGCGCGTCAGGCGCTATTAGCGTTTAAGGGGGATGTCTATACGGGTTTGGCGGCGGAAAACTTCAGCGAAGATGATTTTGATTTTGCCCAGAAGCATTTACGTATGCTGTCCGGTTTATACGGCGTTCTGCGACCGCTGGATCTGATGCAACCCTATCGGTTGGAAATGGGCACCAAACTCAACAATAAAGCGGGTAAGGACCTGTATAGTTTCTGGGGCGGCATCATAACCGAAAAGCTGAATCAGGCCCTGAGCGAACAAGGTGACGACATTCTGGTCAATCTGGCCTCTGACGAATATTTCAAAGCGGTGCAACCGAAAAAGCTGCAAGCGACGCTGATCAAACCCGTATTTTTAGATGAAAAAAACGGCAAATTTAAAGTCATCAGCTTCTATGCCAAAAAAGCGCGCGGGCTGATGAGCCGCTTTATTATCCAGAATCGCCTGACACAGCCGGAACAACTGAAAGACTTTAATTTGGAAGGTTACTTTTTCGAAGAAGAGGAATCATCCGTTCACGAACTGGTGTTTAAACGCCACCAGCAATAAAGCGAATCACCCGACAAGGGCGGAGAACTCCGCCCTTGAAAATTGAAAAGAAGTTATTGCGGCAACGTCATCAGGAACTGACGCAACGCTGCGAAATCATTCGGGAAATGATGAGACAGCAAAGCCAGATCGGCGCGTTTCGCCAGCGCTTCAGGCAGTTCCAGTTCTTTACCCAGAATGGCCTCTACGCTTTCCTTGAATTTTGCCGGGTGGGCGGTTCCAAGGAATAAGCCGAATTCACCGGGCTGGAGCTGATCGCGCAACAGACGATAAGCAATTGCAGCGTGTGGTTCAGAGGTATAACCCAGCGCTTCAAGCTCATGCAGGGTTTCTTTGGTGGTTTCATCACTCACCGCACCAAAGCCCAGCGTTTTCAACTGCCAGTTTTTACGGCGGAACAATTCCTCCACTCGCGGCCAGTTATTCGGCTGGCTCACGTCCATGGCGTTGGACAGCGTCGCGACCGTTTTATTGGGTTCCCAGGCTCCGCTGCTCAGGAAACGCGGTACCGTATCATTTGCATTGGTTGCCGCGATAAAACGTTTAATCGGCAGCCCCAGTGATTTAGCCAACAGACCGGCAGTCAGGTCGCCAAAGTTACCACTCGGTACGGAGACGACCAGTTGATTACGCGCTTCCTGCGGCAACTGTGCGACCGCTTCAAAGTAATAGCAGATTTGTGCCAGCAGGCGGCTGATGTTGATGGAGTTGGCGGAATTCAGACCAATCGTCTTTTTCAGCTCTTCATCGTCGAAAGCCTGTTTAACCAGAGCCTGACAGGCGTCAAAATCACTATCGACCGCGATAGTATGAATATTCCCCCCCAGCGTACAGAACAGTTTTTCCTGCAATGGGCTGATTTTGCCACGCGGATAAAGGATCACCACACGGACATTATCCAAACCGTAAAACGCATGAGCGACTGCCGCGCCGGTGTCGCCGGAGGTCGCAGTCAGAATCGTAATCTTGTCGTCGCCGGAGACTTCCGTCAGCATCTGCGCCATAAAACGGCCGCCAAAATCTTTGAATGCCAGAGTCGGACCGTGGAACAGTTCCAGCGCGGCAATGTCTTCTGTGACGGGCGCGACAGGCGCCGGGAACGCGAAAGCCGCCTTCACACGCTGAAATACCGTCTCCGCCGGTATTTCATCACCGATATAGGCAGACAGAATACGGCTGCTGCGGGTAACAAAATCCAGTTTCAGCAGCGCATCGATTTCAGTACGCTCAAACTCAGGCAGTTCCAGAGGAAAGAACAGCCCTTGCTGGCTTCCCAGACCTTGCTTGATGGCCTGAGCAAAGCTGACCTGCTCGTTATGATCTTTAAGGTTGTACAGTTTCATGCATTATCCCAGTTGTCGTGCGCCTGTTGTATCCAGACGGCAAATATGAACAAAACCTTCATCGTTCTGCAAATAGTTATCCCGTAGCCAGTGGGCCAGGCGCTGTGCGCTGTCCATATCATTGCACACGGAAAAGAGCGTCGGCCCCGAACCGGAAATACCACAGGCCAGCGCGCCGATATCCTCTGCGGCTTTACGTGCTGCGGCGAAACCGGGCAGGAGTTTGGTGCGATAGGGTTCTGCTATGACGTCTTTCATCAATTTGGCCGCCAGCGACGCTTGCCCGGTATGGCAGGCGTGGATAAAACCGGCCAGATAACGGCCATGGCTGACACAATCCTGACGACGATATTGCGCGGGTAAAATCGCCCGCGCTTCGGCCGTTGACACCTTGATGCCCGGATACGCCATCACCCATAGCCAGTCGTCAAAAGCCGGTACCGGCTGGCTGATGATGCCTTCCTCTTCCAGCATCAGCTGGATACCGCCGAGGAAGCAAGGAGCTACATTATCATAATGTACGCTGCCGGAAATACGGCCTTCCAGCTCGCCCATCAGGGTCAACAGACGGACGTCATCCAGTGGTTTACCGCAGAACTCGTTCATTCCCATCAAACCAGCGACCACCGAACAGGCGCTGGAGCCCAAACCGGATCCGATCGGCATGTTTTTTTCGAGCGTCATGGCAACCGGTACGGTTTTACCAATCTCCTGACAAAAACGTTCCCAGCATTGATAAACAATGTTTTGCTTTGGATCGTCTGGCAATTTGCTGACGAATCGGCCTTCACTACGCAAACTGAATCGATCCGCAGCGACAACAGAGACACAGTCCCCCAGCAGCGAGCCGTCTACCGGAGAAACAGCCGCACCCAGCACATCAAACCCGACGCTGACGTTGCCAATCGATGCCGGTGCATAAACCTTAACCATAATTAAGCTCCCAACTTCCATGACAGGGTACGCAGCAAATCTGCAAATACACCAGCGGCGGTAACATCATTACCGGCGCCATACCCTCTTAATACCAACGGCAGTGGCTGATAGTAACGACTGTAGAATGCCAGCGCGTTCTCGCCATCTTTGACTTTGAATAACGGATCGTTGCCACCCACTGCGCTGATCTGCACTTTACAGCGCCCGTCTTCGATCATGCCGACATAGCGTAACACTTTACCTTCATCCCGCGCCTGCGCGATACGGCTGGCGAACTCATCATCGACTGACGGCAAGCGGCGCATGAAGCTATCCACATCACCAGAGGCATCGAAACTGGTTGGCAGGACAGACTCGACTTCAATATCATCCAGCTCCAGTTTATACCCTGCTTCACGCGCCAGAATCAGCAACTTACGCGCGACATCCATACCGGACAAATCATCACGGGGATCGGGCTCGGTATAGCCTTTCTCTTTGGCCTGCGCCGTCGCTTCGGATAAAGACATGCCTTCGTCCAGCTTACCGAAAATGAAGGACAGCGAACCCGACAGAATACCGGTGAAGCGAATCAGTTCGTCCCCGGCGTTCAGCAAGTTCTGAAGGTTTTCAATGACTGGCAGACCGGCGCCTACGTTAGTGTCGTACAGGAAGCGGCGGCGTGATTTCGCGGCGGCGCTGCGCAGCAGCTGGTAGTAGCTCATAGGACCGGTATTGGCTTTCTTATTCGGCGTAACCACATGGAAGCCATCCGCCAGAAAGTCTGCATACTGATCGGCTACGGCCTGATTTGACGTACAATCGACAATCACCGGGTTCAGCAAATGATATTCTTTTACCAGACGAATCAAACGACCCAGATTGAAAGGTTCGCTGGCTTTTGCCAGTTCATCACGCCAGGTGTCCATCGGAATACCGTTAATATTGGTCAGCAGCGCCCTGGAGTTGGCAATCCCGACAACCCGCAGGTCGATATGCTTCTGTTTAAGCCACGGTTGCTGACGGTGGATCTGCTCCAACAACGCGCCGCCGACTCCTCCTACGCCAATGACGAATACATCGATCACCTGATCGGTATTAAACAACATCTGGTGAGCGACACGGACGCCGGTTGTCGCCATATCATTGCTGACCACAACCGAAATGGAACGTTCCGATGACCCCTGAGCGATGGCGACGATGTTGATATTGGCGCTCGCCAGCGCGGAAAACAGGCGGGCAGACAGGCCACGCAGCGTACGCATGCCATCACCCACCACGGAAAGGATAGCCAGACGCTCCATGACATCCAGCGGTTCGAGCACGCCCTCTTTCAGTTCCAGATAGAATTCATCTTCCAGCGTCTTTTTGGCACGGGCCAATTCGTTCTGCGAGACGCAGAAACTGATGCTGTATTCAGACGATGACTGAGTAATCAGCACCACCGAGATACCCGCGCGAGACATCGCCGCAAACACGCGCGCCGCCATACCGACCATGCCTTTCATACCAGGGCCGGAGACGTTAAACATCGCCATGTTATTCAGGTTGGTGATGCCCTTGACCGGATATTGCGTATCAGTGCTGTCCATGCCGATCAGCGTGCCGGGAGCCTGAGGGTTTTCGGTGTTTTTGATAAGGCAGGGAATCTGGAACTGGGCGATGGGAGCGATGGTTCTGGGGTGGAGGACTTTGGCGCCGAAATAGGATAACTCCATCGCCTCCTGATAGGACATCGACTTCAGCAACCTGGCATCCGGCACCTGACGCGGATCGCAGGTATAAACACCGTCGACATCCGTCCAGATTTCACAACAGTCGGCGCGCAGACAAGCGGCCAGCACCGCGGCAGAATAATCAGAACCATTACGGCCCAGCACCACCAGTTCGCCTTTATCATTACCCGCAGTGAACCCCGCCATCAGGATCACGTGGTCTTTCGGAATGGCGCTTTCGGCTATACGGCGGGTAGATTCGTTGATATCAACGGTGGATTCAAGATAATGCCCCTGAGCCAGCAGCTTTTCCACCGGATTAATGACGGAAACCGCATAACCACGCGCCTGAAATACCGCTTCCATAATGGCGATAGACAGCTTTTCGCCGCGACAAATGATAGCGGCATTCACGCTGTCGGGACACTGCCCCAACAGCGCGATGCCATGCAGAACCTGTTTTAACTGGGCAAATTCTTGATCCACCAGCGACTTAAGGCGAGCCAGTTCAAAACCGGGCTGGGACTCGGCAAGACCTTGCAGCAAAGAAGAGAAGATAGCTTCAGCGTCGTTAAGGTTAGGCAGTAAATCCTGTCCGGCGACCGTTTTTTCGATCATCGCGACCAGATGGTTGGTAATTTTTGCCGGGGCTGACAGTACGGTGGCAACCTGTCCCTGGCGCGCATTGCTTTCGATAATGTCGGCAACGCGCATAAAGCGTTCCGCATTTGCCACCGAAGTCCCGCCAAATTTCAACACTCGCATTTTTATTTTTCTCCTGAATTTCTGCCATAAAAAAAAGCCCGCACTGTTCGGTGCGGGCTTTTTCGGATTCGTTGTATGCGTCAGCCCGCACCGTTACTGGTTGTACCGGTGATGGTAATAATCGTGGTGATCAGGCTGATAGTACGCATGGAAAAAGCTTGTCTCAGTAAATTTAAAAAATTCTGCCCTATTAGTTAGGGCAATCGCCTCTTGAAGTCAATGGATTTCTTTTTTTTCATCCCATCGACCGATACGCGAAAAACGTCAAATCAACTACAAGGCAGAGAATAAACCAGAGAATTATTTACTAAAAACTATAAATCAACATGTTTTACTGCAAAAAAATCACTTGTCGCTATCTTCTTTGGATAGCACTTTCTCAACATCATGCAGCAAAGTATGCAGCATCGCCGTGTCGCGATGTTCTAAACGCCCCAGCCGTTGATGGATCCAGTCTCGCAGTTTCTCATCCTCACTAACGCCCAGCGTCATCAGCAATCGTTCCAGACGCTGCCGCAATGCCGACAACGATCCAGCTGGCGGCAGGCTCGCCTTATCCGGTTGGATCTGCATTAATTCTGCCAGTTGATAGCAGTACACCATCACCGCCTGTCCCAGATTAAGAGACGGATAGTCAGCCTTCATCGGCACGCCGGTCAACACATCGGCCAGCTCAAGCTCTTCATTGGTCAGCCCGGAATCTTCACGCCCAAACACCAGCGCGGCAGAGCCGACCCAGTGTGCCTTTTCCTGCATAACCCCCAGTAACTCGACCGGCGTACAGTAATAACGAAAGCGGGCGCGGCTACGCGCAGTTGTCGCAATGGTAAAATCCACATCGGCCAGCGCCGCTTGCAGGGTGGAAAACATCGTGGCCGCGCCAAGAATATCTCCCGAACCGTGCGCCACCCAGCCCGCCGCAGGTTCCTGATGGGCGGTGCTGCCCACAATACGCAAGCTACTGAATCCCATGGTTTTCATCGCTCGAGCTGCCGCACCCACGTTCTCGGCGCGCGCGGGGTTAACCAAAATAATATGAAACTGCATAGATATCCTCTATGGCGTAAAAATACGCCGGCGAAAACGCTTCCAATGGGGCAAAGGCCGAACCGTCATGACGGTGAAAAATTAACAACAACACAACAAAATGCCGGGCATCATTCTGCCGCTGAAAAGAAACGGGGGATTCATTGAAGAAACGCCGTCTTAATTGATTATTTCCAATAAAAATTAGATAATTAATTTCAGCGCATATCCATCAGGCCACGAATTTTCAGCCAAACTATCTTATTGCTGTCATCAGCATTTGCTATGCTGAATCGTGTATAAAAGATGCTAAATTGTGACTTAAACTGGCAATCTTGTAAGTCTTTTTCACAAAATAGTTAACGTGCTACAATGAAGTTTGATATATGTCAACGGAACCGTAAATTTGTCAGCAAGCAAAATCAGTGCTTACTGTTATGTTGCTGTTAATAAGGTTAAACTGTGCACCACATTTTGAGCGCAGTCAGATCCGCTCTGCCATCACCTAATTGCCATTCCTCTGGCCGGTGAAATGTGCACCAGGAACGTATTTACGTACTTTAGTCTAATGTTGAGTGAGATGGTGACCTTTACCTCATATAGCTCCAATGATAACAGCGACTTCTGTACTTCCGATTTCTATATTTTAGTTGGCAATTTTAGGTAGCAAACATGCAGACGCCGCACATTCTTATTGTTGAAGACGAGTTGGTAACTCGTAATACCCTCAAAAGTATTTTTGAGGCAGAAGGCTACATCGTTCACGAAGCCACAGATGGCGCAGAAATGCACCATATTCTGTCGGAAAATGACATCAATCTGGTCATCATGGATATCAATCTGCCGGGTAAAAATGGCTTGCTGTTGGCGCGTGAATTACGTGAGCAAGCCAGTGTTGCATTGATGTTCCTCACTGGCCGTGATAACGAAGTCGATAAAATCCTTGGTTTGGAAATTGGTGCTGATGACTATATTACCAAGCCGTTCAATCCGCGTGAGTTGACAATTCGTGCGCGCAACCTGTTGTCCCGCACCATGAATCTGGGCGGTGGCACAGAAGAACGTCGCCTGGTTGAAAGCTACCGCTTCAATGGCTGGGAGTTGGACATCAACAGTCGTTCACTGGTCAGCCCGGCCGGCGAGCAATACAAGCTGCCGCGCAGCGAGTTCCGGGCCATGCTGCATTTTTGTGAGAATCCCGGAAAAATCCAGTCTCGCGCAGAATTGCTGAAGAAAATGACCGGACGCGAGTTGAAGCCTCATGACCGCACCGTTGACGTGACGATCCGCCGTATCCGTAAACATTTCGAGTCAACGGCTGATACGCCGGAAATCATCGCCACCATCCATGGTGAAGGCTATCGTTTCTGTGGCGACCTGGAAGACTGAGATCACCCAGCCGAAGCAGTCTGCTGCTTCGGCTCTTTCAGTAGCGTTCACATCAAATAACGCTACCTGTTTTTCTATTCTCAGTTAGCTGCTTTTTCCCATGGCATAACGGGTACCGCGCTCAAGGCATTCTTTGGCGACCCATCGACCAGACGATCCGAATAGGTCAAATAGATCAGCGAATTACGCTTCTGATCGTAAAACCGTACCACTTGCAGCTTTTTGAAAACCAGCGATGTCCGTTTCTGGAAAACCACCTCTCCCCGATCGCCAGCGCTTTTGATTTTATCCGTCAACGTAATCGGTCCGACCTGCTGGCAGGAAATCGCCGCATCAGCGGTATCCTCCGCCAGTCCCAACCCACCCTTGATACCGCCGGTTTTTGCCCGGCTGATATAGCAGGTAACATTATTCACCCCAGGATCGTCAAATGCCTCCACCACAATTTTATGGTCCGGCCCCAGCAACTTAAACGCCGTGTCAACGGAACCTATCTGCTCTGCTCGCACGACGCTCGTCGCCGATAACATCAACAAGCCGATACCTGTCATTAACTTTTTGCTCATATTCCAGATTCTCTGATTATCCGTCATAAATGATTCGTCATTGCGTCACCGGGAAGCGCACGCTCAAATACATCGCCGTCGTCAGCCATGTTACCCAAATTGCCTGCTGAATACTTTCAAGAATCTTAAGCGGTGACAATGTCAAAAAATTGCTATGATGCAGGATCTCAATACGTTCAGTGCTCAATGTGTTTGACGAGGAAGATCTATGGATCAAGCCGGTATTATACGTGATCTGCTTAACTGGCTGGAAAGCCATCTCGACCAGCCTTTATCACTCGATAATGTCGCGGCGAAAGCGGGTTATTCAAAATGGCATCTACAACGAATGTTCAAAGATGTCACAGGCCATGCTATTGGTTCATATATTCGCGCACGGCGGCTTACCAAAGCTGCGGTCGCTCTTTGCCTGACCAGTAGACCCATCCTGGATATTGCTCTGCAATATCGCTTTGATTCCCAGCAAACGTTCACCCGGGCATTCAAAAAGCAGTTTGCCCAGACGCCAGCTTCCTATCGTCGTTCCGATAACTGGAATACCTTCGGCATCCATCCGCCGATTCGATTAGGCGAATTCACCTTGCCACAGCCCCAGTTCATCACGCTGCCGGAAACAAAGTTGCTCGGCCTGACGCAAACCTATAACTGCCGTCTGGAACAGATTTGTAATTTCAGAACTGAAATCCGTATTCACTACTGGCGTCAGTTCCTGGGAGAGACTAAAACGATCCCACCCGTACTGTACGGGCTGCATCATTCGCAGCCGAGCAAGGAAAAAGACGACGAGCATGAAGTGCTTTACACCACCGCGCTGGAGCCACAATACCTGCCGGACGACGTGCATACCGGCGAGCCGATCACCTTACCGGGCGGCGATTACGCCATGTTTGTCTATGAGGGGGCGGCTGACGGGCTACAGGATTTTATCATCACGTTGTATGACACCTGTCTGCCGACATTTCAGATCACCCGTCGGAAGGGGTTTGACGCAGAGCGTTTTTACCCCAATCCCGAACAGGGTGAGGATATCCCAAAAATCATTCGCTGCGAATATCTTATCCCCATCCAGCACCCCGAGAATCAATCAGCGCTGTAGCTCATCCAATGCGGGTATATCCAGGTGCGAAATATCTCCGGCGGTTTCCACTACCCAGCCAGGAGCCAGCCACGGACTTTGCTGATAATCAATGCGCGACAGGGAGCAGTTGCGCAAACGCAGTCGTCGCTCCGCCGATGCGGGTAATCCCAGTATCGTGCTCAACAAGCATCCCAGCGCCATCCCATGGCTGACCAACAACGGCTGGCTGCCTTTCGGCAACGTCAGGCAACGCGCCAACACGCGATGCATGCGTTCGGCCAGTTCGCTCATCGACTCCCCTTCGGGGATCCGACCGTTCGGCGTACCATCCACCAGCTGTTTACGCCAGGCTTCTTCTTGCAGACTCAAGGTGTCAATATCACGTTCTTCAAGAACGCCCATATGCAATTCGCGTAGCCCCGGCTCCAAGACGATCTGGCAGTCGGCGCAGGCACTGGCGATAATTTCCGTCGTCTGACGTGTACGCCCCAAATCGCTGGTAAAAATATGCGTAATGCCCAATGTTCTGATACGTTCAGCCGTCTGATAAGCCTGCTTCTCGCCTCGCGGTGTTAGCGCACTGTCGGATTGACCTTGAATACGCCGCGCCACATTCCATTCTGTTTCGCCGTGGCGAACAAGATATACCTGTAACATGGTTATTTTCCGTTATACTGCGTCAAATTAACTAAAGAGTTCGAAACCGTTATGTATCATGTTGTCGCTGCAACTACCAACCCGGCAAAAATTAAGGCTATTACTTTAGCATTCGCGGATGTCTTTGGTGCAGAACATTGCCGCATCGAAGGTGTTGACGTCGATAGCGGTGTCCCACGCCAGCCTCTCGGTTCGTTAGAAACCCGTACGGGTGCCAGAAATCGCGTCATGATGGCCCGCCAGGTCCGTCCTGAAGCTGATTTTTGGGTCGGCGTTGAAGCAGGGATTGAAGAATGCATGACATTTGCCTGGATGGTGGTGGAAAACGCCCATCTGCGTGGCGAGTCTCGCTCTGCAAGCCTGGTTCTACCCGAAAGTATATTACACGGCATTCGTGAAGGAAGGGAGTTGGGTGATGAAATGGAGCGCCTGACAGGTGTACAGAATATTAAACACAAAGGCGGCGCAATCGGCGTCTTCACGGACGGAAAACTGTCACGCACCAGCGTTTATCATCAGGCGCTGCTGCTGGCGTTGGTTCCGTTCCATAACCCGATCTATCAGACTCCGGTACAGACTGCCAACTAGCGCCCTTTTTTCTCCGCAGGGGCTTGATCCGCAGACAGCAACTGCGCCTCCAGCCAGCGCTTTAGTGCGGGAGGCGCGGCTTTCAGACTGTTGGAACCACGGGTAATCGTGGCGATTCCGGCGCCAAGCTCGCTTTTCAACTCACGCTGACTCAGCTTTCCACGCATCAGTTCCTGAATAATCCGCACTCGCGTTCCCAGCGCCGTTCGCTCATCCGGCGTCAACAACAGCTGCAATAACGGCTGCTGTAGATCTTCATTCACAGACTGTTGTAGCAATGTCACGAAGCGTAGCCAGTTTTCATTGTCTTGTTCAGATAGTGTCGGATCGGTAAGAAATGACGGATTCATCGCAGGCTGCCATACTATTTAACTAGTACAGCAGCATAGCACAAATTGTAGAAAATGATCGCGCGGACAAGACTAATAGCGACGCTGCCACTCCGCGTCAGTCAAAACACGCGCCGGCTGATGCAGGAAATAACGGTAAAAGACATCATAGGCCAGCACATTTTTAACGTAGCCGCGCGTTTCAGCGAAGGGAATACTTTCAATAAACGCGACGGAGTCAATGCGCCCTGCGCTGTTTTTCAGCCAGGTATTGACGCGAGATGGTCCGGCATTGTATGCCGCTGAAGCCAGAACACGGTTGCGGCCAAACATCTGATAGACATATTCCAGATAGTCGGTACCCAGCAGAATATTGGTTTGCGGATCAAACAGCTGGCTGCTGTTCATGTAGGTCGTGATATTACTCATTTGCGCCGTATGCTGTGCGGTAGCGGGCATCAGTTGCATTAAACCAGACGCGCCGACGGGTGAACGCGCCTTGGGATTCCAGGCGCTTTCCTGTCGGGCGATCGCCATCGCATAGCTCTGGCTGATACCTTTACCCTGCGTGGCGCGTCGGAATTCATCGTTCCAGGCAAGCGGGAAACGCTCCTCCAGATGATCCCACAACTTGCCGACAATCGTGGCCTGCACGCTTAAATCCGGCCAGCGTTGTTCAAACGCGTAGCGGGCCAACGCCTCCTGCTGCGGTTTACTGCTATTGGCGACCAGTCCCACCCACTCACTGCGCGCCAGATTATCCATCTGCCAGAACATCAACTCCCTTACGCGGGCCATTTCAGGCAACTGTGATAATGAACGGTCAGGTTTAACCGCCGTCATGACGGTGACGGGATAGCTCTCATTAAGCTTTTGTGCTGCCGCCATCGGATAAAAGCCGCGTTCCTTCATCAGTTCACGCAGCAGCGCCTCGCCCTCCTGGCGTTTCCCCTGATCCAGCATCACCGACGCTCGCCAATAACGCCATTCGTCTTTCTGCAAAACATCCGCAGGCAAACGCGCCATCCAGTTGATCAATCCCCGGCGATCGCCGGCCCCCAGCGCCATCCGCACGCGACGTTCAATCAAAGTTGTCGACGTACTGCGTTGTACCACGCCGTCCCGCCAAAGCGCCTGCTCGGGCGTGGCGTCATTTCCCATCAATCGCCAGGCAATGATTTCTTCCATTTCCTGACGCTCGGACGAACTCATTTTTTGCAGACGAACAATCACCGGCAACATTGAGCGGGCGTTCTCGACGTCCTGACGCGCCACGCGACTGAATGCCGATAACGTGACTTTGCGGGTGAAATCCGTTGGTCCAATGGCGCGGGCAAAGCTTTCCAGCGTATTCGGTTCATTCTGTAACTTCATCAATGCATCACTGATCGTCTTGTAATCAGCAGGTAATTGTTTAGCCAGATAATTTACCAGCCCGGTGCTGCCTTCAGCCATTGCCAGACGAATGCGCTCCAGCGTCGTCAGCGGAGTTTGTTCCCCCGCCGCTTGCCAGACAGAAAATAGTTTGTCACAGACGGAAGGCAAAGAACGCCCGGTCAGCCAGATATCGCGAGTTGCTTCCCATACGCCCTGACGCTGCCCCGTCGTCCATTGGGCATAATAGAAGTTACAGCGCGCGCTGACCGGCTTGGGCGGCTGCGGGCTGAACGCCAATAATCCCTGCCAATCCTGTCGGCGGGCCAGCTCGTTGACAAAGCTGGTATTCAGATTACGCGCTGGCGGTAAAGTCGGGTGTGTGGCAACGAATTGCCTGACCTGAGCGGCGCTGACCTGGGTCAGGTCTTGTGTTAGTGAACGATATTCAAGATAGGGATATAGTGGGTAGTTGCGTAGCGTCGGCATCAGTTGAGCGACAGTATCCAACTGGTTGCTATCCCATGCCTGTTTAACCTGTTGATAGCGCTGACGTTGTTCATCCAGAGAATCCGCCAGCACATGTCCCGAAACCCCTGCCAGACATACTGCCGCAATAGCGTACCGCCAATAACCCGCTTTAACCATAACCTGCGCTACCCTCATTCGTTATCGATTCTGCTGCCGATACCTTCCACTATACAGGCATCATCAAACCGTGCCGGTCAAAACGCCTGTACTATCATTTTCATCCGGCACGGCCCCATCAAGTGTGGCACATCATGCCATACAACGATACGCCAATCGGGAGAGACAGACTGAACCAACCATGCCTTTTTGCCGCCAGGTCTGTTCACTTCGCATCCTGACAACCGCAAATCGCCGGATAGCTGGGATCAGACACCGAAACCAGCTACACTCCGTTATCAGCATTACCGATCCGCCGAAGATGGTTTTATCGCCATCCGTATGGTCGCTATCTTCGGCAATAAGCCCCAACATGGCCACCACGGCGTGGCACAGAAACAATGATATCAATTACAATTTATCGATAACAATTATCGATAACAACACAGACAGAAAGAGGCGAAGTCGCAACGTGGCTCAATATGTTTATACCATGCATCGCGTCGGTAAAGTCGTTCCGCCGAAGCGTCATATTCTGAAAAACATCTCCCTCAGTTTCTTCCCTGGCGCCAAGATTGGCGTATTGGGCCTGAACGGAGCCGGTAAATCTACGCTGCTGCGCATTATGGCTGGCATTGATAAGGACATTGAAGGCGAAGCACGCCCGCAACCCGGTATTAAAATTGGCTATCTGCCGCAGGAACCGCAGCTGAACCCGGAACACACCGTTCGTGAATCGGTTGAAGAAGCCGTTTCTGAGGTGGTTACCGCGTTGAAACGTCTGGACGAAGTGTACGCGCTGTACGCCGAGCCCGATGCGGATTTCGACAAGCTGGCCGCCGAGCAGGGCAAACTGGAAGAGATCATCCAGGCCCATGACGGCCATAACCTGAACAACCAACTGGAACGGGCGGCAGATGCCCTGCGGCTGCCGGAGTGGGATGCGAAAATCGCCACCCTTTCCGGTGGTGAACGTCGCCGCGTCGCGCTGTGCCGCCTGCTGCTGGAAAAACCGGACATGCTGCTGCTCGATGAACCGACCAACCACCTGGATGCGGAATCCGTGGCCTGGCTGGAACGTTTCCTGCACGACTTCGAAGGTACCGTGGTAGCCATCACCCATGACCGTTACTTCCTTGATAACGTCGCGGGCTGGATTCTGGAGCTGGACCGCGGCGAAGGTATTCCATGGGAAGGCAACTACTCTTCCTGGCTGGAACAGAAAGATCAGCGTCTGGCTCAGGAAGCGTCTCAGGAAGCGGCACGCCGTAAATCTATTGAGAAAGAGCTGGAGTGGGTGCGCCAGGGGGCCAAAGGTCGTCAGTCTAAAGGTAAGGCGCGTCTGGCTCGCTTCGAGGAACTGAATAATACGGAATACCAGAAACGTAACGAAACCAACGAACTGTTTATTCCACCCGGTGCCCGTCTTGGCGACAAGGTGATTGAAGTCACCAACCTGAGTAAATCCTATGGCGAACGTCAGCTGATCGACAGTCTGTCGTTCTCCGTGCCTAAAGGAGCGATTGTCGGGATCATCGGCCCGAACGGCGCGGGTAAATCAACGCTGTTCCGCATGATGTCAGGTCAGGAACAGCCGGATAGTGGCAGCATAGAGCTGGGCGAAACGGTGAAACTGGCGTCAGTGGATCAGTTCCGCGATGCGATGGACAACAGCAAAACCGTGTGGGAAGAAGTTTCCGGCGGGCAGGATATCATGCGTATCGGCAACACCGAAATGCCAAGCCGCGCCTATGTGGGCCGTTTCAACTTCAAAGGCGTTGATCAGGGCAAGCGCGTCGGCGAGCTGTCCGGTGGTGAACGTGGCCGTCTGCATCTGGCGAAACTGTTACAGGTTGGCGGCAACGTCCTGCTGCTTGACGAACCCACCAACGATCTGGATATAGAAACTCTGCGTGCGTTGGAAAACGCCCTGTTGGAGTTCCCAGGCTGCGCCATGGTTATCTCGCACGACCGCTGGTTCCTGGACCGTATCGCGACCCACATTCTGGATTATCAGGATGAAGGAAAGGTGGAATTCTTCGAAGGTAACTTCACCGAATATGAAGAGTACAAGAAACGGACTCTCGGCGCTGACGCACTAGAACCACACCGCATCAAATACAAAAAAATGGCCAAGTAATATCATGCAAAATGGCCCGCACAAGCGGGCCATTTTATGTCTAACGAAATCCCATATCCGATTGGACCACGACGGTTCCCAATAAAACCAGCCCCTTTTCAGGAGCCGGATAATACCGCCAATCAGTACAGCAGACGGGCACGAATAGTACCGGGGATCGCCTTCATCAGTTGCAACGCGGTATGCGCGCCGTCGGTCTCAACGTCAATAACCACATAACCAATTTCGGGCGTCGTTTGCAGATACTGGGCCGCAATGTTGATACCCTGTTCGGCAAAAATCTGGTTAAGCTGCGTCAAAACGCCCGGGCGATTTTCATGGATGTGCAGCAGCCGGCTGGCACGTTCACCATGCACGGGCAGTGAAACTTCAGGGAAGTTGACTGCGGACAGCGTAGAGCCGTTATCCGAGTATTTAGCCAGCTTACCGGCCACTTCACCACCGATGTTTTCCTGCGCTTCCTGCGTTGAACCACCGATATGCGGGGTCAGCAGCACATTATCAAACTCACACAGCGGCGACAGGAACGGATCGCTGTTTGTCGCAGGCTCTTGTGGGAAGACGTCAATCGCCGCCCCGGAAAGATGTTTGCTGCCCAGCGCATCGCACAAGGCTGGAATGTCCACCACCGTACCGCGTGACGCATTAATAAAAATAGCACCCGGCTTCATCAGCGAAAATTCTTCGGCGCTCATCATATTCTGGGTGCTCTCGGTTTCCGGCACATGCAGACTGACGACATCACTCATATTCAGCAGATCGGAAAGGTGGCGAACCTGCTGCGCATTGCCAAGCGGCAATTTACTTTCAATATCATAAAAATAAACGTGCATCCCCAGCCCTTCGGCCAGAATGCCCAATTGGATACCGATATGACCGTAACCAATGATGCCCAGCTTCTTGCCACGCGCTTCGAAGGAGCCAACAGCCAATTTATTCCAGACACCACGGTGTGCTTTCGCATTCGCTGCCGGAATACCGCGCAGCAGCAACAACATTTCACCGAGTACCATTTCCGCAACGGAACGGGTATTGGAAAAAGGTGCGTTGAATACCGGAATGCCGCGTTTCGTCGCAGCCGATAGTTCAACCTGGTTAGTTCCGATACAGAAACAGCCAACCGCAATCAGTTTTTCAGCGGCAGCGAAAATTTCTTCTGTCAGATGGGTACGCGAGCGGATACCAATAAAATGCGCATCGCGAATGGATGCTTTCAGGGATTCCGAATCCAGTGCCCCTTTATGGTATTCAATATTGGTGTAACCAGCTGCACGCAGGTTCTCCAGCGCGCTCTGATGCACACCTTCCACTAACAGAAATTTAATTTTATCTTTTTCCAGTGATACCTTTGCCATTTCCCGACCTTATTTTTCAGACTTCAGATGCGACAGTTTGTTAAACAGCCCCTGTCAACATAACAAAAATTACGCAGTCAGCAATACAAACGATTGCCTTGCTGGTATAGCAAGCGCGAGGCGACGAAAAGATTTCTGGCGAAAAATATTGCCAAAGATGCGCATTGCCATATCGACAATACACAAAATAAGAAAAAGTGATATTAAGTACCAAAAATGAGCCGTTAAATAAATTTTTTTTTATAAAAAAAATTTCAGGCACGAGGAGGGCACCCGCGCCCGAAATCATCAACGACTCATTTCAACACGGTTTTTACGCCGTCGGCGGTGCCAATCAAGGCGACGTCAGCGCCACGATTGGCAAACAGTCCGACGGTCACCACTCCCGCAATGCCATTAATATGATTTTCCACAGCGACGGCATCCATGATGTTCAGATTGTGAACATCCAGAATAATGTTGCCATTATCCGTCACCACACCCTGACGGTATTCCGGCTGTGCGCCCATTTTCGCCAGTTCCCGGGCAACATAAGCTCTGGCCATCGGGATCACTTCAACCGGCAGTGGGAATCTGCCCAACACATCCACCTGTTTTGAAGCATCGACAATACAGACAAACTTACGGGAAATTGCCGCAATGATTTTTTCACGGGTGAGCGCCGCGCCCCCGCCTTTAATCATTTGCATATGCCCGTTAATCTCATCCGCGCCGTCCACATACACATCCAGTGAATCAACATCGTTGCAGTCAAAAACCGGAATACCCAGGCTTTTAAGCTTTGCCGTTGAAGCATCGGAGCTGGATACCGCACCATTAATCTGGTGCTTTATCGAACCCAGCGCATCAATAAAATGGGCTGCGGTAGAGCCAGTCCCCACACCGACAATCGTATCGGGACGAACATAATCCAGTGCCGCCCACCCTACCGCTTTTTTCAGTTCATCTTGTGTCATAGTCTGTCTGCTTTAGGTCCGTAAATACAAAAAACATGTGCGTATTATAGAACATGCCTTTGGCTAAATAGCGCAAATTTGTCTCCTGTTCATTATTTCACGGATAGCCGCCGCATTCATAAACAGAAAACCAGGAAATAAGATTTCTGCATGGTATAGCGGCAAAATGTGGCATAGTGAAAAAAACAGACTTCATTCAGAGGAATGCTTACTTTAATGAAACGCCCGGACTATCGAACGCTTCAGGCTCTGGATGCCGTAATACGTGAGCGGGGTTTTGAACGCGCCGCACAGAAATTATGCATTACTCAATCCGCCGTATCACAGCGTATTAAACAGTTGGAAAACCTGTTCGGTCAGCCACTGCTCGTCAGGACGATTCCGCCACGGCCAACCGAACAGGGCCAGAAGTTACTGGCGTTGTTACATCAGGTTGAACTGTTGGAAGAAGAATGGCTGGGCGATGAAACCAGTAACGACATTCCGTTACTTTTGTCGTTGGCGGTCAATGCCGACAGCCTTGCCACCTGGCTTCTGCCCGCGCTGCAACCCGTTTTGGTTGATTCCCCCATTCGTCTGAATCTGCAAGTGGAGGATGAAACGCGAACGCAGGAAAGGCTGCGCCGTGGTGAAGTGGTCGGCGCCGTGAGTATCCAACCACAGCCGCTGCCAAGTTGTCTGGTAGATAAACTGGGCGCGCTGGATTATCTGTTTGTCGCATCACCTGCGTTTGCAGCCCGCTATTTCCCGAACGGCGTCACGCGTTCGGCGCTGCTGCGCGCACCGGCAGTCGCGTTCGATCACCTTGATGACATGCATCAGGCTTTTCTACAGCAAAATTTTGATCTCTCGCCGGGCAGCGTACCGTGCCACATCGTGAATTCATCCGAAGCGTTTGTACAGCTGGCGCGTCAGGGAACCACCTGCTGTATGATCCCGCATCTACAGATTGAGAAAGAGCTGGCCAGTAACGAACTGATTGACCTGACTCCCGGATTGTTTCAACGCCGCATGCTCTATTGGCACCGTTTCGCCCCGGAAAGCAGGATGATGAGAAAAGTCACTGATGCCCTGCTCGCGCACGGACATCAGGTACTGAGACAGTCTTAAATCTCGTCGATGAGCCTGATCCTATCTCATCAGGCTCTATGGATTACGCTGTAGTTCAAATACCACATCAACCTGATCGTCAAAGTGAATGGTTTGCTGCTCATAGGTTTGAGCGGCTTCGCTTTGCACCGCGGCGTCTGCGGTTTTAAACATTCTGGCCATTGGTACAGGTTGATAGTTGGCGACATGGTAGCGAATGCTGTAGATCGGCCCCAGCTTGGCATTAAACCCTTGCGCCAAAGACTGGGCCTGCGTCGTTGCCTGTTCTATCGCTTTTTTGCGGGCTTCATCACGGTAGTTTTCTGGATTCGCTACGCCCAAATCAACGGTGCGGATTTCATTCAGCCCCGCTTTCAACGCACCATCCAGCAACTCGTTCAGCTTATCCAACTGCCGCAGCGTCACTTCCACCTGACGTACGGCGCGATACCCTTTCAGAACGGAACCACCGGTTTTCAGATAATCATATTCGGGCTGTGTGCGTAAGTTGGCGGCATTGATATCTTTTTTCTCGATGCCATTCTTGCCAAGAAAATCAAAATATTGAGCGACTCGTTCATCAACCTGTTTTTTCGCATCGGCGGCATCTTTTGATGACACGCTCACTTCGATGGCCAGACGGGCCATATCCGGCGTTGCGTCAACGCTGGCGGTTCCCGACGTTACAATATGCGGGCCATCCGGCAATTCCGCAGCCTGAGCCGCCAGCGGTAACGTACCTAGCCCCATTATCGCAGCTAATGCCAATACTTTTAGCTTCACAGTTTCTCCTTTATTTATCTCTTATCGCCAAGGCCGGCTACCATATCGCATTGCCGACACAACAAAATATAGGTGAATTTCTGAAACTGGGGGAAGAAAAATCGGTGGGAAAGGCTCCGGGCAGTTTTATCGATTACCAGCCATGGCGTGCCAACTGTATGGCAATAGCCCACATCACTATCCCCACAAACAGATTGATAATGCGCTGTGAACGAGGCGTATTCAGCCACGGCGCCAGCCAGGCGGCCAGCAACGCCAGCGCAAAAAACCAGATAAACGATGCGGTAATGGTTCCGATGGCGAACCAGCCGCGAGCCCCTTCGCTAAACTGGCTCCCCACGCTGCCGAGCACAACAAACGTATCCAGATACACATGTGGATTGAGCCAGGTCACAGCCAACATCGTGACAATAATGCGCCAGCGGCTCTGCTGCATAATCTCCGCGCCAGCGAGCGTCAGATCCCGGCTGAACGCCGTCTTCAACGCGCCCCAACCATACCACAGCAGAAACGCGACGCCTCCCCACGTCACTGACGTCATCAGTAACGAAGATTGGCTAAGCAACGCACTTCCGCCGAAAATACCGGCGCAGATCAGCACCACATCGCTTAATGCGCACAGCAGTGCAATCATCAAATGATACTGACGACGAATCCCCTGATTCATCACAAAGGCATTCTGTGGCCCCAGAGGCAAAATCATTGCCGCGCCAAGCGCAAAGCCTTGCAGAAAGACAGCGAACATCTCGTTATTGCTCCTCGTATAAAAAACGCCGGAAGCGTTTTTCAACGTCGCTTGCGACGGTCTGACGAACCCATCCGGTCCAGAGCCAGCATCATACGAAGAGAAAATTATTAGGTGAAATGGATATTTCTAATCATCTATTAGAAACATTAATGATCAATCATGGATGACAAAACCCAATTCCTGAGAAATCCGCTGCGCCGTCGCCAGTACCGGTTTGATCAAGGCTTTGACGCCGATCTGTTGCAGCTTGGCGGTCGGCAGCGACACGGAAACCGCATAGGGGACGCGCTGTTGAATGTCAAAAACCGGCGCCGCAATACAGGAAACGCCCAACTCGTTTTCTTCACGATCCATCGCCATGCCGCGCTGACGGATATCTGCCAGTTCTTCATGCATTTTTGGCAACTCGGTGATGGTATTGCGCGTTAAGGTTTGAATTTCATCCTGATGGGTTTTCCAGTAGCGATCCGGATAGTCACTTTTACCATACGCCATGAAAATCTTGCCCATCGCCGAGCAATAAAGCGGCATGTGCTGGCCGATGTAGGCACGCGTGCGCATCATGCCCGTGGTGGGTTCCAGCTTGTAGATCAGAATGACGTGATCGTCTTCGCGGCTGGAAAAGTTGACCGTCTCGCCCACTTCCAGATTTAACTGCACCAGGTGAGGTGACGCGACATGAATGATATTCAGTGAAGAGAGCGCTTTCTGACCGATGGAGATGAACTTGGTCGTCAGGCGATAACTGCCGGGAGAAGGCGCCTGGGTGACATATCCGCTGGTATACAGCCCCTGCAACAGGCGATGTACGGTACTTTTATTCATTCCCGCCAGTTCAGAAAGGTGCGCCAACGGACAACCGTTGGGGAAGTTGCTTAAAATTTCAATAAGCTGCAAACCACGAAACAAACTCTGGCTGCCCAGGGGTTTCTCTTTTTGATTGTTTTTCTCATCAACCGCTTTCAGGCTCATAGCAACATCTCTCCAGTGTCAGGCTGCCAGACAATACATCGTGGTTACCAGCATAGACATAATCGGCATCCCCGTTTTGGGAATGTTACCGCAAGGCCCGCATCAGGTGAAGTGGAACGCTGTTTCATTGTCGACAGGCACATTAAAGCACGCAACATTTTGCTAACTTCAGAAGTGAGCAGTGCGTCACAAATCCATAAAATTATAAATAACATATTGTTTAATATGAATATTTAAAATGCGCTGAGCTTTGCTTTAGCGCAACATTCAGCATATTATTTTTGAAATCAGATTTCGTATATTGAAATTTAAAGTTGATTTAAACGCCGTTCTTCACGATGTCGAATTTCATGACATGGAGTTTCCCTGGCATGACGTTTCTACAATAGGGTATTGCGCCAATCGCGCATGCCGGACATAAGGGCGCATCACATGAATCAGATTAACGATGAGCAACCCATATTAACGCTCAGCCATATTGTTAAGCGCTTCGGTGGCAACGTGGCCGTCAACGACGTCAGCTTGCAGGTGCTGCCGGGAGAAGTGCTGGCCTTGCTGGGAGAAAACGGTGCGGGTAAATCGACCTTGATCAAGGTTCTCGCAGGCGTTTATCCACGCGACGGCGGCGATATCCGGTTTCAGGGAGCCAGCATAGCCTCCGCCGCCGCAATAAAAAGTGACAGCCGCCAGCCTATTGCTTTTATCCATCAGGATCTCGGTCTGATCGAATGGATGACCGTCGCGGAAAACATGGCGCTGGTTATGGGATTTCCACGCCGATTCGGCCTGATCGATTGGCGAGCGATCCGCCGTCGTGCCAGTCAGGCCTTACAGGATGTAGGGATCGATTTGGATCCTGATGCTCGCGTATTCGAACTGTCGCGCACGGAGAAATCACTGCTGGCCATTGCCCGCGCCGTTGCGGTCAACGCCGAACTGCTGGTACTGGATGAACCTACCGCATCATTACCCGCCAACGACGTCCGGCACCTGTTTTCCGTGATCAATCGCCTGCGGGATAAAAAAGTCGGCATGATTTACGTGACCCACCGACTGGACGAAGTGATCGAAATTGCCGACCGGGTTTGTATCATGCGCGATGGGCGCTACGTGGCCGGCGGCAATACCGCCGACTACTCGCTGCGCGATCTGGTGCAGTTGATCGTCGGTGAAGCCATGCCCGGCGATCAGCGTGAACCGTTACCGGCACAACAGCCTCCCGTACTGACCGTCAGCGATGTCACCGTCGGCGATATCGGGCCGGTCAGCTTCACCCTGCAACCGGGGGAAATGCTGGCGCTGGCCGGATTGCGCGGCGCCGGACAGGAGGAAATCGGCCGTTTGCTGTTCGGTCTGCGTAAACGCGATAGCGGAGCGATTCAATTTCGCGATGCGCCCTATCGCGCAGAATCCCCACAGCAAGCGATGGCCCTCGGTGTTTCACTGGTTGCTGGCGACCGTACCAATGAAAGTCTGGTCATGTCGATGAGCGTGCGCGAAAACCTGTTTATCAACCCGTGCGCCAGCGGCCATCGGCTTTTTTCCGCCTATAGCCGCCGTGAGGAAATCGGAGCCAGCTGGTGGAAAGTCCAGTTATTCGATGTCAGACCAAAGGACGTCAACATCGACATCAGCGCCTTATCGGGGGGGAATCAGCAAAAAGTCGTGATGGCCCGCTGGATGCATCTGGGCGCACCGTTACTGATCCTTGAAGATCCCACGGCAGGCGTCGATGTCGGCGCCCGTGCCGAAATCTATCACCTATTAAATAAATCCCTGGCAGAAGGCGTCGCCGTATTGGTTATCTCCAATGATTTTGAAGAGATAGCCCATATCTGCAATCGCGCCTTGGTTTTCAACCGGGGAAAAGTTGTCGGCGAATTAAAAAATCAGCAGGTCTCGTTCGCCAATTTATTGGAACTGGCCTCCGCCAGCACCGGGGAAACGGCTACCACAGCCTAATCAGCAATAGGGAACGGACACAGACAGCCTGGGGGCGTAAACGCGTTACCCCACTCGTATTCACCGTACGTGACGGTTGCCGTTAATACTCGGGCCACAGTGTCAGATAGCGCAGCCTATTGGAAGGAAAGAAAGTTATGTCTAATAAAACGTCAGTAAAATCAACGGCACTGGAGCAAAGAGTCAGCCTGGCGCAAGATGGAACCGGCCCATGGCTGATGCAAATTCTCACCCGCTATGGTCTGTTGTTGCTTTGCATTGCATTAGTCATTCTGTTTTCTCTGACAACACCGTCATTCGCTTCCATGCTGACGTTACAGGCCATCCTGTCCAGTAAGGCGAAGATCGCCCTGCTGGCGTTGGCGGCAACCATTCCGATGATTGTCGGCAAAATCGATCTTAATGTCGGTTTCGGGATTGTGCTCTGGCATATTCTGGCCATCACGCTACAGGTTGAATATGGCTTCTCGTGGCAGATGGCGGTACTCGCCGTACTGGCCATTTCAGCCTTGTATGGCTTGCTTAACGGTATTCTGGTGGCGCTGGCAGATATCGACAGTTTTGTCGCCACGCTGGGCTCCGGCACCGTGCTTTACGCCGTGGCGTTATGGCACTCCGGCGGTCGCCAAATCGTCGGCGACCTGCCTGATGCCTTCATTGCCCTGCATCACACTGAAATCGCAGGTATTCCCATCGTCGCATTTTATATCCTGCTGGTTGCCATTGTGCTATGGCTCATCACCGAACATACCCCGCTCGGCCGCTGTATGTACGCCGTCGGCGGTAACCCCGCCGCCGCGCGTCTGAACGGTATTTCCGTCAATCGTTTCACCATCGGCGCCTTTATCGCTTCCAGCGTTCTGACCGGTTTCAGCGGCGTGCTGATCGCGGCGGAACAGGGCGTCGGGCAGGCAAGCGTAGGTATGGATTACCTGTTGCCTGCGCTGGTCGGCGCTTTCCTTGGCAGTACCACCATTCGTCCGGGCCGGGTCAACGTCTGGGGAACAGTGGTCGGCATCGCGATCCTCGCTATCGGCATTGCCGGTATCCAGCAGTTCGGCGGCGAATTCTGGGTCGAACCGCTGTTTAACGGCGCAACATTACTGCTGTCGATCACGCTGGCCGGCTATGCCCAGCGCCGCAGGTTACTGAATCAAAAAGCGATACAACGCAGTCAGGCTAATAAAGCCGAAAATAACCATCAGGAAAAAAATAACCAGAACGCTATACCCTAATCAGGAGCACAACCCTATGAAACGTTTTTGGATGTTACCGGGACTCACCACGCTGTTACTGGTCAGTACGCCAACGTGGGCGGACGCTTATCTTGAACAGGCGACCGCTGCCGTGGCGAAAGCCACTACCAGCGCCACACAGTGGGATGGCCCGACCGATGGTCCACAACTACAACCGAATAAAAAGATCATTTTCATTGCCTCTGATATGAAAAATGGTGGTGTTCAAGGCGTGCAGCAGGGACTCAGTGAAGCGGCGAAAGCGGCGGGCTGGAAGCTGGACACGCTGGATGGCGGTGGCTCGGTGAAGGATCAGCTGGCGTCGCTCAATCAGGCGATCGCCCAGAAACCGGACGGTATCGTCATCGGTGGCTGGAATCCAAACGTGGCAAAGATCCCGCTGAAGAAAGCCATTCAGCAAGGCATTGTTCTGACCGCCTGGCATGCCGTACCAGAACCGGGGCCGATTCCCAGTTACGACATTTTCTATAATGTCACCTCTGATTCCAATGATGTCGCGCGTATCGCCGCACAGTATGCGGTGGTGAAATCCGGAGGTAAGGCCAACGTACTGATTTTTACCGACTCCCTGTACCAAATTGCCCTGGATAAAGCCAATGTGATGAAAGAGGAAATCGGTAAGTGCAGTGGTTGTAAGGTGCTGGAATTCATTGATACGCCGCTGGCGGATACCGCGAACCGGATGCCGGCCATGACCTTCAGCCTGTTGCAGAAATACGGCGACACGTTCCAATACTCGTTGGCAATCAACGATCTGTATTTTGACTTTATGGCGCCGTCGTTGAAAACCGCAGGTAAAGGCGGCAAAAACGCCCCTTATAACATCTCCGCCGGAGACGGTTCCATTTCGGCTTACCAACGCATCCGTTCCGGTGATAGTCAGTCAGCAACCGTACCGGAACCGTTGAAGCTGCACGGTTGGCAACTGCTTGATGAATTCAATCGCGCCTTTGCCAAACAGCCACCTTCAGGCTATGTCACCCCTGCCCATCTCGTCACCGCCGAGAACATTGGCAGCGACGGCGGGACCAATAACCTGTACGACCCTCAGAATGATTACCAGGATCATTACAAAGCTATCTGGGGCGTGAAGTAAGCGAGGACGTGACATGAGCGCACAGCAACTTGAGCAACTGTGTTCGCCGGCCATCTGGGCCGAAGGTCCGGTATGGCTGCCGCAGCAGGATGCAGTGATATTCAGCGATGTGAAAGGCAATCGTATGTTCCGCTGGTCGCGTAACGGGGAGCTGAGCCTGTGGCGCTCCCCTTCCCACTATGCCAATGGTAATGCGGTTGATGCACAAGGACGCCTGGTGAGCTGCGAACACGGACGGCGCTGTATCAGCCGTAGCGAAAGCAATGGCGACATTACCGTGCTGGTTGACAGAATAGATGGCAAACGTTTCAACTCGCCGAACGACGTGGTGGTTCGATCCGACGGTACTATCTGGTTCACCGATCCTCCTTACGGCATCACGAGTGACGAGGAGGGATATAAATCGGAAAGTCAGGTGATCGGCTGCTATCTCTACTGCTTCGATCCTCAAACGGGTTCGCTGGACATTGCCGCCAGCGACCTGCAAAGGCCAAACGGTCTGGCGTTTTCACCCGATGAAACGCTGATGTATGCCGCCGATATGTCGATTGTCGATTTCCCTACCCTCGGTCGCAGTGAACTTCGGGTTTATCCGGTCGAAGGACATCGGCTGGGGGCGGGTAAACACTTTGCTCCCGTTTATCCCGGTTTTCCAGACGGCTTTTGCGTGGATAAGGCGGGCAACCTGTTTTGCAGTTGCGCGGACGGTGTACTCATCTTTAATCCTCAGGGCGAACGGATCGGCAAAATCAACGTACCGGAGCGGGTTTCCAACTGCACGCTGGGTGGTTCGGCAGGCAATGAACTGTACATCACGGCAACCACGTCGCTATACCGTTTGCGGTTAGACGGATGACGATCTCGCCAGCAAACGTCGCTTTGTGACAGAGCGGATTCGCAGGACGGGCTATGCAATGTAGCCGGTTCTGCTGCGTCCGAAACGCATCCACGCGGCAAAATGCGGCATGGGTCACAAAGTAATGAGATTAATTTAATCATTTGTTTTACAAGAATAATTTTATTTGGTCGTGCTTTGACTTCACTTCTGCTCAGGTATAGGATTTATTTGAAACGCAATTCCGTATATTGAAATTTAAAGAACACAAAGCACACTAACACGCTACAACGGAGACCCGTCATGAGGGTGAGCTACAACGATCTAAAACAGGAATTCAAACGCGTGTTGCTGGCACGAAATGTTGCGGAACACACCGCTGAAGCCTGCGCCGAAATGTTTGCCGAAACCTCTGCAAGCGGCGTCTACTCACATGGCGTCAACCGCTTCCCGCGTTTTATTCAGCAACTGGATGCCGGGGATATCATTCCCGATGCGGAACCAGGCAAATTGCTTTCGCTCGGCGCTATCGAACAGTGGGATGCGCATCAGGGCATCGGTAATCTTACGGCGCGCAAAATGATGGATCGCGCCATGGCGCTGGCTGACGATCATGGCATCGGACTGGTTGCACTGCGTAATGCCAACCACTGGATGCGTGGCGGCGGCTACGGCTGGCAGGCCGCGGAAAAAGGCTATATCGGTATTTGCTGGACCAACTCGATAGCCGTTATGCCGCCGTGGGGATCCAAAGAATGCCGTATCGGCACCAACCCCTTGATCGTCGCCGTTCCGGGCAACCCCATCACCATGGTGGACATGTCGATGTCGATGTTCTCCTATGGCGCGCTGGAAATAAACCGGCTGGCAGGTAAATCGCTGCCGGTAGATGGCGGTTTCGACAACGATGGCAACCTGACGCGCGATCCCGCGATTATCGAAGAGAACCGCCGCATCCTGCCGATGGGCTACTGGAAAGGCTCCGCGCTCTCAATCGTACTGGATATGATCGCCACCCTGCTTTCCGGCGGCGCTTCTGTCGCGGACGTCACCGAAGATAACCGCGATGAATACGGTATTTCACAAGTTTTCATTGCGATTGATATTGAACGGGTGATTGACGGGAAAACCCGTGACGAAAAGCTGCAACGCATTATGGATTACGTCACCAGTGCGGAACGCGCCAACCCGGATGTCGCCATCAGGCTGCCGGGTCACAAATTCCCACGCATCCATGCTGAAAACATGCGCGATGGTATCCCGGTCGATAAGCGGGTATGGGCAAGAATTCAGGCGCTTTAATACATCCAGGGGTCCTGGCTAAGGAGAAGTTGATGATTTTCGGTCATATCGACAATACGTTTTCCGCACAGCATCCCGAACCGATCGCTCGCGCTATCGCGTATCTGCAACGCACCGACTTCACCGCCATGCCGACTGGACGCCGTATCGATGAGGAAACCGGTTATGTCGTACAGGTGCTGGACTTGCACACCCAGCCCAAAAACGACCTGCGCCCTGAAGTACATCGTAAAAACATTGACGTGCAATTTTTGATTAGCGGAACTGAACACATTGGCGTAGCTGCGGATAACGGTAATAACATTATTCAGGAAGACTTGCTTGAACAACGCGACATCCTTTTTTATCAGGATGTTAACGACGAATCCTGGCTGACCATGCGGCCAGGCAATTTCGCCGTGTTTTTTCCTCAGGATGTGCATCGCCCGGCCTGCATCAACCAGCAGCCCTGCGCGATCCGTAAAGTGGTGGTGAAAATACCGATGACACTATTTAACGCCCAATAATCCATTAATCCCGCGGTGTTAACCAACAGCAACACATGTCCCCGGGCATGTGCGGGGACTTCTACGCGCCGCAAAAAGACCGACAGGGAAACCGCGGCCCCGGCAACGTGAAGACGAAGGGCATAGCTTATTGAAAGGTATAGCGATATGAATACAGCCTCTGTTTCTGCCATTGTGGCGCTCGCCGCCGCCATTCTCTCCATGCTGCCAGCGCCGCACAGCAATCAACCCGCGGAGACAGCATGATGGAATATTGGCTGGGACTGGACTGCGGCGGCACCTTCATCAAAGCCGGCCTGTATGACAGCACAGGTGCGGAGTTGGGTATCGCCCGAAAAAACCTGGACATCATCGCGCCGCAGCCGGGATGGGCGGAACGTGATATGCCTGCGCTGTGGCAAACCGCTGCCAGCGTCATCCGCGATCTACTTGGCATCACGGGCATCAGCGCCTCCGCTATCGCCGCCGTGGGCATTTCCGCTCAGGGAAAAGGATTGTTTCTGTTGGATAAACAGGGACTACCGCTGGGCCACGCCATACTGTCTTCCGATCAGCGGGCATTGGCGTTGGTGCAAAGCTGGCAGCAGGCAGGAATGCCGCAGGCGCTCTATCCACAAACCCGTCAAACGCTGTGGACGGGTCATCCGGTATCGCTGCTACGCTGGATAAAGCTGCACCAACCGGAACGCTATCAGCGGGCAGGCAGCGTATTAATGGCCCACGACTACCTACGCTATTGCCTGACCGGAGAACTGGCCTGCGAAGAAACCAATATTTCTGAATCCAACCTGTATCAGATGGCGTCGGGTCGTTATGACCCGGCGCTGGCAGAACAGTTGGAGATTGGTGAAGTATTCGGGGCGTTGCCCTCCCTCGTCGGCTCTGCCGATATCGCCGGAAGGGTAAACGCCACCGCGGCAGACGCCACCGGATTATTACCGGGTACGCCGGTTGTCGGCGGCCTGTTCGACGTGGTGTCCACCGCACTGTGTGCCGGATTACAGGATGAAACCAGGCTGAATGCGGTCATGGGCACCTGGTCGGTGACCAGCGGTATTACCGATACCATTCAGGACGGCTATGCGCACCCGTTTGTCTATGGCCGACATGCCGAGGCCGGTAAATACATCATCCATGAAGCCAGCCCCACTTCTGCGGCCAACCTGGAATGGTTTTGCCGCCAGTGGGGGCTGAATGACTACGCCCAGCTTAATCAGTGGGTTGCAGCGCTGCCCAAGGCCGGCAGCGCCCTGCTGTTTGCTCCTTTCCTCTATGGCTCCAATGCGGGATTGGGTCTTAGCGCCAGTTTCTATGGCATGCAGGCCTTCCACCAGCGCGAGCATCTGGTTCAGGCGATTTATGAAGGGGTGGTGTTCTGCCACATGACCCATCTGCATCGCATGCTGCAACGTTTCCCGCAGGTCAACGCGCTGCGGGTGACAGGCGGCCCGGCCAAATCCGCCCCATGGATGCAGATGTTTGCCGATATCAGCGGCTTGCCCGTCGAGCTGCCGCAAATCGAGGAAACCGGCTGTTTGGGCGCCGCCATGGCAGCGATGGTCGGCAGCGGCGTATTTCATGACTTTACCCACGCCCAGCGCGATCTGGCTCCGCGCATTGAAAGGGTTCTACCCGATGAACAGGCCCGAGCGGCTTATCACACCAAACATCAGCATTATCAGGCACTGGTCTCAGCGCTAAACACGCTGCAAACCAGCCGGTAAGGAGACGTTATGAACATAAAACCGCGCCTGCAACTGGCGCTCGACCATACCCGGCTGGATGCCGCGCTACAGACGGTGGCACTGCTTCACCCACACGTAGATATTATCGAAGCCGGCACCATTCTGTGCATCAGCGCCGGTATTCAGGCGGTACATACGCTGCGAGAACGCTGCCCGGCGCACCTGCTGGTTGCCGACCTGAAAGTGGCCGATGCCGGTGGCACGCTGGCGGAACAAGCGTTTTCTCACGGAGCCGACTGGATGACCGTTATCTGCGCCGCACCCTTGCCAACCATGGCCAGCGCACTGGAGATCGCCGAACGCTATCAGGGAGAAATCCAGATCGAGCTGTTCGGACGCTGGACGCTGGAAGATGCCAGGGCGTGGCGCAATCTGGGGATCAAGCAGGCTATTTATCACCGGGGACGTGATGCGCAGGCCAGTGGACAAACCTGGGGCCAGCAGGATCTCGACACCATGAAAGCGTTGTCCGATCTCGGTATCGAACTCTCCATCACCGGCGGTATTACGCCAGCCGATTTACCGCTGTTCAAAGACATTGCCGTCACTGCTTTTATTGCCGGGCGCGCGCTGGCGGAAGCGCCCGATCCCGTAAGCGCCGCGCGTCAGTTCCACACCGCCATTGCCGCGATCTGGGGAAATTAACATGCGCCAGCACCCATTAGGAATTTATGAAAAAGCCCTGCCCAAAAATCTGACCTGGCCTGAGCGACTGGCGCTGGCAAAGGCATGCGGCTTTGACTTTGTCGAAATGTCGGTGGATGAGAGCGACGAACGTCTCGAACGCCTGCAATGGAGTAAAGCGCAACGACTATCGTTGGTCAGCGCGATGCTGGAAACCGGTATCAGTATTCCGTCCATGTGCCTGTCCGGCCATCGGCGCTTTCCTTTCGGCAGCCACGACGAAACCTTGCGCCAGCGCGCTTTCGACATCATGGAGCAGGCAATTCAACTCGCAAAAGACGTCGGCATCCGCACCATCCAACTTGCAGGTTATGACGTTTATTACGAACCGCAGGATGAGGGAACCCTTGCCCGATTTACCGAAGGGATGCAATGGGCGGTAGAACGCGCCGCGGCCGCACAGGTAATGCTGGCGGTCGAGATCATGGATACCGCATTTATGAATTCCATCAGCAAATGGAAATCCTGGGATGCCTGCCTGGCCTCGCCGTGGTTTACGGTTTACCCGGACGTCGGCAATCTCAGCGCCTGGGGCAATGACGTTCCGCACGAGTTGAATATTGGCATCGACCGCATCGCGGCCATCCATCTGAAAGATACCTTTCCGGTCACGGCATCTTCACCAGGCCAGTTCCGGGATGTTCCGTTCGGCGAAGGCTGCGTGGATTTCGTTTCCGTTTTCCGCACGTTGAAAAACCTAAATTACCGTGGCGCCTTTCTGATTGAGATGTGGACCGAAAAGGCTGATGAGCCGGTTGCCGAAATCGTTCAGGCGCGCCGTTGGATTGAACAGAAAATGCAGCAAGGAGGAATGACATGCTAACGTTACCACAGCTTAAACAACACGTCCTGGAGGCCAACCTCGACCTGCCGCGCCATAAACTGGTGACCTTTACCTGGGGTAATGTCAGCGCCGTGGATCGCGAACGTGGCGTAATGGTAATCAAACCTTCAGGCGTTGAATACGAACATATGCATGCGGACGATATGGTCGTCATGGATTTGGCCTCCGGCCAAACCATCGAGGGCAGCAAGAAACCGTCATCCGATACCGCGACCCATCTGGCGCTGTATCGCGAATTCAGCGATGTCGGCGGCATCGTGCATACGCATTCACGCCATGCGACCATCTGGGCGCAGGCCGGGCTGGATCTTCCCGCCTGGGGAACCACCCATGCGGATTATTTCTACGGCACGATCCCCTGTACCCGGCTCATGACGCCAGAAGAAATCGAGCATGACTATGAACTTGAAACCGGTCATGTGATTATAGAAACTTTTCGGCAGCGCAACATCAGCCCGAAAGATATTCCCGCGGTGCTGGTCAATGCACATGGGCCGTTCGCCTGGGGTAAAGACGCACACAACGCGGTTCACAATGCCGTGGTGCTGGAAGAGATCGCTTATATGGGAATTTTTTCGCGCCAGCTTACTCCGAACCTTAACCATATGCAGCAGGAATTGCTGGATAAGCACTACCTTCGCAAACACGGCAAGAATGCCTACTACGGGCAATGATGAGATGATAATGAAAGGGGCCGCATCGGCCCCTTCTATCCTATTCTATTCCGGCTGTTTTTCCGCCTGCTGCACATTGTGCAGGTGTACGTCCATCTGCGGATAAGGGATCCCGATTCGGTGCTCATCCAGTACCCGCTTAAAGCTTTCCAGCAGATCCCAGTACACCGCCTGCGCATTGCCATTGGTCGTCCACACCCACACCACAAAATTCAGGGAGGATGCCGCCATTTCATTCAGACGAATGGTTACGCCCTTATCGTGCTGAATACGGGTATCTGCGGCGATGATATCGCCCAGCAGCGTTTTCACCACATCAATATCCGCATCATAAGCCACACCGACGATAATCTCAGTACGACGATCCGGCTCACGTGAGCTATTGATGATATTTCCGGCAATGATTTTGCCATTCGGTACGACGATGATTTTACCGTCAGCCGTACGCAGCGTGGTGGAGAAGATCTGAACCTGCGTCACCGATCCGGCCACACCGCCCAGATCCACCCACTCGCCGGTGCGGAAAGGACGGAAGATCACCAGCAACACACCGGCGGCAAAGTTGGCCAAAGAGCCTTGCAACGCCAGACCAACCGCTAAACCCGCCGCACCCAGGACGGCAATCACCGATGCCGTCTGCACGCCTACCCGGCTCAACACGGCAATTAGCGTAAAAGCGATAATGCCATAACGCACCAGCGCGCAGAGGAAATCCGCTACCGTTGAGTCAATGGAACGGCTCACCATCACTTTATTCAGCGTTCCCGACACCACGCGGGCGACAATCATACCGACCACCAGGATCACTAATGCGGCAACGAGATTAACGGTATACTGCAACAAGATATCCTGATGGTTAACCAGCCAGCCTGTCGCCTGCTCTACACCAACATTCAACTCTTCCATTCAACTACTCCTATTTTTTGCTCTCAGATAGAGCATAACTTTCACACCAAAAACCGCAATCTACGGCGAAATCTATATAAAATTAAGGCTCCCGTGGGAGCCTTAGCGATAATCCTTTAAGAATCTTAGTTAAAGAACGTCAACCGCGTTCAGTTCTTTAAAGGCTTTTTCTAAACGAACCACCATAGTGGCTTGCGCCGCACGTAACCAGGCGCGCGGATCGTAGTATTTTTTGTTCGGCTTGTCTGCGCCTTCCGGGTTACCCAGTTGGGCTTGCAGATAGCCTTCGTTTTTCTGGTAGTAGTGCAGAATACCTTCCCAGGTCGCCCATTGGGTATCGGTATCGATGTTCATTTTAACAACACCGTAGCCAACGGCTTCTGCAATTTCTTCAGCAGAAGAACCGGAACCGCCGTGGAATACGAAATCCAGGCTGTTGTGCGGCAGGTTGTATTTCTCTGACACATAGTCCTGAGAGTTGCGCAGGATTTTCGGCGTCAGCTGCACATTGCCCGGCTTGTAAACGCCGTGAACATTACCGAAGGAAGCGGCGATAGTGATGCGCGGGCTGATAGCACTCAATTTTTCATAAGCGTAAGCCACGTCTTCCGGCTGAGTGTACAGCGCGGAGTTGTCCAGATGGCTGTTGTCTACGCCATCTTCTTCACCACCGGTACAGCCCAGTTCGATTTCCAGCGTCATGTCCAACTTCGCCATGCGAGCCAGATACTTGCTGCAAATTTCGATATTTTCTTCCAGTGACTCTTCAGACAGATCGATCATGTGGGAAGAGAACAGCGGCTTGCCCGTTGCAGCGAAATGTTTTTCACCGGCATCCAACAGACCGTCCAGCCATGGCAGCAGTTTTTTAGCGCAGTGGTCAGTATGCAGAATAACCGGTACGCCGTAGTGTTCTGCCATTTGATGAACGTGATGAGCACCAGAAATCGCGCCTAAAATCGCCGCCTGCTGGCCTTCAGCTTTCAGACCTTTACCGGCGATAAATGCCGCACCGCCGTTGGAGAACTGAACGATAACCGGCGCACGCACTTTGGCGGCGGCTTCCAGAACAGCGTTGATTGAGTCAGTACCGACGCAGTTTACTGCTGGCAGGGCGAATTTGTTTTCTTTTGCTACTGCGAAAACTTTCTGAACGTCATCACCAGTGATGACACCAGGTTTTACGAAATCAAAAATTTTAGACATGTTACGTGTCCTGTTTCGTTGGCCGTGGAGGGTTAAAGAAATCGATATTTAAATCGACAGGCTACTCCGGCGTGTTATGCCGGAGAGCAGAAGCGGAGTAATAGCCATTACGCTCCGCTTAAAACATTACTGCTTGGCACGTTCTTCCAGCATAACCACCGCAGGCAGTTTTTTCCCTTCAACGAACTCCAGGAAAGCACCGCCACCGGTAGAAATATAGGAGATTTGGTCAGCAATGCCGAACAGATCGATCGCCGCCAGTGTGTCACCACCGCCAGCAATAGAGAAGGCGTCGCTTTCCGCAATGGCTCTGGCAACAATCTCAGTACCTTTGCGGAAGTTCGGGAATTCGAATACGCCGACCGGACCATTCCACAGAATGGTTTTTGCATTTTTCAGAATTTCAGCCAAACGTTCTGCGGAAACATCGCCCAGATCCAGAATCTGCTCTTCATCTTTGATTGCCGTGACAGACTTCAGCGTCGCAGGAGCGGTTTCAGAGAATTCAGACGCAACGCGAACATCGCTCGGAACCGGAATATCACAGGTTTCCAGCAATTTCTTCGCTTCAGGGATCAGATCTGCTTCATACAGCGATTTACCCACGTTGTGGCCTTGAGCAGCAACGAAGGTATTGGCAATACCGCCGCCGACAATCAGCTGGTCGGCGATTTTAGACAGGGAATCCAATACGGTCAGTTTGGTTGAAACTTTGGACCCACCGACGATGGCAACCATCGGACGAGCAGGGTTGCCCAGTGCTTTGCCCAATGCTTCCAGCTCATCAGACAACAGCGGGCCCGCACAAGCGATAGGAGCAAACTTACCTACGCCGTGGGTAGACGCCTGAGCGCGGTGAGCCGTACCAAATGCATCCATGACATACACATCACACAGCGCGGCATATTTTTTGGATAGCGCTTCGTCGTCTTTCTTCTCGCCTTTGTTAAAGCGAACGTTTTCCAGGACGACAAGTTCACCTTCTGCGACATCGACGCCGTCCAGGTAATCCTTGGCCAGACGTACCGGAGAAGAGAGTTTTTCTTTCAGATAGTTAACTACTGGCAGCAGAGAAAATTCTTCGTTGTATTCTCCTTCGGTCGGACGTCCCAGGTGGGAGGTCACCATCACACGCGCCCCTTGTTTGAGGGCCAGTTCGATGGTCGGCAGAGAAGCGCGGATACGCGCATCAGACGTCACTTTACCTTCTTTTACCGGCACGTTCAGATCCGAACGGATCAGTACACGCTTGCCGGCCAGATCCAGATCGGTCATCTTAATTACAGACATGGTGAATCCTCTTGTTGATTCTCTTTTAAAGTTGCTTGAGCGAGGCATTGATCCCTGACCAATACCGTCGTACTAGAAACCGCAGGCCGCCATTGCCCGTGTTGTATCCAACATCCGGTTGGCAAAGCCCCATTCGTTATCGCACCAAACCAGTGTTTTAATCAGATGCTGACCACTGACCCGAGTCTGCGTGCCATCAACAATAGCACTGTGTGGATCATGGTTAAAATCCGCCGAAACTAACGGCAATTCGGTATAGTCAACTATACCACGAAATGCCTCATGCGCTGATTTTTGCAATAGTGCGTTAATTTCATTCACATTTACTGCTTTTTTCACGCTGACGCTTAAATCGATCGCCGTTACGTTAATCGTGGGAACTCGCACCGATATCGCTTCGAAACGATCGAGAAATTGCGGAAAAATTCGGGTTATCCCTGCCGACAGTTTAGTATCCACCGGAATGATGGACTGGCTGGCCGCACGGGTACGCCGCAGATCGTGATGGTACGCATCGATCACCGGCTGATCGTTCATTGATGAATGGATCGTCGTTACCGTTCCATTTTCAATGCCGAATGCATCATCCAGCAGCTTAATTATAGGAATAATGCAATTCGTTGTGCAGGAAGCATTGGAAACAATGCGATGTTCGGCTTTTAATTGTTGATGATTGACGCCAAACACAATCGTCGCATCCAACTCCGCGGTTCCCGGATGCGAAAACAATACTTTCTTCGCCCCCGCCGCCAAATGTGCTTCACCGTCGGCACGACTGCCGTATACGCCGCTGCAATCCAGTACGATATCGACACCAAGCTCACGCCAGGGTAACTGTTCGATCCCGGCCTGATGCAACAGACGGATGCAATCATCGCCGACATATAGCTGATCGCACTCCTGACGAATATCCCAGGGGAAACGGCCATGGCTTGAATCGTATTTGAGCAGGTGGGCAATCCCCTCCGCACTCGCCAGTTCATTAATGGCTACCACACTGATTTCCGCCCGGCGGCCCGATTCATACAGCGCACGTAAAACACTGCGACCAATACGGCCAAAGCCGTTTATCGCAATACGGATTGTCATGGAGTTCCCTGTGTCGTGGTGATCATGTCATCCTCATAGAATATACCCTTCTTACATGAAGTTGCAGCGTTGTTGCCAGCAGCTCCCATTCCCCAGGTATAGTCAGCGCGTTGCAAGGAGCAAACCATTTCTCAAATGCCCGCGCCCAAAAACGCAATATCAGCGTGAACCAAACACATTTCCTTTAAAATCAAAGCGAAATCGAGTCACGACTGAGCTTGCCAGCTCAGCTTTTCCACCGTTCTTTCCGATGAAAATAATGTCAGAAATCCTGGATAAAAATGTAATCGGCATCACAACTGAAACGCTTCAGCTAGCATAAACGAATTAAGGTATAAAAGAAATATTCTCGCCCGGCACGCATCAGAAGAGTGACCTGCGTCATAAAAAAATGCCGGGTGCATTTTTTAACGTTGTATAACAACGGCCCAAAGGGTGAGCCCCAGGGATGGGGCGAATCATAAAATGCCGGGAACGCGAAAGAACGTACCAATAAAAAAACCGCCAGGGATGCTGGCGGTTTCAAGACTTCATGCTGTAAAACAGCGTTACTTCAGTAACGCCTGCGCTTTCGCAACCACGTTATCCACGGTGAAGCCGAACTCCTCAAACAGCAGCTCCGCCGGCGCCGACTCGCCGAAGCTCGTCATCCCGACAATCGCGCCGTTCAGGCCCACGTACTTGTACCAGTAATCCGCGATACCCGCCTCAATCGCCACGCGGGCGCTCACGGCTTTCGGCAGCACTGCTTCACGATAGGCCGCATCCTGTTTGTCGAACGCATCGGTGGACGGCATCGAAACGACGCGAACCTGATGCCCTTCCGCCGTCAGTTTGTCATACGCCCCGATCGCCAGGTCAACTTCCGAACCGGTCGCAATCAGGATGACATCCGGCTGGCCGCCGCTGTCTTTCAGCACATACGCGCCTTTCGCCACGTCCGCCAACTGCTGAGCCGTGCGCGCCTGCTGCGCCAGATTCTGACGGGACAGGATTAGCGCCGTCGGGCCGTCCTGACGTTCAATGGCATATTTCCACGCCACCGCCGTCTCGACCTGGTCCGCCGGACGCCAGGTGCTCATGTTCGGCGTCACCCGCAGGCTGGCCAACTGCTCGACCGGCTGGTGCGTCGGGCCGTCTTCGCCCAGACCGATGGAGTCATGGGTATAGACGTAAATGCTGCGGATTTTCATCAGCGCCGCCATGCGCACAGCGTTACGGGCGTATTCCACAAACATCAGGAAGGTCGCGGTGTATGGCAGGAAACCGCCGTGCAGGGCAATCCCGTTGGCGATGGCGGTCATGCCGAATTCGCGTACGCCGTAGTGGATGTAATTCCCCCCCGCATCCTTATCCAGCGACGTTGAGCCGGACCAGATGGTCAGGTTGCTGGGGGCCAGGTCGGCTGAGCCGCCCAGGAATTCCGGCAGCAGTTTGCCATAGGCTTCCAGCGCATTCTGCGAGGCTTTGCGGCTGGCAATTTTCGCCGGATTGGCCTGCAACTGTTCAATAAATTTCTGTGCCTCCGCCTGCCAGTTGGCCGGCAGGTCGCCCGCGGTACGGCGTTTGAACTCGGCAGCCAGTTCCGGATAGGCGCCGGCGTAGGCGGCAAACGCCTCATCCCAGGCAGATTCTTTACGCTGACCCGCCGCTTTGGCATCCCAGGCGGCATAAATTTCGGCCGGGATTTCAAACGCCGGATAGGTCCAGCCCAACTGCTCGCGGGACGCGGCCACTTCGGCGTCTCCCAGCGGCGCACCGTGAGCGTCGTGCGTGCCCGCCTTGTTCGGCGAACCAAAACCAATCACGGTTTTGCACATCAGCAGCGACGGTTTGTCCGTCACCTGCTGCGCTTCGGCGATGGCGCGACTGATAGCGTCCGCATCGTGACCGTCCACGCCGCGCACCACGTGCCAGCCGTAGGCTTCAAAACGCGCCGCGGTGTCATCGGTAAACCAGCCTTCCACATGACCGTCAATGGAAATGCCGTTGTCATCATAAAACGCGGTCAGTTTGCCGAGTTTCATGGTGCCGGCCAGCGAGCAGACTTCGTGGGAAATCCCTTCCATCATGCAACCGTCACCCAGAAACGCGTAGGTGCGGTGGTTGACAACCTCGTGGCCCGGACGGTTGAACTGCGCCGCCAGCGTGCGCTCGGCAATCGCCATCCCGACCGCGTTGGCAATCCCCTGCCCCAGCGGCCCGGTGGTGGTTTCGACGCCGGCGGTATAGCCGTACTCCGGATGCCCCGGGGTTTTGGAATGCAGTTGGCGGAAGTTTTTCAGTTCTTCAATCGGCAGGTCGTAACCCGTCAGGTGCAGCAGGCTGTAAATCAGCATGGAGGCGTGACCGTTGGACAGGACGAAACGGTCGCGGTTGGCCCAGCTCGGGTTGGTCGGATTATGGTTGAGGTAATCGCGCCACAGCACTTCAGCGATATCCGCCATACCCATCGGTGCGCCCGGATGACCGGATTTGGCTTTTTGCACGCCATCCATGCTCAGCGCACGGATAGCATTCGCAAGTTCTTTACGAGAGGACATGCTTTACTCCAGATCGGATTGAACAGATGTCTTGCCAGACATTATGGTATATAAATCAAAAGATTAATAAAAAAACTTAACAATGAGATGAGTACAAATGTACATTAAAATCAGGGTGAATGCACATGGAACAGTGAGCAAAAAAGAGGATTTAATGATTCGCCGATTCACCACGCTTTTTTAGCGCATGCCATAAGGAATCAACGCCTCGCGGACGATGCTTAACCGCAGGCATGCAAAGGGATACAAATCAGAATTTTTATCTATTTATCTTCACGATTTTCAGCTACGTTTACGCTGATTTTTTAAACGGCATATATTCCACTAATGATTAATGTTGACGTATCACCAATCATCGTAGGGAGATGATGTTATGACAATTCGCACTTCGATTATTCGTACTTCTGCACTCGCAATATGTATCACGACCTTACTGAGCGGTTGTGAAAATCTAAATACCAGCACATTGATGCAATCCGGCGCTCAGGCATTCCAGGCTGCCACGCTGAATGATGAACAGGTAAAAACGCTCAGCAATCAATCCTGTGAGCAGATGGATAAAGAAGCACAAATTGCTCCCGACAGCAGTCCCTATACCCAGCGATTGAATAAAATTGCCGATGCATTGGGTCACGATATTAACGGCACACCGGCCAACTATAAGGTGTATCTGACAAAAGAAGTGAACGCATGGGCGATGGCGAACGGCTGTATCCGTGTCTACAGCGGCCTGATGGATATGATGACGGATAATGAAGTCGAGGGTGTGCTGGGCCATGAAATGGGCCACGTTGCTCTGGGCCATACCCGTAAAGCCATGCAGGTGGCCTATGCCGCCACCGCGGCACGCACGGCGATCTCTTCCGCCGGGGGCGTCGCGGCTTCTTTATCGCAGTCACAGCTTGCCGATCTGGGGGAAAAGCTGGTTAACGCGCAATTCTCACAGACACAGGAACGCGAAGCCGATGATTATTCATTCGATCTGTTGAAGAAACGCGGCGTCGAACCTGAAGGGCTGGCAACCAGCTTCGAGAAATTGGCCAAACTGGATGAAGGGCGTCAAAGCAGCATGTTTGATTCGCATCCTTCATCCGTAGAACGGGCAAATCACATCCGTGAACGAATCGCAGCGGAAAAGTAATACCGTTCGGTTTAATCAGAATTAAATCCTTAAGACTTATTACGTCATTACACCGGCGCATTGGCATTCAAATACATTCGGATGCCAATGTGCTTCTTATCTCATCGGGCCATTTTTTCCAGAAAAGCGATACGACAGCCGAGAACGTCGTTATTCAGGGAAGTATTTCATTTTACCGAAATTCTTTAATGATGCTTACCAATCCACGGTAAACGCTTTTTCTTTTCCGAAAAGCATCAGGCGTTTTTCGGCAGTAAGTCTTATAAAATATAACGTTATAAAATACCGGGAAAGAATAATGTACATGCCAAACGTTAACCGCCCGGCGGTACTTATTCGTTTCGTCAGGTACACAATTTTATAACTAAATATCCCCTCGCGTTCTAATGCAGAGATAATAAAACGGGCTTATTGATAGCTTTAATAAATCAATCTATTGATTTCAATAGCTTCAATTGATTAAAATTCAATTTTTCAACTCGCTATTTTCAAAGACCGAACCTATTGTATTTTAAAGATAGAAATGGTTCTACAAATCAAGCATACTATACTTAATTCAGTGGGAATTATTTTTTCAATATGATCATATGGATATAAATCAAGCATATTGTCGTTACCTGTTATCATCTCCAGATATCTATCTTATAAAAACTTACACGCTCAAGTACCAAGTAACTCATTTTTAATGACTGGGTAACATTGAGCAACATTGACAACCATTAACGGTTTATGTTCTTTCTTAAAAATAAACTCATATGTGTTAAAAATCATGGATGTAAGAATTTTCAGTAAATGCAACTTTACGACTGTAGGCTTACGCGAAGTGCTATCCAGCACGCCCATGCTATCCGTAAAGCCGGTTAATAGGTTTACGCTACAGCAAGGAAAGAAAAAGTGCATTTTCATCATAGACGGCAGCAGTGAAGGGTTCGAGGAATACTATGAGTCAATAAGAACGCATTTTTATAATATGGCTGCTTCATTCCTCATCATCAATAATTCCCCCTACCATCTTCCGGTATGTATTGATGAAAAAACTATTCTTATTTCTAAGTCAACATCGATAGATTACTTTTATACCTTTCTGGATGCCGTACTCCAGCATGACAAACAACTATTCAGTCCTGTCAGGCTCTCTAAATCCGAGTACGCTGTTTTTCAGTACTGGTGTGCAGGTTACACCGCAGAGTCGATCGCAGAATTGATTGGATTGAATAAAAAATCAGTATTGAATAGCAAATCAAGATTACTGAATAAATATGGCGTTCAGGATAAAAATTCTTTGCTGCTTATTGCAAAGATTCTCTTCAGAAATCACATTATTGAAGAACCAGCGCATTTCCCTGACTCAGCAAAAAATATCAATACTCAGAGCTCTTTCATCTGATATCAACGCGTTAAAAAAGGGGATATGTCGCCATATCCCCCTTTTCACCAACCGTAACGAATTATTCGTCTTCCAGGTAAGTATAACCGTAAAGACCGGTTTCAAACTCTTGCAGGAACTGTGCCTGCAATTCCACGTCCAAATCGGTTTCTTTAACCTGATCGCGGAAACGAGCCATCAGCACTTCAGGATCGAGCTGAACATATTCCAACATGTCGGCAACCGTATTCCCTTCGTCAGACTCTTCAATCTCGACAGATCCATCCTGGAACACAAAAACGTCGACAGTAGACGTGTCGCCAAACAGGTTATGCATATTCCCCAAAATTTCCTGATAGGCCCCGACCATGAAAAATCCCAACAACGGCGGATTCTCCGGATCGTATGGCGGCATCGGCATGGTGGTCGCAATACCATCACCATCAATGTAGTGATCGATGGAACCATCGGAATCACAGGTAATATCCAGCAAAACCGCGCGGCGTTCCGGCAGTTTGTCCAACCCTTCCAATGGCATGACCGGGAACAACTGGTCGATCCCCCACGCATCCGGCATAGACTGAAACAATGAGAAGTTTACATACAGCTTATCCGCCATGCGCTCCTGCAATTCATCAATCACCGGACGGTGGGCACGGTTGCTGGGATCCAACTGCTGCTGAATTTTCTGGCAGATGCTCAGATATAGCTGCTCCGCTTTCGCTCGCTGGGTTAAATCCAGCATGCCGTGCGTATACTGGGTATGCACATCGTGCAAATCCATCTGGCTGTCATGCAACCACTCTCGCAGCGAACGCCGTTTCCCCGGCTGTTTAATTTCCTGCCAGGTTGACCACAGGCTTTCCAATGCACGCGGAGCATCTTCGTCAGGCTCCGTCGGATCGCTGAATTCGTTGCGTTCAACGCCGATAATGTTGGACACCAACACGGTATGGTGAGCGGTTACCGCACGCCCCGACTCCGTAATCACGGTCGGATGGGGTAATCCGTGTTCATTACACGCATCGCCGATACCCCAAATCACATTGTTGGCATATTCGTTCAGACCGTAATTCACGGAGCAATCCGACTGGGAACGGGTTCCTTCGTAGTCCACGCCCAAACCGCCGCCCACATCGAAACACTGAATATTGACGCCCAGCTTATGTAGCTCAACATAGAAACGGGCGGATTCACGCACTCCCGTCGCAATATCACGGATATTCGCCAGTTGAGATCCCAGATGGAAATGCAAAAGCTGCAGGCTTTCCAGCCGTCCTGCGGCACGCAGCATTTCAACCAGTTGCAGAACCTGGACCGCCGCCAGACCAAACTTGGATTTCTCACCGCCGCTGGACTGCCATTTTCCTGAGCCTTGCGAAGCCAGACGCGCACGCACGCCAAGACGCGGGATCACATTCAGACGTTCAGCTTCTTCCAGAACGATCGCTATCTCGGACATTTTTTCAATGACCAGATACACCTTATGCCCGAGTTTTTCGCCAATCAGCGCCAGACGAATATATTCACGATCTTTATAACCGTTACAGACAATGACCGTGCGCGTCATACCGGCGTGACCCAATACGGCCATCAGTTCAGCCTTGGACCCTGCTTCCAGTCCCAGCGGCTCTCCCGAACTGACCAGAGATTCAATGACGCGGCGGTGCTGGTTCACCTTGATGGGGTAAACCAGAAAGTAACCCCCTTCATACCCAAACGACTCACGCGCCCGTTTAAATGCGGCATTAATGGAGCGCAGACGATGCTGAAGGATTTGCGGGAAGCAAAATAGCGCAGGAAGACGTTGATGATTCTCCTCCTGTAGTTCTTTGACCAATTTGGCCAGATCGACACGGGCATCCGGAACATCCGGATCGGGACAAACGCTGATATGTCCTAACTCGTTGACATCGTAGTAATTATTACCCCACCAGGCAATATTGTAGGTACGAAGCATTTCGCTGGCATTACGGTCATTCATGGCAACCTCCTGCATGGAGCGCAAATTTTCATGTTTACCCGTCGCTGACGAGCCTTGTTGGATCATGTCGTCAGACATAACGAACCTCTTCTTTTTTTATACCGCTAATCACATCAGTACCTGCATAAGTAGCCCGCATAAGCATGCCTGCGACAGGCAGCATCGGCAGTGAGAACCTGGTCAGTAAAAAACCAGCCTGAAAACAGTATGCCGCCGTTTTATTACTCTTATTAGTGTAAAACACGTTGTCAGACTCCGTGGGACGGGTCAAAGAAAACTCGTGGCGAAAACCACAGGAAAACGCTTACCAGCATCGCGCCATGCGCATCTGGTCCAGCAAAGGATCGCGGATTAACCGGCCCTGGAATCCTGCGTCGAATTTAAAAACAGGCAACTTCGGGCAAATGAAAAGAAGGGGCGAGCCATTGACGCTATAACGTCAAAAGAAAAGCGTTGCGGGCGCAACACACTCAGTAAACAACGGATCATTAATCCTATCACCTCCACATGCGCCGCAAGGTATGCGGTCAGCTATCAATGAAACAGTCACTATTACATAACGGGTAACAAACTGCTCGCCGTTTATACAGATATGACACCGGAAAAGCAAAATGAAAATGACCTCAGGGGCCTATTACAAAAGAAAAAATTGCCGATGGCTAAAAACGATGGCGCACTAATCGTGAAAAACTGCTGGCACTTGGGCCAAAATGTGACCTAGAATAGCCATCCAGATGTTAATCCATCTATACCGATTAACAGATATACTGCTTAACGGCTTTGATTTGAAGGTAAAGAAACTCATGGCTAAACATCTTTTTACGTCTGAGTCCGTCTCTGAAGGACATCCTGACAAAATTGCTGACCAGATTTCTGATGCAGTCCTTGACGCCATTCTGGAGCAAGATCCCAAAGCTCGTGTCGCTTGCGAGACCTACGTAAAGACCGGAATGGTGTTAGTTGGTGGTGAAATTACCACCAGCGCCTGGGTCGACATTGAAGAGATCACACGTCGTACCGTGCGTGATATCGGCTATGTGAATTCCGAGATGGGCTTTGATGCCAACTCTTGCGCGGTACTGAGCGCCATCGGCAAACAGTCTCCTGATATCAATCAAGGCGTTGACCGCAGCGATCCGCTGGAACAGGGAGCGGGCGATCAGGGGCTGATGTTTGGCTATGCAACCAACGAAACCGACGTGCTGATGCCAGCGCCAATCACCTATGCGCATCGTCTGGTTCAACGCCAGTCCGAAGTGCGTAAAAACGGCACGCTGCCGTGGCTGCGCCCGGATGCGAAAAGTCAGGTCACCTTCCTGTATGATGATGGCAAAATTGTTGGCATCGATGCGGTTGTGCTCTCTACTCAGCATTCTGAAGATATCGCTCAGAAAGACCTGCACGAAGCGGTCATGGAAGAAATCATCAAGCCGGTGCTGCCTGCTGAATGGTTGTCCGCCAGCACGAAATTCTTCATCAACCCAACCGGACGCTTTGTTATCGGCGGACCAATGGGTGACTGCGGCCTGACCGGGCGTAAAATCATCGTGGATACTTACGGCGGCGCGGCACGGCACGGTGGCGGCGCGTTCTCCGGTAAAGATCCGTCGAAAGTTGACCGTTCAGCCGCTTACGCTGCGCGTTATGTCGCCAAAAACATCGTTGCTGCCGGTCTGGCAGATCGTTGCGAGATCCAGGTTTCCTATGCAATCGGCGTGGCAGAGCCAACCTCGATCATGATCGAAACTTTTGGCACAGAGAAAATCGCCGCCGATCGCCTCACTCTGCTGGTGCGTGAATTTTTCGACCTGCGCCCTTACGGATTAATCCAGATGCTGGATCTGCTGCACCCGATCTATCAGGAAACGGCAGCTTACGGACACTTTGGCCGCGAACATTTCCCATGGGAAAAAACCGACAAGGTTGCGCAGTTACGCGAAGCCGCTGGTTTGTAATTCCCCGGCCCAAACCGTTAATACAAAACGGCGAATGATAATTCGCCGTTTTCACTCCCTTTCCCTTGTCTATTGCATCCCCTTGTCACTCGATTTATTCTCCTTATCAATGAACACATCACGAATTCCCATCGCTCATCATCAGGCGGTCATGCGTTGCCTGCGCAATAAACTACAGCAGGCCAATCTCGCCCTGAACACCCATTACCCGGAACCCGCGATCAGCTATCAGCAGCGCGGCACGACGGCGGGCAGCGCCTGGCTACAGCACTGGGAAATTCGTCTGAATCCCTTGCTGTTGCAAGAAAACCAGCAGGCCTTCATTGATGAGGTGGTGCCCCATGAACTCGCGCATCTGCTGGTCTTTGCCCGTTTCGGCAAGGTCCCGCCGCATGGTAAAGAGTGGCGCTGGATGATGGAGGATGTGTTACAGGTTCCGGCAAAGCGCACGCATCGCTTTGCGGTGAAATCCGTACAGGGTCAAACCTTCGCTTATCAATGTGACTGTCGACAACATGAATTAACCGTGCGGCGCCATAACCGGGTACAGCGTGGCGAAACAGAATATCGCTGTCGATATTGCGGAAAAGCATTACGATTCAACGTAATAAATTCTATTTAAAAGAAAAATTTTAGTTTTAAAAACCATTTTTTGCATTTGCCTGCCGCAGTGACATCCGGTAGTCTGCCAGCTTTGTTGTCTGTGGATTATTTGGAATATGCTACGCAAAATTCTCGCTACCGCATCAATTGGGATCGGTCTCTTTTCCGCTGCGGCCTTTGGTCAGAATATTAATAACTTCACGCAGGCGAAAGCGGCTGCGACCGAGATCAATCGGGATGCGCCAGGAACATTTTACTGTGGCTGCGCCATTACATGGCAAGGTAAGAAAGGAACGCCCGATCTCAAATCCTGCGGCTATCAGGTCAGAAAAAGCGAGCTGCGAGCTAATCGTATTGAGTGGGAACATGTCGTTCCGGCCTGGCAGTTCGGGCATCAACGCCAGTGCTGGCAGGATGGCGGCAGAAAAAATTGCAGCAAGGACCCGGTGTACCGTGAAATGGAAACCGACCTGCATAACCTGCAACCCGCTATTGGTGAAGTCAACGGCGATCGCGGTAATGCCATGTACGGACAGTGGAACGGGGGCGGCGGCCAATACGGTCAATGCGAAATGAAGGTCGATTTCAAAAATAATCTGGCAGAACCGCCAGCCCGTGCCCGTGGCGCCATTGCCCGAACCTACTTCTATATGCGCGACCGCTACCAATTACGTTTATCCAGCCAGCAAACCCGGTTGTTTGAGGTCTGGAATAAACAATTCCCGGTGACGCAGTGGGAATGCACGCGCGACCAGCGTATTGCGGCGAAACAAGGGAATCACAACCCTTACGTTCAACAGGCTTGCCAGTAACGGCTCACCTACCTACTATAACGGTTTGTCAGTCAAAACCACCGTCGAGATGACGGTGGTTTGCTTATCACGGGCAATACCTTGTCCAACTCGAATTAATCATTCATTAAGGTCTGAACATCAGCATGCGAATACCGCGCATTTTTCATCCGGAAACACTCCCCATCGAAGGGGGTGAAATCGAACTGAGCGAAGATGCCGCCAACCACGTGGGCCGCGTGCTGCGAATGAGCGCCGGCCAGTCACTGCTGCTGTTCGATGGCAGTAATCATATTTTTGACGCAGAAATCGTGCTGGCGGGAAAAAAAAGTGTGCGGGTTCGCTTCACTGCGGGTAAGTTGGAAGACAAAGAATCACCGTTGCACCTGCATCTTGGGCAAGTCATGTCGCGCGGCGAAAAAATGGAGTTCACCATTCAGAAATCCATTGAGCTTGGCGTGAATATCATTACCCCGCTGTTCTCCGAACGGTGTGGCGTAAAACTTGATACCGAGCGTCTCGAGAAGAAAGTCGGACAGTGGCAAAAAATCGCGATTGCCGCCTGTGAACAGTGTGGCCGTAACCGTTTGCCCATCATTCGTCCGGCCATAACGCTGGAAGCCTGGTGTTCGGAACAGGATGCCGCGTTAAAACTCAACCTTCACCCACGAGCGACACAGAGTATCAATACATTGCCGTTGCCGGTCAGTCAGGTTCGACTGCTGATTGGCCCCGAAGGAGGACTATCCTCCAGTGAAATTTCGATGACCTCAGAATATGGATTTACCGACATCCTTCTGGGGCCACGCATCTTGCGTACAGAAACTACCGCACTCACCGCAATTACCGCTTTACAGGTACGTTTCGGCGATCTGGGGTAAAGGAGAAAATAATAATGATCAAACTCGGTATTGTGATGGACCCTATCGACACCATCAATATCAAGAAAGACACCAGCTTTGCCATGTTGCTGGAAGCTCAGCGTCGGGGCTGGGAACTGCATTATATGGAGATGAACGATCTCTATCTGCATGCGGGGGTTGCACGAGCGACGACCCGTCGTCTGAACGTCCAGTATGATTACGATGGCTGGTATGATTTCTCTGGCGAGCAGGATATTGCGCTGGAAGAGCTGGACGTCGTGCTGATGCGTAAAGATCCGCCTTTCGATACGGAATTCATTTACGCGACCTACATTCTGGAGCGTGCAGAAGAGAAAGGTACGCTGATCGTCAATAAGCCTCAAAGCCTGCGCGACTGTAATGAAAAGCTGTTCACGGCCTGGTTCCCGCATCTGACGCCAGATACGCTGGTTACCCGCAGCGCGGACAAGCTGCGTCAATTCCACCAGAAACACGGCGACGTTATCCTGAAACCGTTGGATGGCATGGGCGGCGCCTCTATTTTCCGGTTGAAACAGGATGACGCCAACGTTTCGGTTATCATTGAAACGCTGACCGAACACGCCAGCCGCTACTGCATGGCGCAAAATTACCTCCCCGCGATTAAAGACGGTGATAAACGCGTTCTGGTGATCGATGGCGAACCGGTCCCTTATTGCCTGGCGCGAATTCCCAAAAGCGGCGAAACACGCGGCAATCTGGCAGCCGGTGGACGTGGCGAGGCTCGCCCGCTCAGCGAAAGCGACTGGAAAATTGCATACGACGTGGCACCAATACTGAAGCAAAAGGGGCTGATTTTTGTTGGTCTGGATATCATTGGCGATCGACTGACAGAAATTAACGTCACCAGTCCCACCTGCGTGCGCGAAATTGAAGCCGCCTATCCGGATGTCTCCATCACGGGCATGCTGATGGACGCCATTAAAAAACGTCTGGCTGCGCGCAACCGTTAATCTATTTTCCCAAACCGGAAACCGGCTCGTGTTTTTAGCGAGCCGATCCCAATGCCGACAGAGATCGATAAAACCATACAATGAATTTACAGCATCACTTTCTCATAGCTATGCCAGCACTACAGGACTCGGTATTTAAACGTTCGGTGGTCTATATCTGCGAACATAATGAAGACGGCGCCATGGGATTAATCATCAATAAACCTATGGAACAGTTTACTGTGGAAAATGTGCTGAAAAAGCTGAAAATAAACCCTACACCACGCGATCCCGCCATTCGCTTGGATAAGCCGGTTTTCGCTGGCGGGCCACTGGCGGACGATCGCGGATTTATCCTGCACACCCCGCATTCTGGCTTTGCGTCCAGCATCAGTATCTCTGAAGACACCATGATCACGACCTCAAAAGACGTGCTGGAAACGCTGGGAACCGCAAAACAGCCGAAAAATACGCTGGTCGCACTGGGGTATTCTGCCTGGGATAGCGGCCAGCTCGAAAATGAACTGCTGGAAAATGCCTGGCTGACGACCCCTGCGGATAAAGATATTCTGTTCCGCACCCCGATTGCCGAACGCTGGCGCTTAGCCGCGAAAAAGCTGGGGATAGATATTCATAACATCTCAACTGAAGCAGGACATGCCTGATGGCAAGCCGAACAATTCTTGCCTTTGATTTCGGAACCAAAAGCATTGGCGTGGCGATAGGTCAGGACATTACGCGAACCGCTCGTCCCCTCACCTCATTTAAAGCCCAGGATGGCACGCCAGACTGGCAAAAGGTGGAGAAATTGTTGGCAGAGTGGCAACCCGCCCTCGTTGTTGTCGGTCTACCGCTCAATATGGATGGAACGGAACAGCCGTTGACAGCACGGGCAAGAAAATTCGCCAATCGTCTGCATGGCCGTTTTGGCGTCCAGATAGCACTGCACGATGAACGCCTGAGTACGGTGGAAGCACGGGCCGGCCTGTTTGAACGCGGCGGCTTTCGAGCGCTGGATAAAGGCAGCGTCGATGCCGAATCGGCGGTCATTATTCTGGAAAGCTGGTTTGAAGCGCAAACGTCGTAGATATGAAAAAAAACCAACAGGAAGTCCGTATGCAGTGTGCCTAACGGGACAGGCACACTGAAAGAAAAATCGGTATTACTCAGGGCTTACGCGTCCGGGAACTCACGGATAAAGCGTTCCACATCATTCACCATGGATTCCGTACCAACAAAGAAAGGTGAACGCTGGTGCAATTTCTCCGGCGTGATGTCCAGAATACGATTCTTGCCATCGCTGGCCTTGCCGCCGGCCTGCTCCGCTAAAAACGCCATCGGATTACATTCGTACAGCAAACGCAGTTTGCCTTTCGGGTAGCTTGCCGTACTGGGGTAGAGATAAATACCGCCTTTCAGCAGGTTACGATGGAAATCCGCCACCAGTGAGCCGATATAGCGCGACGTGTAGGGACGTTGCGTTGCTTCGTCCTGCTCCTGACAGTATTTAATGTATTTCTTCACGCCGGCAGGAAACTTGATGTAGTTCCCTTCGTTAATGGAGTACATAATCCCTTTTTCCGGGAAGCAAACTTTTTCATGCGACAGACAGAACACACCGAGAGACGGATCGTAAGTAAAGGCGTGGACACCGTGGCCGGTCGTGTAGACCAGCATGGTGGATGAGCCATAAACAATGTAGCCCGCAGCGACCTGTCTGTTACCAGGTTGCAGGAAATCCGCTTCCGTTACCGGCTGACCTAATGGGGTAATACGACGATAAATAGAGAAGATGGTGCCAACGGAGACATTAACATCAATGTTAGAGGAACCGTCCAGCGGATCCATCAAGACCACATACTTAGCGTTTTCAGCCTTATCACCTTCAAAGATAACAATGTCGTCTTCTTCTTCAGAAGCAATACCGGCCACTTCACCACGCGCTTTTAAAGCTGCTTTCAATTTTTCATTGGCATACAGATCGAGTTTCATCTGTACTTCGCCCTGAATATTGGAAATACCGCTGGTACCTAAAATATCAACCAACCCCGCTTTATTAATATCGCGGTGGATAATCTTGGCGCCCAGTTTAATAGCGGACAGCAGCGCGGTAAGCTCACCGGTGGCGTGAGAGAAATCGTGCTGTTTTTCGACGATAAATTCGCCTAACGTTTTCATAACACTATCCCAAATCTACGAATGAAAAGCGGTTTCATTTATATACCGCCAACGTTTGCGCATGCAGTGTAGCCCAAAGAGAAAGCGAGTACCTAGTCAAATCCATTTCTTATGGTAGATTCATAGCGTTAGAATGTGAGGTAGATTCACTATCATAGATGGAAAATGTATGCGTATTCATATTTTAGGTATCTGTGGCACCTTTATGGGTGGCCTGGCGCTGCTGGCCCGTTCATTAGGGCATCAGGTGACAGGTTCAGATGCGAATGTTTATCCCCCCATGAGTACCTTACTGGAAGAACAGGGAATTACGCTAATTCAGGGATACGATCCTGCACAGCTCGATCCTGCTCCAGACCTGGTGATTGTGGGCAACGTAATGTCACGCGGAAATCCCTGCGTTGAGGCCGTTCTGGAACAGGGGCTACCCTATGTGTCTGGTCCACAGTGGCTGCATGATTATGTTTTACGCGATCGTTGGGTGATCGCGGTTGCGGGTACTCACGGAAAAACGACCACTGCCGGCATGGTGACCTGGATTCTGGAAGACTGCGGCTATAAACCCGGTTTTGTCATTGGCGGCGTACCCGGGAATTTTACCGTTTCTGCGCGCCTGGGCGACAGCCCGTTTTTGGTTATCGAAGCGGATGAGTATGACTGTGCGTTCTTCGATAAACGTTCCAAATTCGTCCACTACAGCCCGCGAACACTGATTCTCAATAATCTCGAATTCGATCACGCCGATATCTTCGACGATCTGAAAGCCATTCAAAAACAGTTTCATCATCTGGTACGTCTGGTGCCCGGTAGCGGCAAAATTATCCTGCCAACCAATGATGTCCATCTCAAGCAAGTTATGGGTATGGGTTGCTGGAGTGAGCAGGAACTGGTTGGTGAAGAAGGCGTGTGGAATGCGAAGAAAGTGGCGACCGATGCCAGCCAGTATCAGGTTTATCTGAATGGAGATCTGGTTGGTGAAGTCCATTGGGGACTGGTCGGTGAACACAATATGCATAACGGACTGATGGCTATCGCCGCAGCCCATCATGTCGGTGTACTGCCTGCTGACGCCTGTCTCGCTCTGGGTGGTTTTATCAATGCGCGCCGCCGCCTTGAATTACGGGGCACGGCCCACGGCGTTACCGTCTACGATGATTTCGCTCACCACCCTACGGCAATTCTCGCGACGCTCGCCGCATTACGTGGCAAGGTCGGCGGTACAGCCCGCATTCTGGCCGTGCTCGAACCCCGCTCGAATACCATGAAGATGGGCATGTGCAAAAATGAGCTGGCGCCATCGCTGGGCCGTGCTGATGAAGTCTTTTTATTCCAGCCAGCGCACATTCCCTGGCAGGTTGCCGAAGTCGCCGATGCCTGCGTACAGCCGGCACACTGGAGTGCAGACGTCGATACGCTGGTTGATATGATTGTAAAAACCGCTCAGCCGGGCGATCACATTCTGGTGATGAGTAACGGCGGCTTCAATGACATTCACAATAAGCTGCTGGATGCATTGCAGAAAAAAGCGTTGGTCACCATCGAGGACGATGAATAACCACGACGGATAACGCCATTTGGACAGCAAAAAGGACGGAAATTCCGTCCTTTTTCATTACTCTATTTTCATTACCTACGGCAGGTGATTTCAAAATCGCCTGTTACCCGGCAAATCAGGCGTCAAACGGATCGCGCAGGATCATCGTTTCGCTACGCTCCGGGCCGGTAGAAATAATATCAACCGGAACCCCCGTCACTTCTTCTACACGTTTAATGTAGTTCAGTGCAGCCTGCGGCAATTTGCTGTGATCTTGAACGCCAAAGGTACTTTCAGACCAGCCTGGCAACGTTTCATAGATTGGCTCAATACCTTCCCAACCTTCGGCAGCCAGCGGTGTGGTATCTACTTCGCTGCCATCAGGCATACGATATCCCACACAGATTTTGACTTCTTTCAGGCCATCCAGCACGTCCAGTTTGGTCATGCAGAACCCCGACAGAGAGTTAATCTGTACCGCACGGCGAACCGCAACGGCGTCCAGCCAGCCAGTCCGGCGGCGGCGACCGGTGGTGGCGCCAAATTCGTTACCCTTCAAAGAAAGATGTTCGCCAACATCATCAAACAGCTCGGTAGGGAATGGACCGGCGCCTACGCGAGTAGAATAGGCCTTCACAATGCCCAGGACATAATCAACGTAACGTGGGCCCAGACCGGAACCGGTCGCCACGCCACCTGCCGTGGTATTGGAGGACGTCACGTATGGGTAAGTACCGTGATCGATATCCAACAGCGTACCCTGCGCACCTTCAAACATGACGAAATCGCCACGCAGATGCGCTTTGTACAACAGATCGGAAACATCAACCACCATGGCCGTCAGGGTATCAGCAATCGCCAGAACCTCATCCAGCACTTTCTGATAGTCAACTGCTTCAACTTTATAGTAGTTAACCAATTGGAAGTTATGATACTCAACGATCTCTTTCAACTTGACAGCAAACGTTTCCTTGTTGAAAAGATCGCCCACACGCAGGCCACGACGCGCGACTTTATCTTCATACGCCGGGCCGATACCACGCCCCGTCGTACCGATAGCTTTGGCACCACGCGCTTTCTCACGCGCATTATCCAACGCAACGTGATAAGGGAGAATTAACGGACAGGCTTCAGAAAGCAGTAAACGTTCGCGTACCGGGACGCCACGCGCTTCAAGTTCCGTCATTTCTTTCATCAGCGCGTCAGGCGCCAGCACAACGCCGTTAGCGATGATGCTGACAACATTTTCACGCAGAATGCCAGAGGGAATTAAATGAAGAACGGTTTTTTCACCGTTGATAACCAGAGTGTGGCCAGCATTGTGACCACCTTGGTAGCGCACAACATATTTAGCCCGTTCAGTCAGCAGGTCAACGACCTTGCCTTTACCTTCGTCACCCCATTGGGTGCCCAGTACGACGACGTTCTTACCCATCTCAAAAATCACCAGGTTGCTTAAAAAAAGATTCTAACATCTCATTTGCTCGCTTTCAGTACTTTTAGCACACGTTTGCGCACATTTTTCAGATGAATTTTAACTGCCCATGCGGCTACGCAACATGTAGTAGATCACACAACCGGCAACCACTATTCCACCGCCGAAACGTCGCAATGTGTTGTCAGGCAACTGCGCCATTGCCAGAATCATACGCCGCCAGATGCGGGGAAACAGTAAAGGACCCAGTCCTTCGATAATCAGTACCAGTCCCAGAGCCATCCAAACGGTTGCATTCATAAAAAACTCCGACCAGAGTTGATGGGCAGGATCGCCCGTCATAAAAAAGCCCGTACGTAAATACGGGCTTTAACGCTATTGAATTCAGGGTAATGCTTAACGACGGAGCGTCGAATCCGGTGATTTCATATAACGGAAGAAGTCACTGTCCGGGCTCAGCACCATGACGTCCTGATTAGAACTGAAACTACTTTCATACGCACGCAGACTACGAATGAAAGAGTAGAAGTCAGGATCTTCGCTGAATGCGTTGGCAAACAGTTTCGCCGATTCCGCATCGCCTTCACCACGCGTAATACGTCCCTGACGTTCAGCTTCAGCCAGCGTACGGGTTACTTCATAGTCAGCCGTTGCTTTTAACTTCTCAGCTTCTTCCTGACCTTGTGAACGGTGACGGCGCGCTACCGCTTCACGCTCTGCGCGCATACGTTGGTAGATGGCATCAGACACTTCGGTCGGCAGGTTAATCTGCTTAATCCGCACATCAATCACTTCAATACCCAGCGCAGCCATGCTGTTCGGGTTAACATGCGGCTGGATGCCGGTCGTTTCCTGTTCAACACGGGCCGCCGCCGAAGCTATCGCGTTATCGGCTTCGGTCGTTTCCCCGGTCCCGGTGTTCAATGCATCGCGCACATCGGTCATCAACTGACCACGGGAATCGGTAACGATGCCTTTCAAATCCAGGCGACCAATTTCTGAACGCAGACGGTCGCTGAATTTACGTTTGAGCAGCACCTCGGCCTGAGAGACATCCCCTCCGCCCGTAGCGAGATAGTAACGACTGAAATCGCTGATTCGCCATTTGATATAGGAATCAATGATCAGATCTTTCTGCTCTTTAGTGATAAAGCGATCGGCCTGATTCTCCATGGTCTGGATACGGGCATCCAGCATTTTCACGGAATCAATGAACGGCACTTTAAACTGTAGTCCCGGCGCATAAATCAGAGGCTTGTTTTCATCATCGCGCAACACTTTGCCAAAACGCATCACGATGCCACGCTGGCCTTCCTGCACCACAAACAGTGACGCGTAGACCACCATCAGTACCAGGATCAGGATAAATAGTAAGGGCTTACGCATTGATTATTCTCTCCCTACTCGAGTGATGTCATCACGCTGCGCATTCGCTCTGCGTTGATCCATGATATTTCCATTGTTGCTGCTTCGCGTCTGGCTGGTACTCGCCCCGCTGCTGCCCGATGTTGCAGGCAAACGTAACGGATTAGCGCTGTTGCTTTGCGTATTATCGTCGCTGCTTGATCCGCGCAGCATCTGATCCAGCGGCAATACCATCAGGTTGCCGCCTTTGTCATTGACCAGAACCTTACGGGTATGGCTCAAGACACGCTCCATGGTTTCGATATACAGACGCTCGCGAGTAATTTCCGGTGCCGCTTTATATTCTGGTAATACTCTGGCGAAACGGGCAACCTCACCCTGCGCTTCCAGAACGGTACGCGTTTTATAAGCTCGGGCCTCTTCCAGAATACGTTGCGCCTGACCGTTGGCACGCGGCTGAACCTCATTCGCATACGCTTCGGCTTCACGAATGTATTGCTGTTCGTTTTCACGTGCGGCAATCGCATCGTCAAACGCCGCTTTCACTTCTTCTGGCGGACGTGCCGCCTGGAAGTTGACGTCCAGCAGGGTTATCCCCATGTTGTACGGACGCACGGTTTCTTCGAGTACGCGCTGGGTATCGGTACGGACAATGGTACGACCTTCAGTCAGGATCTTGTCCATCGTGTATTTACCGATAACGCCACGCAGTGCGCTGTCGGTTGCCTGACGCAGGCTGTCATCCGCATTCGTCACGCTGAACAGATAACGTTCCGGTTCCATCACACGATACTGAACGTTCATTTCCACGCGAACGACGTTTTCGTCCGACGTCAGCATCACGCCTGCCGTAGCCAATTCACGTACCGATTCGACGTTCACCGCTCTGACCGAATCAATGAACGTGGGTTTCCAGTTCAGACCAGGCTCAACCTGATGGCTGAATTTACCAAAACGCATCACAACACCGCGTTCGGCTTCTTTAATGGTATAGAAGCCACTGGCCGCCCAGATGACAACGGCAGCAACGGCCACAATACCGACAACCCGGCCACCAAGGCCGGAACCACCGGACGTACCGCCGTTAGACCCCGAACTTCTTCCGCCTCCCAGCTCGCTGAGTTTTTTACTCAGTTTGCGGAAGATATCGTCCAGATCCGGTGGCCCTTGATCCCGGCCACCTTTATTGTTATTACCGCCAGAGTTGCCGCTATTATTATTGCTGCTCCCCCACGGGTCGCGGTCCTGTCCGTTATTACCGGGCTGATTCCACGCCATGTTTTAGCTCCATTCTTTATGATAGATGTTCTTCAGGTTCAATATCCCAGAGTCCGTCAGACTATTTCGCCATTCAGACAGTTTCTGCCAGTCAGACAATATAATCCGTCATTTCCTGCTCTTGTTTACAGAGGCGACGCCAGTCGGCAATCGGCATACGAATCGCCAGACCGATTTGCCCATCCTCTTCGATCCACTCTTCCTCTATTGCCTGAAGCTGGTAAAAACGACTGCGCAAGCGTCCTGCCTGCGGGGGAAGACGCAGCGTATATTGCGCGATTTCCCCGGATAGCCGCTCAGTCAACGCTTGAAATAGCAACGGAATACCTTCACCGGTCTGCGCGGAAAGCCAGACTCTGATCGGTAAATTTTCTTCGTTGCGATCGATACGCGGTGCGAAACCTTCCAGCATATCAATCTTGTTCATTACCAACAGTGCAGGTATTTCATCCGCTTCAATCTCTGCCAACACGGTATCCACAGCATCAATATTCTCGTCAAGACGAGGATCGGCGGCATCGACAACATGCAGTAACAGAGAAGCCTGACGCGTTTCCTGTAATGTGGCTTTAAACGCAGCCACCAAATCATGTGGCAGCTGACGGATAAAACCTACGGTATCCGCCAGCACCGTATCCCCAACATCATCGACTTCAATACGGCGTAATGTCGGGTCCAGCGTGGCAAATAACTGATCGGCGGCATACACGTCCGCCGATGTAATGCTGTTAAACAACGTCGATTTACCGGCGTTGGTATATCCCACCAGCGAAACTGTCGGCACGTCCGCACGCACGCGTGCCCGGCGTCCCTGTTCACGTTGTTTTTCCACCCGCTCAAGGCGGGATAAAATCTGGCTGATGCGATTACGCAGCAACCGACGGTCCGTTTCGAGCTGAGTTTCCCCCGGGCCACGTAACCCGATACCGCCTTTTTGTCGCTCAAGGTGCGTCCAGCCACGAACCAGACGGGTCGCAAGGTGACGCAATTGCGCCAGTTCTACCTGTAATTTGCCTTCGTGGGTACGTGCGCGCTGGGCAAAAATATCCAGAATCAATCCGGTACGGTCAATGACCCGACACTCACACACCCGTTCAAGATTACGTTCCTGAGCTGGCGTCAGCGCATGATCAAACAGTACCACAAAAGCATCTGTCTCTTTTACTGCCTGCGCAATTTCTTCGGCCTTGCCTTCGCCAACAAAATACTTGGGGTGAGGTGCTTTACGACTGCCGGTAATAACCTGCAACGACTCAATGCCAGCAGAAGACACCAGAGACTCGAACTCCAGCAGATCTTCCGTATCTTTGTCTTGCGAGAAGTAAATATGAACTAGTATGGCCCGTTCACCGGCTTCATAACGGTCAAACAAGCGAGTAACCTCTCAAACGAACAAAAAACACCAAAGCGAGGGAAACTGGCGATGCATTCAGCGCCCCCGCCATGGTGAATTGATAGCACGCTTTATTCAGCGTCATCACTTTCCTGTGGCTGCTGCTGACCAGCCGGGCTGTTACCATGATAGTTGCTGGTGCCTGGGTTATTGCTATGGTGAGACACCGGACGGGATGGAACAACAGTCGAAATGGCGTGCTTATACACCATCTGACTCACCGTATTCTTTAACAAAATGACAAACTGATCGAAAGACTCAATCTGACCTTGCAACTTGATACCATTCACCAAATAAATCGAAACCGGAACACGTTCGCGACGCAATGCGTTCAGGAACGGATCTTGCAAAGATTGCCCCTTAGCCATTCTATATTTTCCTTATTTGTTGTTTGTAACAAAGAACCCTATGGCTCTAAAATAACGATGTCAAAAATTTGTGCGCTGAGACTCGCCAATTGTACACAATCACTCAACCTATGCACTAACAACCTGTATTACCTTGTCCAGTGCTTCTTTTGGCTTTTCACTGTCTAACCAGCAGACATCATCCCAACCACGCAACCAAGTCATTTGTCTTTTGGCAAGCTGCCTTGTCGCACAAACTCCCCGGTAAACCATTTCATCGTAATCAATTTCACCGGATAAATATGACCACATCTGGCGATAACCAACACAACGAATGGAAGGCAACTCCGTATGCAAATCGTTTCGGGCGAAAAGCGCCCGGGCCTCCGCCTCAAAACCCGCCGCCAACATCTGGTGAAAACGCAGTTCAATACGCTGATGCAACAACTCGCGTGTCGCCGGGGCGATAGCAAACTGATGAACCTTATACGGCAACGCTTCACCAGACATTTTTGTCAGTTCAGTTAAAGTGTTACCTGAAACGAAAAAAACTTCCAGTGCCCGCGAGAGTCTCTGTGGATCATTTGGATGAATCCGAGTCGCGGCAACCGGATCTATCTCACATAACTGTCGATGCATGGCTTCCCAGCCTATTTCTTTCGCCTGCGCCTCAATACGTTGCCGCACAGCCGCGTCGGCAGAAGGCAAGGGAGAAAGTCCTTCAAGCAAGGCTTTAAAGTAAAGCATCGTGCCCCCGACTAACAGGGGAATACGCCCGGACGCGCTGATTTGCGCCATTTCCCGCAGCGCATCACGCCGAAAATCCGCCGCCGAATACGATTCCGCCGGATCGAGAATATCGATCAGGCGGTGCGGAGCCTGAGCCAGTTCCGCCGCACTCGGTTTCGCCGTTCCGATATCCATCCCTTGGTAGATGAGGGCTGAATCAACACTAATCAACTCTACGGGTAAATATTGACGCAATGCCATCGCCAGCGCTGTTTTGCCGGATGCCGTCGGCCCCATGATAAAAATGGCAGGGGGAAGCGACGCCTGTTCAAAATCACTCATGCTTCAACGCCTTGATGGCGGTCTGGATATCCATCATCTGTAAAAGTTCGGGCGGCGGCGCCTTTACCAACTGAGGACAAAGTCGCTCGACATCCGTCAAGAGTTGTATCGCCTGAGAATGTCCCCAGACGTCCTGTTCGCTCTTCAACCGGGACGCCAGCCAGCCGGCCAGAACTTCCGGCGCTACCGTTTGATAATCGGCCAGATAGCCTAACAGTTCAGAGATCAAGTTTTGTAAATTTTGTTGGCGTAATGGTAAAGGTACCGCTCTTAGCGTGGCGCGCTGCGCTTCAACCAGAACATCAATGCCAAAGGTTTTCAGCAACGGCTGATGCGTTGCCAGCACGGCAAGTTCGGATTTGCCCAGCGTCAGACGTTGCGGAATTAAAAGCGGCTGCGGCCGCAACCCTTCTCCGGTCGGCGTTAGCTGCACGATTTTCAGATAACGCTCTGCGGTCGGTAAAGAAAGTAAGGCTAATCCTTTGCGGTATTCCAACAAGGCATAACAAGGCGGGTAAACCGTTAGCACGCGTCCAAACCCAGCAGCGTTGCTTTCGAGCGGCGGCTCAATAGACGAACGCGTTTTTTCGGCTTGCGCAGAAGTCGTATCCGTTATCGGCGCCGTTTCGTGGACTCGCGCTTCAGCACCGTCCCCGGAGCGGGATTGTCCCGTGGACGGTGCTGACGAAACCTGTCGGGATGAACGCTCACCGCCATCTTCGGCTTGCAGCAGCTTCCTGTAAAGATCGCCTTGTTTCTTCTGGTACGAAGAACCCGCGGGATAATGGGGTTCACCGGCCTTACCCGCCCGACCGCCGGATTTTTCAGCCGGCGTGGACGTCGGCTGGGCAAAATGGTTTTCGCCGGCGGCCGTGCGATTTTCCTGCCGCCATGATATCGGCTGCTCCGTTCCCGGCTCGGAGATGGCAAGCGTCGGTGCGGATGCCTGCTGTAATACCGTCATCACCGCCTGATAAATAAAATCATGCACCAACCGGGCCTGATGGAACCGGACTTCATGCTTGGCCGGATGCACATTGACATCCACCTGATGGGGGTCAATCTCCAGATACAGAACGTAAGCGGGTTGCTGATCGTCGTTAAGTCGATCCTGATAAGCCTGTCGAATCGCATGGTTGATTAACCGATCGCGCATCATGCGTCGGTTGACATAGCAATATTGCATTTCAGGTAACTGTTTGGCGCCAGCGGGGTCGGCCACCCAGCCATGGATGGTTAAATCGTCATGCTGCCATGACACGGCTAACGCATGCTGCAAAAACGCGCTGCCGCAGATACTACCCAGCCGGCGCTCATGCTGTGAGGGATCGGTCACAGATCGATATTGCCGGATAAGTTTACCGTTATGATGTAGCGTGATGGCGACATCGAAATGAGCCAGCGCGATCCGACGAACAACCTCATCAATATGGGTGAATTCGGTTTTCTCCGTACGCATGAATTTGCGACGGGCAGGCGTGTTGTAAAACAGATCCAGCACTTCCAGCGTCGTGCCAACCGGATGCGCCGCAGGTTTGACGGTAACCTCCATGTCCCGGCCTTCGGCATAAGCCTGCCACGCTTCAGACTGCTCTGCGGTACGCGACGTCAGCGTTAAACGAGAAACCGAACTGATACTGGCCAGCGCTTCGCCGCGAAATCCCATACTGACGATGGCTTCCAAATCGTCGAGCGTGGCAATCTTGCTGGTCGCATGACGGGCCAGCGCCAGCGTCAGTTCATCCTTTCCGATACCGGCGCCGTTGTCACGGATGCGTATCAACTTGGCGCCGCCGCGTTCTATATCAATGTCAATACGGGTCGCGCCGGCATCCAGACTGTTTTCCACCAGTTCCTTAACCACAGAAGCAGGACGCTCCACCACCTCCCCGGCAGCAATCTGATTAGCCAATTGCGGTGGCAAAACCTGAATCGGCATGGCGTTTCCCTCTTACCTATCTGAATGAAAAATCTGCGTAAAATATGGGCTTAATAAAACATCGGTTTATGCTGACGGAATAATCAACGTCTGCCCCAGTTGTACGGTGCCTGAGGTCATCGCATTTGCCTGCTGAATCTCTTTCATGCTGACGCCATAGCGGGCGGCAATCGCACTCAGGCTATCACCACGCACCACTTTATGCTTCACGGGCGCTGCTTTTTTCGTATTTGCCGTCGAAGTCGCCGTTTTGGATCCTGAAGCCGGGATCGCTAAACGTTGACCAATCCAAACGATGTCTTTATTCAGCTTATTCAACTCGCGGATCGATGCCATACTCACGCCATAGCGAGTTGCAATGGCAGACAGCGTCTCGCCACGAACCACGGTGTGACGGATGGTGCCGCTACTCGTATTGCCGCTGCTTTTTTCCACCGGCGTCGTGACAGCGCCAGAGGTTTTATTTGCCGCCGACTGAACCGGACGGCCTTCCTGCTTTGGGGCAGATTGCAACGGATGCGTCTGGAAATAGCCTCTTAGTCCCTGATAAATCGCATTGGCGATTTTCTCCTGATACGCACTGCTACCCAATAGACGTTCTTCTTCTACATTGCTGATAAACCCGGTTTCAACCAATAACGACGGGATATCCGGGGAACGCAACACGCCCAGACTGGCGTGTTCAGGTCGGCGCTTATGCAATCCGCCAACGCGTTGCAACTCAGTCAGAACCTTGGTTGCGACGTCATAACCGACACGCTGCGAATGCCCGAACTGCAAATCCAATACGGCCTGACTTAAATAAGGATCGGCGCTGTTGTTGGCGAGCAAATCGCCTGCCCCGCCCAGCAATTCAGACTGTTTCTCATGCTGTTCCAGCCAGTTCGCCATTTCACTGTTCGCCCGGCGATTCGACAGAACCCATACCGACGCTCCGCTCGCGCTACGATTCGGCGCCGCATCTGCATGAATAGAAACCAGGATATTGGCCCCTTGCTTACGCGCGACGTCTGAACGTCCCATCACCGAAACAAAATAGTCGCCATCTCGGGTGAGTACAGGCCTGAAGGCGGGATCGTTGTTCAGAAGCGCGTGCAACTTACGGGCTATCGCAATGGTGACATTCTTTTCCCGCAATCCGTTCAAACCTATCGCACCAGGGTCCTGTCCACCGTGACCGGCATCGATGGCCACCACGACGCGTTCGAGGCTCCCCGTCGCGGTCGCGCGCGCAGGCGTTCGGGCGGAAGCGTTGCTGTTCACCACCACGGTTGGCTTATTAGTAAACGGATTTTTAACCGGTTCAGACGTTACCGGGCGTTGCTGACCAGACGACACCGCCGGGGCGGTTCTCGCTACCGTTTTAGGTTTATCCCCCGTCACGGTGAAGACCACGGTATAACCTGAGCCCGTTTTCTGCGTCACGGCGCGGGTTTTGGCCGCCTGCGTCAAATCCAGCACCAGCCGCAGACTCTGCGCATCCTGCGCATTGCTGGTTCGAATACGTTTAATCAGGTTTTGTCCGCTGAACTCCAGGGGGAGTCCCTGAATCAATCCGGTCTGGCGAATATCAATCACCACTCGTGCAGGGTTACTGAGCGGAAAGAACGCATAGACAGGCTGACCGCTAAAACTCAGGCTGACCGTTGCCTGACCAGAAGCGTTATCGACCTTAAGATCGGACAGGTTAGCCGCCCAGGCCGATCCGGCAAGCGACAGCCATATACATAGCAATAGCTTAATCATACGACTCATCATGACACGTTTATCCTTGTCTGCTCGGCCAGCCGTTGCAGGATAGCCGCCCCCAGCGCCGATACGGCGGAGACGTCGGCCTGTCGACCTTGTTCCTGGTAATGCAGATGCAGCTCAATATCAGCGTCGGGTAATACCCCCGCGCCTTGCTGAGGCCACTCAATCAGACAAATAGCGTCCTGTTCCAGATAATCGCGAATCCCCATAAACTCAAGCTCTTCCGGGTCGGCAAGACGATAGAGATCAAAATGATAGACCGCCAGCGGTGTAAGATCGTAAGGTTCGACAAGCGTATAGGTCGGGCTTTTTACGTTCGCCTGGTGGCCAAGGGCCTGCAAAAAACCGCGGCTGAACGTGGTTTTCCCCGCGCCAAGATCGCCATACAGATGGATAACGCAGGCCCCCTCGCAGGCTTTAGCCAGCACTGCGCCTAACGCGATGGTTGCTGCCTCATCCGGCAGAGATAATACGATTTTTTTCATTCTGTCTTTTCTAAGGGCATCCGCTCAGGATTTACATATTGGGACAACACCGGCATCAGGTCGGTTGCCAACATACCGCGGGTTCCGCGTTGCGCCGCCAGCCAGTCGGCAGCCGCGCCATGCACGACGCAGCCTGCACAGGCGGCATCATACAGCGATAACTTTTGCGCCAGCAAACCACCGATGATACCAGACAGCACATCACCCATACCGCCAGTCGCCATACCCGGATTACCCACATCAGCAATGGCAAGCTGCCCTTGCTCACCGGCAATCACCGTTCCCGCACCTTTTAATACCACGATACCACCATAGCGTTTTACCAGTTTTTGAACTGCAAGTAAGCGATTACTTTCAATATCAGACACACGGCAATTCAATAAACGGGCCGCTTCTCCGGGGTGCGGTGTCAGCACGCGATTCTGCCGTTTATGCGGATTGATTGCCAGCAGGTTAAGCGCATCAGCATCCCATAACATGGGTTTGTTACAATTTTCCGCCAAACGCAGCGCATTTTTCCCCCATTCGTCCTGTCCCAGACCAGGGCCAATCACCACGACATCCGCCCACTCCAGCCCTTGCCGCAGCGTATCCGACGTCAGTTCCTGCACCATAAGTTCAGGACAAGCCGTTAACAATGCCGACAGGTATTGTTTGTGAGTGAGTACTCGCACTAACCCCGCGCCGGTTCGCAGTGATGCTTCTCCCGCCATCAACACCGCTCCCCCCGTGCCGTCGTTGCCTCCGACTATCAATAGCCGGCCATTGTCGCCTTTATGTGATGTGGGACGCCGTGGCGTTAACCATTCCACCAGTGATGATGCAACAAGCCGCCGGATAGGCGCGTGTTGTTCAGCCAGCCAGGCCGATAATCCCAATGCACTATAGTGTAGTTTCCCGACACGATCGCGGGCATTTCCCGTCAGTAAGCCGGGTTTTAGCGCAATAAACGTAACCGTATGCGCCGCGCGAATGGCTTCGCCCGCACACGCGCCTGTTTCAGCATTTAATCCAGAAGGAATATCAAGAGAAATAATCGGTGCGGAATGGGCGTTCGCCTGAACGATTAGCGTGTCATAGGGTGAGCGCGGCGCAGCAGCAAGGCCCGTTCCCAGCAGTCCATCAATGATCAGATCGACGGCTTCAGGCCATGACTCGTCAGCTTCATGAATTTCTCCCCCCAGATCCAACCACGCCTGACGCGCAGCCCGCGCTTCCTCAGGTAGTGGACGTTGCCCGGAACAGGCAATCACATGCGGCGTTATCCCGGCGGCAAGCGCCAGCGTAGCGACGACGTAACCATCGCCGCCGTTGTTGCCGTGTCCGACGAGGATCAGCCAGTGCTTGGCTGAGGGATAATATCGGCAAGCAACCTGAAATGCCTTTTCACCCGCACGCTGCATCAGCGTACTTAACGAGACGCCCGACTCGTTAGCCGCCCTCGCCTCTTCATTACGTAGCCACTCCGCGCCAAATACCACGCACGGCAAAACGTCTGCGCCCCGCTGTTGCTGGTCAGCCATCGCTCCCCCTGAAGCTTCTATCGAATGACTTCAACTTAGCAAGCAACTGACGTAATCGCCAGACTTACACTACGCGTCAACAAAGTCGGCCAGTAAAAGGTAATGTGGTAAAATAGACCGGTGTTTCTTCTTCTTACCGGTTGGCCATGTCATACCCCTACGATCTCAGTGAATTAGCACAACTTATCAAGCAATGGGGTCAGGAGCTGGGATTCCAGCAGATTGGTATTTGTGACACGGATTTATCTCATGAAGAGCCTAAATTACAGGCCTGGCTGGATAAGCAATACCACGGTGAGATGGAATGGATGGCTCGTCACGGTATGCTGCGCGCCCGCCCGCATGAGCTGCTGCCGGGAACGCTGCGGGTCATCAGCGTTCGCATGAACTATCTCCCTGCCAAAGCGGCATTTGCCAGTACGTTGAACAATCCCCTGTCGGGCTACGTCAGTCGCTATGCCCTTGGCCGTGATTATCACAAGCTGCTGCGCCAGCGCCTGAAGAAGCTCGGCGATCGGATTCAGCATTATTGCGGAGAGCTGAATTTTCGTCCGTTCGTCGATTCCGCGCCGATCATGGAACGTCCGCTGGCGGCCAAAGCCGGCATTGGCTGGGTTGGTAAACACTCACTTATATTAAACAGAGAATCGGGTTCCTGGTTCTTTCTCGGCGAATTGCTGATCGACTTACCTCTGCCAGTGGATCAACCACAGGATGAACAATGCGGACGTTGCGTCGCCTGCATGACGACCTGCCCTACCGGAGCGATTGTCGCGCCTTATACCGTGGATGCCCGGCGTTGTATTTCTTATCTGACAATCGAACTCGAAGGCCCGATCCCTGAGGAATTTCGCCCACTGATGGGTAATCGTATCTATGGATGTGATGACTGCCAGCTGATTTGCCCCTGGAACCGTTTTTCACAATTAACCGATGAAGCAGATTTCAGCCCGCGCGCGGCGTTGCATGCACCGGAACTCGTAACGCTGTTTGCGTGGAACGAAGAGAAATTTTTACGCATAACGGAAGGATCGGCAATTCGCCGCATTGGTCATGTTCGTTGGCTACGTAACATTGCCGTCGCACTCGGCAATGCGCCCTATCAGGACTATATCGTGCTGGCATTGCAGAATCGCCTGGGTGAACACGATCTATTGGATGAACATATCCACTGGGCCATTGAACAGCAATTGGCTCGCCGCGCCGAACAACAAATTGACGTTCAATCCTCACAGAAAAAAAGGCTGATTCGGGCAGTAGAAAAAGGCTTACCCCGTGACGCGTGAGTCGTACACGCTAATGTCATCAATTTTTATCCCAGCCTGTGCATAAATATAAAAAGCCTTTGACAATCAACTGTCACAAAAAGTACAAGTGATCGCCACAACGTTTTATAAGTAAATTTTATCTATAAATATCAATAAAATAAAAAATGCACTTTTGTCAGTAGGATAGGGGGGCGGATAAAACATTCACAGGCAACCTGTGGATAAGTCTGTTCAAAAAATTATGATTTTTTATATGGATTAATAAAAAGAGAGTAATAACAAGATGAAAAGATAACCACGAAAACAATACAGCGAAGATCCGATAAACATGACATGTGAATACTTTGACTACGATTATTTTCCCCGCATCCTGCGAAGAGTGGGCGGTATTATGAAGTTGTTATTGTCCCTTGGCAAGCCCCATCCCCCATTTTGCCAATGAAAAAAACGTCAGAAACGTTTTTTAAACCTCGCTCGCGACAACCTGAAAGGCGGCGAACAGAGATAGCCCGCCATAAAACCAAAAAAGCCCATTGAACAATGCTCAATGGGCGGACACAGAAAGACAAAAATCCCTTACAGGAAAAACAGGGCAACGCCTGACGCTGCGATTGCCTGTATATCTAAATATAACAATGATGGGAGGTTACCCGCCCCAGCGGCGATTTAACGCCGCCGGGATTAATATCACACGGCGGATTGAGTCCTGATCAGATAGTCAAACGCGCTCAGCGAGGCTTTTGCCCCTTCGCCGGTGGCAATGATGATCTGCTTGTACGGCACCGTGGTGCAGTCGCCGGCGGCAAATACGCCTTTGACGCTGGTTTCGCACTTGGCATCAATTTCAATTTCGCCAATCCGGTTTCTGGCAACCGTGCCTTCCAGCCAGTTGGTGTTAGGCAGCAAACCGATCTGGACGAAGATCCCTTCCAGCGGCAGCTCGTGTTGCACATCGTTAACGCGATCTTTATAGGCCAGGCCGGTTACTTTCTGGCCGTCGCCCTTCACTTCCGTGGTCTGCGCGTTGAGGATGATATCGACATTCGGCAGGCTACGCAGTTTGTCCTGCAATACGGAGTCCGCTTTCAGCTCCGGCGCGAATTCCAGCAGCGTCACGTGCTTCACTACACCCGCCAGATCGATGGCCGCTTCCACGCCGGAGTTACCGCCGCCAATCACCGCCACATGCTTGCCTTTGAACAGCGGGCCGTCACAGTGCGGGCAGTAGGTCACGCCGCGGGTACGGTACTGATCTTCACCCGGTACATTCATGTTTCTCCAGCGAGCGCCGGTCGCAATGATCACACTGCGGGATTTCAACACCGCACCGGAAACGGTCACCACCTGATGCGGCGCACCTGGCTCACTGCCGGGGATCAACGCTTCAACGCTCTGCGCGTCAATCACATCGACATCATAGTCATCAACGTGGCTCTTCAGCGCGGTTGCCAGTTTCGCCCCTTCCGTTTTCGGCACGGAAATGTAGTTTTCGATATCCACGGTATCCAATATCTGACCGCCGAAACGCTCACCGATCAGACCGGTACGAATGCCTTTACGGGCGGAATAGACCGCCGCCGCCGCGCCTGCCGGGCCGCTACCGACGATCAGTACATCGTACATCGGACGCTGATTCAGTTTCTCAACCTGTTTGGCACCCGCGCCGGTATCAATTTTGGTGACGATTTCGACAAGGCTCATGCGCCCCTGACTGAAGTGCTCGCCGTTCAGGAATACGGTCGGCACGCCCATGACATTACGACTCTGGATCTCATCCTGGAACACGCCGCCGTCAATCGCGGTATGGGTAATATTCGGATTCAGGACGGCCATTAAATTCAGCGCCTGCACTACGTCCGGGCAGTTGTGGCAGGACAGCGAATAATAGGTTTCAAAATGGAATTTACCGTCAAGATTGCGGATTTGATCGAGTAATTCTTTCGCTTCTTTTGACGGATGTCCCCCCACCTGTAACAGCGCGAGAACCAGCGAGGTAAACTCGTGACCCATTGGCGCGCCGGCAAAACGCGGGCCGCTCTCAGAACCTGGGTTGGTGATCAGAAAAGAAGGTTTACGCACTGCCAGGCTGTTGTTTTCAATGAAATTCACCTGTTCGGATAACCCAGCGATCTCGGTCAGGAGCTCTCTTACTTCAGACGATTTAGCTGATTCATCCAGAGTCGCAATCAACTCAACAGGCTTGGTTAACTTTTCCAGATAGGCTTTCAACTGGACTTTCATGGTATTGTCGAGCATGGGGTTATCCTCAGTGCAAAAAATCGGGTGCCAGGCACCCGATCAAAACATCAATATCTCTGCGGGGGTCAGGTCAGGCTTAGATTTTACCAACCAGATCCAGAGACGGAGCCAGCGTTGCTTCACCTTCTTTCCATTTGGCTGGGCAAACTTCACCCGGGTGAGCAGCGACATACTGAGCCGCTTTCACTTTGCGCAGCAGGTCTGACGCATCGCGGCCGATGCCTTCAGCAGTGATTTCCACCGCCTGGATGATGCCCTGAGGGTCAACGATAAAAGTACCACGGTCGGCCAGACCTTCAGCTTCACGCAGGTTTTCAAAGTTGCGGGTCAGCTGTCCGGTCGGATCGCCGATCATGGTGTATTTGATTTTAGCGATAGTTTCAGAGCTGCTGTGCCATGCTTTGTGCGTGAAATGAGTGTCGGTGGAAACAGAGTAGATTTCCACGCCGCGCTGTTGGAATTCGTCATAATAATCAGCAACGTCACCCAGTTCGGTCGGGCAAACGAAAGTAAAGTCGGCAGGATAGAAGAAGAACACGCTCCACTTACCTTCGATATCGTTCTCAGTTACTTCAATGAACTTACCGTCTTTGAACGCCATGTTTTTGAACGGTTTAACTTTGGTGTTAATTACTGACATCACTGTATCCTCATGTGTGTTGGTATAGGAGTAAGGTACAGAAATGTGATCGTTATCACCAATGCGTTCTCATTATCGAATCGATAAGTAATACCTTACTTGGCAATAGGCAATAACATCCGTTGCTGCGATGCAAAACGCACGCAGGCCAGACGCACCTTACGAATGGGAAGCGGTATATAACCAGTGAGAATTGCGACAAGGCCGGATTTAATTACGCTGTAGCGCGCCGATTTCCTCCGGCAGGCCCTTACTGCGAACCGTCATCGGGGCGCATGGTTGATAAACCGCCGGGGACTTGTAACGTTGGCGTGATTTCGATATGTCCGAAATTGACGGCAACGGGGGCGGCCAGCACGAAAGCGACGGTATCGGCAATATCTTTCGCCTGCGGCAGTTCAAATCCATCAATAAAACGACGGCGCGCTTCTTCTTTATCGCCCATGACGTTGCCAAAAATATCCGTTGCCACGCGCCCCGGGCAAATCTCGGTGATCCGAACCCGCTTGCCGTAGCAATCTACCCGCAACTGGCGCGACAGCGCGTGTACGCCGGCTTTCGTGGCGTGATAAATCGAGTTGCCGTTAAAATTATAAATGGCGGCAATGGAGGTAATATTAATCACATGGCCGCAGTCACGTTCCATCATTCCCGGAACCAACAGCCGGCAGAGATGCAGCACGGCACGCAAATTGACATCGACCTGGGTATCAACCGCCTCTTCATCCGCATTCAGAATCGATCCCGGACGTGAAACGCCAGCGTTGTTAACCAGAATATCGACCTGGATTTCACGGCATAAGCGGGTTAAGGCATCCAGATCGCCGACGTCAAGCACATGCGGAATACAACCGGTACGCCCGGCCAGCGCCGCCAGCGGCTCCGCACGCCGGGCAACGGCATGGACGGTAATGCCCTCCTGACAAAGGCGCTCGACGATCGCTTCTCCCATCCCGGCGGAAGCGCCGGTCACTAAAGCCGTTTTATAATCTGAAAATGGCATTTGCCTCTCCTGTAAATGCTTCGGCATTCGCCTATGCTGGGCCGAAAATAGTGTGTGATACGACTTTATCCACTAAATATCGACGGGGATAAGACATAAATGGTTTGAGGCAATAAGGGGGACTTATTACTTACATTGCCCTTATCACGGCAATTTCGCTGTCATATTCAACGCTATCGCCATGGTTCACCGTCAGCGACGCCACGACGCCCGCAGTCGGGCTGCGCAACGGCAAATAAATCAGGCCGACTTTAATCAGCGCCAGTACGGCGCCTTTCTGCACCGAAGCCCCTACCTCAGCAAACGGCTTGCCGTTCAGCGGATGAAACAACAATACGTGGCCCGGCATTGTCGAACGTGCACTCTGCTGAACGGGAGCCGATGCCATCATCGCATCCGGCCGCAGGCTGGCCTGTTCTGATACGGAGGCTATCCGCTGTCCCGGCTCGTATCTCAGGCGCACTTTGTAGTGGCGACTATTGATCTCAATATCAGACAAGCCAGCCTGACGCATTTTTTGCGCGACCTGGCGAATATCTTTCATCGCTAATGAACTGTGCTGCATAGCCCCCCTGTCAACTACCTTGAAAATAAACCGGTTTACAGCCGCCTCGGCGACCAGATAAGAGGTTTTTCCTTGCCAGCCCCGGCGTGCGTATCATCCAACCAACGTCAGCGGTCGATTATCCACCGTGCGATTGGCCAACAATGACAGCAAAATGGTTTTCACCGCTTCAGCAGGTTGCGACAGCGGCAAATGATCTGACATACAGAACGAAAGCGGGGCCAGTACTTCCGGATTATCAATTTTCGCCATCCAGGCATTGGCGGATTTCAACATGACGCGCGCCGCCGATTCCGGCAGCACGGTACAGCCTAAGCCGGCGGCCACCGCGTTGGTCAGCGTCGTGATGGATTCAATCTCACATTTCACCCGGTAAGACAGGTGTTGCTGGACAAAAGCCTCATCCAGCAGCTTACGCATAATATTGTAGATTCGCGGCAGGAACAGCTCATAATCCACGACGTCGGCCAGCGAAATTTTTTTCTGCGGCGCGCCCAGCCCCATAGGACAAATGAAATAGAGTTCTTCTTTCATCAGCGGCAGAAAACGTAAGCCGTGGATCTCACGATTGCCATAGATCACCGCCATATCCATGCGGCCATTCATAATCAGTTCGCTGAGCGTGGTGCCGAAATTCTCATTGAAATAGAGCAAAATTCCGGGATGCTGGCGATGAACTTCTTCCATTAAAGGAATAGCCAACTGCTGCGCCGCCGTGCCAGGCGCCAACCCGACAGAGACTTCGCCAGAGAGAGACAGCCCGGAACCATCAATCGCATTTTGCGCCTGACTGCACTGCCGTAAAATCACCTGGGCATGGGTGTAGAGAATTTTCCCCGCTTCCGTTGGCGTCACGCCACGCTTCGTGCGTATCAGCAGTTGCTGATTCACTTCGCCTTCCAACGTCGCCAGTTGCTGACTTAGCGCCGGTTGCGCAATATGGAGAACATCAGCGGCCTGCGTCAGACTGCCGACATCAACGATTTTAATAAAATACTTAAGTCGACGGAGATTCATGACTGATTCCTCAAAGCGATGTACCGGAAATTAAATGAAGCAATATTGATACCACTTTCGCCTCACCCATCGCCTTCTCAGTCGAAATCAACATAAACATAATAAAATCATAAAAATAGAGCGCCATCGTCGTTAGGTTTTCCGCCATGCCCGCCGCCGCATCGCGGCAGATACGGCACTGCCACAAGGCAAACCGCGATGGCGAGAGGCAATCACCGGTTCAGGCGGCAATCACATGATTACTCTCGGTGTGCCAGTCCAAACGCACCTTCGCGCCAACAGGATAGATTCCCCCCGCGTTCTCACCCTGGGTTTGCCGCCAGGCGATCATCTCCTCGCCCCCTTCCAGCCGCAGCGTGTAATGCAACATATAACCGCGATAAACCACCTGTGTCACCTCGGCCTTCGCGCAGTTCACACCGGAGACATGCGTCTCGGCCGACAAGGGCCGAATAGAAATGGCTTCCGGTCGGACGGTAACCATCACCTGTTCCGCCGGCATCTCGCACTGCGTCACATCGAGCGCCAGTCCCGATGGCGTAACCAGCCGGGTGCCGCTCTGATGACGCTGTTCAATACGCGCTGGCAGAAAGTTTGAGGCGCCGATAAATCCCGCCACAAAATGGTTGACCGGCCGCTGATAAATCTCTGCCGCCGGAGCAATCTGCTCCAGCCGCCCGTTATGCATCACCGCAATCTTATCGGCCATGGTCAGCGCCTCGTCCTGATCGTGCGTCACCATAATGGTGGTCAGCCCCAATCGTCGTTGGAGATTGCGGATCTCAAGCTGCATGCTTTCCCGCAGACTTTTATCCAACGCGCCCAGCGGTTCATCCAGCAATAGCATATCCGGCTCAATCACCAGCGCGCGCGCCAGAGAAACGCGCTGCTGTTGACCACCGGAAAGCTGCGACGGCAGGCGATCGCTGAATGTTTTCAACTGAACCATATCCAGCGCCCGGGTCACTTTTTCACCGTACTCAGACTTTGACATGCCGCGCATTTTCAGGCCAAAGGCGACGTTTTCCGCCACGGTCATATGCGGAAATAACGCATAGTTCTGAAACAGCATACCGACATTGCGTCGGTGCACCGCCGTCTCAACGATCGAGCGGCCCCCGACCAGAATGTCGCCGGAGGTCGGCGAAACCAAACCGGCAATCATACGCAGGCAGGTGGTTTTTCCGCAGCCGCTGGGGCCGAGCAACGCCAGGATCTCGCCGGCGTTCACCACCAGCGAGACGTCATCTACCGCGACCGTTTTGCCATAGTGTTTACACAGGTTATCTAAACGAACTTCAAAAGATCTCAACATAGAACGGCCTCAACCTGAAAACGTCTGGTTATATTTTTCCAACAACTCGGCGCGACGTGGAATAATGTAGGTCCAGTCTGGCGTAAACAGATTCAGCTCATTCATTTTGCTTTCCGGATAAGCCAGGTATTTCAACGTCTCGGCATCGAACTCAATGTCGCGAACCGTTGGCGCGCTCAGCGTCGCTTCCGCCAGCATTTTCTGCACGGAGGGCTCCAGCAGCCGGTTTATCCAGGCCAGCCCGAGTTCACGCTGCGGCGCGCCTTTCACCAGCACCAACCCATTTATTCCGGTAAAAGCGCCTTCCTGCGGATAGGTCATATCCAGCGGAATACCTTTTTTGGTGTGCGGGTAGATGGCCTTCGAATATTCAATGCCGCCGATCATCGCCTGCCCTTGCGCCACCATCATGACCTGAGATTCGCCATCGTAAACCGTCATGACATTAGGCTTCAGCTGCGCCAGTTTTTCCCAGCCTTGATCGATAAGATACTGCGCTTCTTGCAGCGGCTTACCTGTCGCCAGCGCGGCCGCGACAATCAGCATCAGAATGCTTTGGGTGTTTTTCGGCGTATTCAGGATCATTTGATGCGCATATTTGGGATCGAAGATCTCGGCATAGCTTTTGATGGGTTGCATCATACTGGTATTAATAAACAGCCCGGCCATCGAAACCGAAAAGCCGACGCCATAGTTGTCATTGAATAAATAGCGGTCGAACACATTTTTCAGGTTCGGGATTTCATCAATCGGCAACTGCTCAATCAATCCTTCTTCTTTCGCCTGCGGCACGCCGATATCATCCATCGACATCACGCTATAAATAGGTTTGTTTTTCGTCGCCCGCAGCGACGCAATGTTAGCCAGCGTTGCGCCTTCCGTCGTTAATACCCGACAGGTGTAGTCTTTCTCAAACGCCGGGATCACCTCTTTTTTGATCAGCGCGCCCTGTGCCGAGTTATAAACACCAACCTGTAATATGCGATCTGCCGCATTTACCCTGGTATTCAGATAAGGAAGCAGCGCGGTGCCCGCCATCGCTTTCAAAAAGGTACGTCGCTTCATGGTCATATCAATTCCTCTTCTGGTGTTTTTAAAATGCTATGCAGCCATGGCGCGACGCAAACCGACCAGCCGCTCAAGCGCCAGGACGACAATCGTTGCCAGGACGATAATCAAGGTGGACATTGTTGCCACCGAGGGATCAAACACGGTGCCTATCTGGCGATACAACACCACCGGTACGGGAGTGTTGACCGAGTCAGCCAACCACATGGAAACCGGGTAGTTGTCGAAAGAAACCATGAAACAGAAGATGGCGCCTGACATCACGCCAGGGGCAATCTGTGGGAAAATGACATGACGAAACGTGGCGGCGCGACTGGCCCCCAGGGTTCTGGCCGCTTCTTCCAGACTGGGATTCACCAGCTCCAGACTGGTCAACACCGTGCGCACCACGTAGGGCGAGGTAACCACGGTGTGGGCCAGCAGCAGGTTAAGTTTGACGTTACCCCAGCCGTAGCTGGAAAACAGTTGCAGCAATGCCAGACCGGTGATCAATACCGGGAAAATCAGCGGCGACATCAGCAGACCTTTACACAGCGAGGAAAAAGGCAGCTTGCCGCGCACCAGCGCAAAGGCGGCGGGTACGCCGAGCAGCAGCGACAGTAGCGTCGAACCTATCGCCAGCAAGGTGCTAAACAGCAGCGCGCCGGTAAACTCGCGATTGGTCAGCACATTACGATACCAGTCGAGGGTAAAACCGGTCGGCGGAAAACTGACGAAGTAACCGTCGGAAAACGAAATCACCACGATAAGCAGGATAGGCGTCAGAATGAAAATCAGCATAACGGCGGCCATAATGTAAAGCAGCAGGCCGGAGAAACCACTCAGACTGTTATTCATTTCGTTTCTCCGTGCAGGCGGCGCCCGCTAAGCAGTTTCATAGACAGGGTATTCACGGCAATGACGATAAACACCAGAATGGTGGCGATGGCGGCGCCAAACGGCCAGTCATAAACCGCGACGATTTGCTGTTCAGCGAGGTTGCCAAGCATTTGCGCCTGTGGTCCGCCGATCAACGAGGGGATCACATAAGAGCCCGCCGCCAGCGAAAAGACCAGCGTCATACCGGCGACCAGCCCGGGAAGACTCAATGGCAGGGTCACGCGCAGGAATACGCTCCAGGGCGGCGCGCCTAACGTGCGGGCCGCAGATTGCAGATTGGGATCGATTTTTCCCAGAGCCGACGCGAGCGGTAACACCATCATCGGAAAGAAAATATGCAACGAACCGATAATGACCGCCCATTCGGTAAACATCAACGCGTTAGGGCGTTCAATGATCCCCAGATGCAGTAACACATAGTTAATAAGCCCGCTGGGACCGTTATTTAAAATCAACTGCCAGCCATAGGCGCGAACCACCACGCTCACCGCCAGAGGGGCGATAATGATTAGCGTCAACACGCGGGAGAACCATGCATTTCCGCGCACCAGCACGATGGCGATCGGATAGGCCAACACCGCCGCTATCAGCGCCGTGATCACACTGATACGCAGCGTGGTCCAGAGGACTTTGCTATATAACGCCACTTCGAAAAAATGAATATAATGAGAAAAGGTATAAGGAGAACCAATATCACCGGTGGACGATTGCGTCATTACGCTAAAAGACATCAGACGAATAGCGGGAACAAAAAAGAAAAAAATCTGAAACACCAGTAATGGTACAATCAATAACGAAGGTGATTGCCAGCGTATTAATTTTCGTGAGCGATTAACGGACTCTGAAATATCTGTCATTGAATTTCCTGTAAGTAAACTCATTTCAATCTATGGCGAAAGTCATTATTACCATGCCGGCATATCAAAACAGGATACAGAAAATCGGAAAAGTGATGATAATTAATTGAAATAAAATGATCTTTATTAGCCATTCATTTCCAAAACGGTAATATAATTGACAAGATAAACAATAATACTTTTTTAGTATGCTTATATTCTCTCTTGTTATGGATGGTTAATAACGAATTCTCTTTCTCTATCACCTTGGAAATTAAAGACAAAAAAAGACATTCCTCACTAACCCCCACTATTTCTCTTTCTATTTTCACCTGCGCCTTACTCACTATCGTTTTATGTTATGTCACCACAACAAAGTGCTATTTGATTAATAAATCTTTTCTCCCGTACTCTTTTCACGACCCTATGTCATCACCCTTATTCGACTGCCGCGGAGAAAAATATCTGATGGATGTTTTCGTAACGGGCCGTCCTTCCCTGACTTTTTGGATCTCTGCACCATGCCTGAAATAGCCGATCGCTTAAAGAATGTTACTGTATCTGCCTCCGTCGCAATGACGCAGAAAGCACGGGATCTTGCCGCTCAGGGCGTGCATGTTATCGGCCTGTCTACCGGCGAACCCGATTTCCCCACGCCGGAACATGCCACAGAAGCCGCCTACGCCGCCGCCCGCGCGGGCGATACGCGCTATCCGCCGACCGATGGCACGCCGGCATTGCGGGCGGCGATCCAACGCAAGTTCAAACGGGATAACCATCTCAATTATGAGGTCAGCCAGATCCTGACCGCCGGCGGAGCAAAACAGATCATTTTTAATGCCATCATGGCAACCTGTAATCCCGGCGATGAAGTGCTGATCCCGTCGCCGTCATGGATCAGCTATGCGGATATTGTGAAATTCGCCGGCGCCACTCCCGTGCCGGTCAACTGCCCGCAGGACAATGGTTTTAAGCCACGGCCCGCTGACCTGGAGGCGGCCATTACCCCCAACACGAAATGGCTGCTGCTGAATTATCCCGGCAATCCGACCGGCGCCGTTTGTACCCGGGAAGAGATGCAGGCGATTGCCGAGGTAATGCTGCGCCACCCTCATGTCTGGATCATGACTGACGATATCTACGAACACCTGATCTATGACGACGTCACCTTCTACACCATCGCTGAAGTGGAACCACGCCTGTTCGACCGTGTTCTGACGGTGAACGGCGTCTCCAAAGCCTATTCGATGACCGGCTGGCGGCTGGGTTTTTGCGGCGGTCCCGGCGATCTGATTAAGGCGATGAGCAATGTCAATACGCAGAACGGCGGCGGAGTATGCACGCTGACCCAGGCAGCGGCAGTGGCCGCACTGGACGGGCCACAGACTTTACTTAAAGAACGTGCGGAAATTTACCGCCAGCGCCGGGATTATGTTTTGGAACGACTGAGCGCCATTGAAGGCCTGCGCTGCCATAAACCGCAGGGGGCGTTTTATCTGTTCGTGAATATTTCCTCACTGATTGGTAAAACCACGCAGGGCGGACGCAAAATCACCAATGACGCCGATTTCGTGATGGCGCTGATTGAAGAACAGCACGTCGTTACCGTACAAGGGGCGGCTTACGGTATGAGTCCCTTTTTCCGGCTCTCTTATGCCACCAGCATGGAAATATTGGCTGAAGGCTGCGATCGTCTGGCGGCTTTTTGCGCAGGCATGCACGGAGGAGAACCCCATGCTTGAAGCACATCCGCGCGTAGTAATGGTTTCCGGGGCCTCTCGCGGCCTTGGTTTCCACATTGTGCAGCGTCTGCTGCAATCCGGCTTTACCGTCTCCGCCGGGGTGCGTAACCCTGCGGCGCTGACCGCAACGGCGCGGTTGCACGTTTTCCACTACGATGCGCTGGAGGCGGGATCGGGCGAAACCTGGGTTGAACAGACCGCGGCCAAGCTGGGCCGCATTGATGCATTGATCAACTGCGCCGGTATCAACCCTCGCGTGCGCGTACTGGACGACGGAGAAAAGGCCCTCGACAACATGTGGCGTATCAATGTGAAAGGGCCGTTACGCCTGAGCCGCGCCGCTCTGCCCTTTTTATTTACCGCTGGCAACGGCAGAGTGATTAATGTCGCGTCGCTTGCCGGCCGCCGGGTGGGCAGCAATGTCGGCTATGCCATGACCAAATTCGCCGTGGTGGCGCTGACGCACGGTATTCGCCAGGAATGCTGGGAGAACGGCGTGCGGGCAACGGCGCTCTGTCCTGGCTATATCGCCACCGACATGACCGCAGGAGAAACCGAAGTGACGCGCGAAGAGATGACGCAACCGGAAGATCTCGCCGAGATGGTCGATTTGCTGTTACGGCTGCCCAATAATCTGTCCATCGCGGAACTGCTGGTGAACTGCCGCAAGGAAGCAATGCTGTAGATCAGCCGGCTTACAGCGACGACGTTAATTCCATAAGCAGATCGCGTACCGCCGTTGCAGGCTCAGATAACGGCGAGAGATCGGAAACACACAGCGACAGCGTCTCTTCGATCACGGGTGAAGCAATGGAGCGAATGATCACATCCGGCGACTCCGATTGGATCCGATCGGCAATGGCGCGCGGCATAATGGTCACCCCCAAACCGGCGCCGACCGCTTTAGAAATACTCTTTACCGCCTCCAGTTCACCGATAATATTCATGCTGACCTGATTTTGACTGAATGCCTTATCCACGGCGCGCCGGACGAAATTATATTCCGGCGGCAACAGCATCGGCAGCGAACTGAGCTGTTCGACCGCCAATGGGCCGCCATCATCGTCGATATCAAAGTTCTCGTGGGCCACCAGGAAAAACTCCTCCACCAACTGTGGCTCGTAATGCAGTCCTTTGATGCCGCCGGTGCCATGGATCAGCGCCATTTCCAGACGGCCATTCACAATCAGTTCGCTATAGGCCTGCCCGACGCTTTCCACAAGATGCAGAAGAATGCCCGGATGACGCTTACGCATCTCGGCAAACAGCGTCATGGATAAGGTGGCGGCCACGCTGAACGGCGCCAGGCCAACGGATACCCGGCCAACCAGCATCTGACCGGCATTCAGCACCTCCATCTCCGCCTGCCGCATCTGACGCAGGATCGTATTGGCATGGCTATACAACACCTTGCCGGCTTCCGTCGGGATCACGCCCTGCTGGCTGCGGATCAGCAATTTGCGTTTAAAATGATCCTCCAGCGAGACAAGCTGCTGGCTTAATGCGGGCTGAGCAATGTGCAGAGCATCGGCTGCGCGAGTGATACTTCCTATATCAACGATGGTGATAAATGATTTTAACCGTCTGATATTCATACTCACCCCGATAAAATAAAGGTTATTGCGCCAACACTGCCGCCGCCGGTGCCACGGTGCCGCCGTTGGCTTCAATTTCACTCCTCACGATACGTGCCAGTTCGAGCGAACCCGGCGTATCGCTATGGATCAAAATCGAGCGGGCTCTCACCGCGATGACAGCGCCGTCAAACGTGGTGACCGTGCCATCAAGTAAAAATTGACGCACTCTGGCGCGCACGGCGGTTTCGTCATTAATCACCGAACCGGCAATGCCGCGCGGCACCAGTTGGCCTTTATTATCATAAGCGCGATCGGCCAGAAATAAGGTCAACGTCTTGAGCCCGCACTGCTTCGCGGCCTGCTCTACGTAAGTATCCGGCTGCGAGAAAATAATCAGCGCCGGATCAACGCTTTTTATCGCTTCCATCACCATCAACGCCAGAGAGAAATCGCGGTTAATCATATTGCCCATCGCCGCATGAAAGCTCACGTGCGCCACTTTCGCACCTTCCGCTTTCGCAATCGCGTAAAGCGCCCCCAACTGATACAGCACCTGCTGGCGGATCTCTTCCGCACTAAACGGCAGTTCTTTACGACCGAACCCTTTGCGGTCCGGAAATCCGGGATGCGCGCCGATTCCGACCCCCTGCGCTTTTGCCAGGCGCACCATGCGCGTCATAATGTCCGGATCGCCGGCATGAAAGCCACAGGCGATGTTGGCAGAAGAGACCGCCTGCATTAGCTTGTCGTCGTCACAAAGCCGGTAGACGCCAAAGCCTTCCCCCATGTCGGAATTAATATCTATTTTCATGATATCGCTACCTTTTCATAAAACATCATAGAAAATCGTTATCTGTCGACGGCCTGTACCAGCGCGCGAACGCCGTGTTGGATCGTCGTCAGATAGTTCTCAATCGCCTGCTCCACCGCGATGGCCTCCGCGGCGTCACTCTCGACCAGTTGCAGCTTGTTGCCCGGCGGCACCTGCGCCAGCCGCCACAGGTCATGCTCAATGATGCCGGCAATTTTCGGATAGCCGCCGGCAGTGTTGGCATCGCTCAGTTGAATAATCGGCTCCCCGGCCGGCGGCACCTGAACGATGCCGGGGATCAGACCGTAAGAACGCATCTCCACCACCTTTTCCGGCCTGAGCGGCTCGCCTGACAAACGATAGCCCGTGCGGTTACTCTGCATAGAAATCGTCCACTGCTGCGACCAGAAACGGCGGGCATCGGCAGCGAACAAATCGTATTCGCCGGCAGGAATCGCGCGCAGTTGCAGCACGCCCTCCGGCGTATGAGGAAAAAACGCGTTCAATGCCACGGAAGGAGGCTCAACGCCGATACCACCGTCAGGCAACGACCAGCCGTCAACCCGCCCGACAGGCAACATGTCGCCCGATTGCAACGGCCGCCCCTGCCATCCCCCGAATCCCCCGCGTAATGCGGTGCTGCGCGATCCCATCACCAGCGGCACATCAATGCCGCCGGCGACGCAGAGATAGCCTCTTACGCCCTGAGCGGGATAACGCATTTCAAGCTGTTGGCCCGCGTGAACCCGATGCATCCACCACGGCGGCAGGGCAACATCATCTAACCGTGCGCGACAGTCAGCGCCGGTCAACGCAATCGTGGCATCGGCCAAAAAACGCACCCGAAAAGGAAAAAACTGGATTTCCAACCCCGCCGCGCCCTCGTCATTCCCCAGCATACGATTGCCCGCACGCAGGGCCAGGCTATCCATCGCGCCGCTTACCGATACCCCGAAATGGCGAAACCCGGTGCGTCCTAAATCCTGCACCGTATTCAGCGGCCCGGTTTTTAGTACCTCAATCACAGTTCAATCCTTTCAGGCAGAAAACGTACCCTGTCGCCGGGCGCCATCAATGCCGGCACCTCAGCCGCGGGATCAAACAGAGGAATATCCGCATAACCAATAGCGTTCCAGCCATTCGGGCCGGTGAGCACGGAAACCCCGGTTTGCATACCGCCGATGGTGACCGTGCCCTTAAGCATATGTAAAGATGGTACTTTTTTACGCGGCGTCGCCAGAATGGGGTCCAACCCGTGCAAATAGCCAAACCCCGGCGCGCTGCCCAATGCAAAGACGGTGTAACTGCCCTGATAATGACGGCGAATCACCTCATGCTCGGATAATCCGGTGTGCAGACAGACGCTGGCGAGATCCGTTGCGTGTTCGCCACCGTAGCAAACGGGAATTTCAATCAGCTTGCCAACATGACCGATAGCTTGAGCCTGCTCCCAATGCTCAAGGAGGAGGACGCAGACGCTATCGCTATCCGTCGGCGTGTGTTTGAACAGCACCAGCAGATTAGTGACGCCCGGGATCAATGCTTCGACGTCATCACGGTGTTCAAGCGCCGCCGCCAGCGCCCAAATTCTCCGCTGAGCGGGCAGATCAAACTCGCCGGGCGCTTCAACTAAATAGGCGCGGCTGCCAATGGTGGAGATCTTTACCTTTTCACCTTGACCGGTGAGCATGAACGAGGGACGCGTGCGAGCCTCTCCAGACAGAATGGTCATTTATAATTCCAAAGGATCAGATTAAATAGGCATTATCTTCTGTTAAAACAGGTCATTCCTTTCCGAATAATACCGTTTATGGTCATGACGCTTCGAATATATAAGCAACACCGGGACTTGTATAAGAGGGAAACTTTTTGTGGCAATACTAAATTTGTATGACGCGACCAAAATAAAAAATACCATCCGCAGGATGCCAACCCAATGGATTTCATTAAAGGAAGCCGACACAGCGGCGGCTTGAAAGATAAAGGGCATATAAGAAAAAACTATTCGGACAGAATAAAATTATCTTAACGGTGTTGCTCCCGGAGACTCTATGGTAGAAGCCGCTTTCCCGCCGGCAGGAAAGCGGCTCCAGTTTTATCAAACCAAAAGAGAAGGCAGCATGAATCCTAAAATGGGCGTATTACTTAAAATAATGTCGGCCCTCTGTGCAACATTGATGCTTGCCTGCGTAAAAGGACTTAATGGTGAAATACCCACCGGTGAAGTGATCTTCTTTCGCTCTTTTATTGCGCTTTTCCCCCTGCTGATCTGGCTGAAATATCAGGGAAATATTCTGGAGATGATTAAAACCAGAAATATTTTTGGCCATCTTATTCGTGGTATTTCCGGCACGGGCGGGATGTATTTCAACTATATCGCGCTGATCTATATTTCCCTGGCCGATGCGACCGCCATCAGTTATGCCGCCCCACTGTTTACCGTGATCATGGCGGCGATTTTATTAAAGGAGAGTGTACGCCTTTATCGCTGGCTGTCGGTTATTATCGGTTTTTCCGGCATCATCCTCATGCTGGCCGCACATTTGAGTACCAGCAGCGTTTTTTCCTCAGTCGGTTCAACCGCGGCGACGCCTGCTCTCGGCGTCATTTTTGCCCTGTTGGCCGCACTGTGCTCGGCAACCTCATCCGTACAGATTCGTTTCCTCAACGGTAGAGAAAAACCTGGCGCGATCGTTTTCTATTTCTCACTGATGACCATGTGCATTGGCCTGGTCACCGCATTTTTTGGCTGGAACATACCTAATGCCACTCAGCTTCTATTGCTGATTGGCTGCGGTTTTTTTGGCGGCATGGCGCAAATTCTGATGACGCTCGGCCTGCGTTACGCCGATGCTTCTTTACTGGCGCCTTTCGATTACACCACGCTGGTCTGGTCGATGCTGATTGGCTATCTCTTTCTCGACAGCATCCCCAGTTCCGCAACGATTGTTGGCGCAGCGATTGTTGCTGGCGCAGGGATATTTACCGTTTGGTGTGAACAACGACAGTATAAAGCACAAATAACGCGTTCATTAACTTCCCGCTGATGTTTCCTTAAATAGCTCGCCTATCCCGCGCAACGCGCAGTTAACCATCGCCATTTGATCGATGCGGTATATCCAGCTGCATCACTCACCCCAGCGTAATCGCATTTATATAATGAAATTTTAAACAACCACGGAGAAAACTTGCTAATATCCTGATGAAATCGAACCGATCGGTACACACATGAATTCGCCTTCAACCATCTCGCCATCTGCACCAGAAACAGGACAGGACAACCTCAACGAAAAGGCCCGCCTTGTGCTGAAGGCCGCCACGTCGGTATTCCTCGCGCACGGTTTCAGCGCGGCGACGACCGACATGATCCAGCGTGAGGCCGGGGTCTCAAAATCCACGGTCTATGCACACTACGCCAACAAAGAGGCACTGTTCGTTGCAGTCATCAAGACAGAATGCGCCACGTTCGCGCGAACGGTTCAAAATATCCGATTCCAATCCGGCGGGCTGCGCAAAACGCTGACGGCGCTCGGGCGCGCCTATCTTGAAATCCTGCTGTCGCCTACCGGCCTGGCGCTTTATCGGGTGGCGATCGCGGAGGCGCCGAAATTCCCGCAGTTGGCGCAGACGTTCTATCTGGCTGGGCCGCGCGTAATTGCCGCGATATTGACCGAGCAACTTGCCCATGCGGAACAGGCCGGAGAAATAGATACGACCACGGTTGGAGTGGAAACAATGGCTAGCCTGTTTTCCAATCTGGTGCGCGGCGAAGCTCAATTACAGTACCTGACCCATCCCGATCCCTCCCCTTCCGCCGCGCAAATCGATCACTGGGTGGAAGTGGCCGTCACCACGTTCCTGTGCGCTTTCGGGCGCACGCCAGATCCCTCATTCAAAGGCTGAAACACATTATGAGCATCCAGGATAAGACCATCGTTATCATTGGCGGCAGCTCCGGCATCGGACTACGCGTCGCACACCAGACACACGCCGCTGGCGCGCGACATCTGATACTGGGCGGCCGCAACGCACAGCGGCTGAAACAGGCGCGGGATGAACTGACCGCGCAGGGTGCGCAGGTCACGACCTTTCAGGTTGATGCACATGACGCCTCATCGCTCCAGGACTTCTTCGCGGCACTGCCCGTATTCGACCATTTGGTATCGATGGTCGGCGATGCGATGGGCGGCGGCTTCCTCGATGCCGACCTGACGGTGATCCGCCACGTCATCGACTCCAAGTTCTTCGCCAATATGCTGATTGCCCGTCACGCCGCCAGCAAACTCAACACCGGCGGCAGCCTGGTCTTCACCTCGGGTACTGGGGGACGGGCGCAGGACGCCTGCGCAAGCTATGTCGGCAATATCGGCATCAACGCACTGGTCGAGGCACTCGGTGTCGAACTGGCGCCGAAAGCACGCGCCAATTCGGTGTGTCCAACCTGGACCGTCACGCCGTTTTGGCGTGACGTGCCCGAGGAACAGCGCGAAGCCACTCGTCAGCGTTTCAACCAGGCCATCCCGCTCGGTCGCACCGCAACCATGGACGAAGTGGCTTCCGCCTACGTATTCCTGATGTCCAATGACTTCGTGACCGGGCAGCATCTGGCCGTAGACGGCGGCATTATGCTGGGGGGATAAACAGGCATCGGTCTTTAAAACCTCATTCTTAGCGTACGGCATTGATAGCCGCTAGCCGGAGATCAGGACGGGTGCGTCTCAAGTCGGTCCTCTCCACGGGGACCGACGCCGCAGACAAGCTGCACACGGTTCGTCGCACTCTGTCTCCGCTTAAATATAAATATTAGGAAGCTTATTATATCAATAACAACAGTATATGAGCAGCTCATTTTATTTACACACAACACACATGTAAACGACATAAATATAACAATTCAAGATCCATCATCCATAACTTTGCGAGTATCGGCTTCTTTTGTAATATTATTTGAAAACAAACCTGTTTCTATTTGAGATAAAAATCCTAGAAAATTTGGCTACATCTCATATGACTTTCTTATAAAATATATACAACAATCATTAGCAAATTATTGAAATAAACAACTGGATTTTATGTAAAAAAAGGACATAAACACTATTTTATTTAAATATGCTAACCAAAATACGGAAAGCAATCCTTGTACCAATAAAAAATCTCTCAGAAAAAAACTAATTTTCTTTGCTTAAAATCAATTTTAGCTGGCCAGTAAAACAAATCAGAAAATTAGCCCATGCAAAAAAAACTAGACATCGATTAATGCGCATATTAGTTTTCTAATGAAACAAACCGTCACAAAACGACAAGAAAATATAAAAACATCATTTCTGCCAATATTTAATATATTTTTATAATCAAAAAAGTTAACGAGGTAACTAAATTGTTTTTAACCCATTTCATAAAGGATTATTCCAATTCTGCGATGATAGCAGGGTTTATTGCTGTTCTTGTGTCTTATGCAGGTCCATTAGCTATTGTATTTCAAGCTGCTAATACAGTGAACATGTCATCCGAGTTGGTTACCTCCTGGGTATGGGCAATTTCAATTGGAAGCGCTATATCAGGTATACTACTTAGCTTTTATTACAGAATGCCGATTATTACTGCATGGTCAACCCCAGGAGCAGCTCTATTGGTAACCAGTTTATCACATTATAAATATGAAGATGTAATTGGTGCTTTTATTATTTCAGGAGCACTTATTTTTGTTTTCGGCATTACAGGTATCTTTCAAAATATAATGAGAAGAATTCCTACATCAATAAGTTCCGCGATGTTAGCCGGAATTTTATTTCATTTTGGCGAAGATGTTTTTATAAATCTGGGGATTGATCCAAAATTAGTTTTTCCTTTAATTATTATTTATCTTTTTGGCAAACGTTTTTATCCCAGATATGCGATTCTTTTCGCATTATGTTCAGGTTTTGTTTTAATCAGATCTTTTGGGCAATTTAATTTAAATAATTTTGAATTTTCTCTTGCTAAACCGATCCTTACCATGCCTAATTTCTCTCTCCCTGCTATGGTTGGCCTGGCAGTGCCTTTATTTATCGTTACAATGACATCACAGAATGTACCCGGGATAGCCGTACTCCAGGCCGCAGGCTATAAACCCAATGCTAACCCATTAATCTATATATCTGGTTTTATCTCTATGCTTTTAGCGCCTTTTGGTGCCCATGGAATTAATCTGGCAGCAATTACAGCTGCAATTTGCACAGGTCCTGAATCGCATGACTCCCCAGATAAGAGATATGTTTCTGGAGTCTTATGCGGTCTATTTTATTTTATAATTGGCTTATTTGGATCTGCTGTTGCAAGTGTTTTTTTCATATTACCCAAAGCATTAATAGCTACCATTGCAGGTTTAGCTCTCTTTGCTTCGTTGAGTAATGGACTCGCCCTGGCGATGAAAAAAGAGAAGGAGAGAGAGGCAGCATTAGTAACATTCTTGATAACCGTATCTGGATTTTCTTTACTTGGAATCGGATCCGCATTCTGGGGTCTTATCGGGGGAATAGCGACTTACTTATTGATGGTATACCAATACAAAAGTAAGTCTGCCACATTAGATGTAACAGATTAAATTAAGGATAGTCATGAAAATATTAGTAGCTATTAAACGCGTTATCGATCCTAATATTTCGCATTAATATTATAACAGACAGGACTAATATAGATTAAGAATATACAAAAACGACCATTAACCTATTTTTTGAAATTGCTTTAGAAGAAGCAATATGATTAAAAAATCTGATATTGCGAAAACATTGAAAAAAATTGACAAGCGCTCACAAGCTGAGACTCAGGCTCTATGTTTGTCGCTGTCTTGATTTGATCCCAGCAAACAATCCTCACCGATAACGCACCCGATTTTCGTGTACTAATTTATGTACTACTTCGGCGTGGTTGACAGTGGTTTTCAGCGGATTTCGCTGGATGCTCAACAGAGCGATTGGCCTGTTGAATCAGAGAGCTACCGACTTTGGTGGACATCTATAGAAAAGAAATTGGAGCGGGAAACGAGACTCGAACTCGCGACCCCGACCTTGGCAAGGTCGTGCTCTACCAACTGAGCTATTCCCGCATAAACCGGATTAATTATCCTTCACTTCTGGTGAAAAGCAAATTTTCACGATAACTCATCACTTTACTTGATGAATTACCCATAACATCATGAATTTTATAACTATTTACGCACAAGCGATTCAACGGCCAGCATTATGTACTAATCGGATAACGCTAGCAAGCCCTTTTCATGGAAAAATATCGCTGGCGAGTAACCTGATACACGCCATCTCCTACCGACCGATAATGCCATATGCGCCGCTTTTTAGTATTCGCGGGAGAAGTCCACTTCTCCCCGTAACGGGCCGCCTTCACGAAAACGCGCCAGATTATGAAGGAATAGGCGTCCCATCAGGGTCGGCACCATCGGGCCTGCAATATGGCCGGTAAGTGTCAGTTTCGGTTCTTGCCAGAACGGGTGCGCTGCTGGTAAAGGCTCCTGACGAAATACATCCAAGACCGCACCGGCGATTTGTCTTGTGCTCAACGCCGCCAGCAGATCCTCATCCACCACCGCCGTACCACGGCCTACGTTGATAAACAAGGCTGACGGTTTCATTGCGGCAAACACGCCTGCATGATAGATGTCGGTCGTTGCTGTCGTATCGGGCAGAATATTAATCACGTAATCCATATCCTGCACCGCCGTTTTCAGTTCTGCGATCCCTACTACACGCTGAAAGTGTGGCAAGGCTCGGGGCTTATTCACAATCCCGAATAATGCAACCCCGAAAGGCTGTAGAAAACCGGCCACTTCACACCCAATGTCTCCTGCGCCGACAATGAGCACGCGTCTGCCAGCCAGAGAACCCGGCAGACGGTGGTTCCACTCGCACTGCCGTTGACTGAGCAGGCGTTCATCAAGCTGTAGCTCATGCTTGAGCATATGGGCAATCACGTATTCGGCAATCGGTTGACCAAATACCCCTACCGCGCGGCTCAGACGATAATCGCGCGGCAATCCCTTCGCCAGCAATGGCCTAAATCCGGCCCAGGTCGATTGTAGCCACTTCGGCTTTGCTCCCTGCGCCAACAAGCCGGCGGCAACATCCGGTTCGCCAAGCCAGACAGGATAACCATGAGCCTGCTCCGCCGTTCCATTGGATAACACCAGTTCCAGTTCTGGGGCTTCATGATGTAACACGGGGACAATTTCATCAGCACGGGAATCCAACAGAAGCACAGAAGTCATAAGCAGGTTCCTTGAACAAAACCGAGAAAAAATGGAGCGGGATCAACGCATCAGAATAAGCGAAGAATACCATAGCATGAGACTTCACACTTAAATTGCAAGGCAAGATACAGACTTAACGGGCATCGGTCGCTGATATCTGTATCTCGACAAAAAAGTGCATTTAAAACAGGCCCACGGTAAACTTCCGATGAGTAATGAATATCAGGTGTATTAGGCGTGTGCTGCGTGCGCTTTGGGTCCCCATAAATACGGAGAACTAAATTCAACCTTTTATTGATGAATGAGAACAACCTATGTCTACATCCGACGTCAAGGCTAAACGTCCTGCCTCTTTTCTCCGTGCGTTTCTCGACAACAACTCTTCTGGCGGTATTGTTCTGATGATAGCGGCAGCCGTCGCGATCATTATCGCCAATACGCCTTTAGGACGCTCCTACGATGTTATCTTGCATACCTACGTCGGTGGTCTGTCGGTCCTGCATTGGATCAACGATGCCCTGATGGTTCTATTCTTCCTGATGGTCGGTCTCGAAATCAAACGCGAAGTCCTGGACGGTCAGCTATCTAGCTGGTCACGACGCATTCTGCCCGGAAGCGCCGCGCTCGGCGGCATGATCGGCCCAGCCTTGATCTTCCTGGCCTTCAACATTGGAGACGGCGGTCATCCTAATGGATGGGCCATCCCGTCCGCGACGGATATCGCCTTCGCGCTGGGAGTCCTGTCCCTGCTCGGTCCGCGCGTTCCGATATCGCTGCGCGTCTTCCTGACGGCACTGGCCATCATCGATGATCTGGGCGCGGTCATCATCATCGCACTCTTCTACACCAGTTCGCTCAGCATGGCCGCGCTTGGAGCCGCCGCGCTTGTGATCATTGCTCTCGTCGCCCTCAACCACTTCGGTGTCGTGCGTCTGTTGCCGTACTTTATTCTTGGCGCGATTCTTTGGTTCTTCATCCTCAAATCCGGGGTTCACGCAACGCTGGCGGGCGTGATTCTGGCATTGGTCATCCCACTGCGCCCCAACGCCGCACGGTCCGACGACACGAGTTCGCCATTGCTTCAGGTCGAGCATGGTTTACAGCCTTGGGTGACGTTCCTAATCGTGCCGCTCTTCGGTTTCGCGAATGCCGGCGTGTCCTTCGCCGATATGTCCCTCGCCGATCTTGCTCAGCCTGTCCCGCTTGGCGTGGCTTTCGGCCTTTTCCTGGGCAAGCAATTCGGCGTCTTCCTCACGTCTTTCGCGATCATCCGGTTTGGCTGGGCGCAGTTGCCAACAGGAGCAAACTGGAAGCAGCTCTATGGCGTCGCGATACTTTGCGGTATCGGCTTTACCATGAGCCTATTCATCGGCCTGCTTGCGTTCCCTGATGCGCCCATGTTGCAAAATGAATTGAAACTCGGCGTGCTGCTCGGCTCCGTTGTCTCCGGTGTCATCGGGGCATTCCTTTTGCGGGCCGTGGACCCCCAGAAAGCGAAATAAATTTTCTTATCGTGCTCCTGAGTTCCGGGTTGGGGGCACGACTCGCTCTTGCGTTATCCGAAAATGAGGAACTAATCATGTCCCGAACCACGACAATGACCGTTCGCCTCAAAGGGCCGTTAAGTGACTTCGTGGCCGCCAACGTAGGTGAACATGGTTCTTACGACAACGTCAGCGAGTATATCCGAGACCTGATTCGCCGGGACAAAGAACGGGTGGAGGCAGAAGCATTCGAACGGCTCAAAGCGGAACTGACTAATGCCTTCGCAGCGCCAGAATCTTCATACTTGCCCTTGACTGCCGCAGATATCATTGCACGCAACAAGGCCTGACCGTATGGCTAATGTACGCATACAGGAGGCCGCTTCTTATCGCCTTGACGAGATCTATCGTTACACACGTGAGAATGGGGAATACCGCAGGCCGAACGTGGCGGCCAGGCACCCGATTTTCATGTACTGATTTGTGTACTACTTCGGCGTGGTTGACGGTGGTTTTCAGTGGATTTTACTGGATGCTCAACAGAGCGATTACCCTGTTGAATCAGAGAGCTACAGACTTTGGTGAAAGTCTATAGAACAAGAATTGGAGCGGGAAACGAGACTCGAACTCGCGACCCCGACCTTGGCAAGGTCGTGCTCTACCAACTGAGCTATTCCCGCATAGTGGAGCAGACGATAATACGCCTGATGACTGCGCGCTATTTGTTTGGTGACAAACAACGATAAAACTTGGAGCGGGAAACGAGACTCGAACTCGCGACCCCGACCTTGGCAAGGTCGTGCTCTACCAACTGAGCTATTCCCGCCCGGAATAATGCCGTACCAGATATAAAATTCTGCATCGGTACGGGGTGCGCATTATACGAGAAATCTTTTTAACCGCAAGCCCCTGAAAATGAAAAAACGTTCAATTGCCGATAAAAAGAGCAAAGCGGTGTTAAAACATGCGTTACTCGATCTGAAGGCCGTCAGATTAATACGCCTGACGGCCAATCCGCCCATGAATGCCAGAATCAGCTTAAAGCTGAATAAAATGCTCGCGGTAATACGCCAACTCAGCCAGCGACTCGCGAATATCGTCCATGGCCTGATGCGTGCCCTGCTTTTTAAAGCCCGACAGAATTTCTGGTTTCCAACGACGCGCCAGCTCTTTTAACGTACTGACATCCAGATAGCGATAGTGGAAATAGGCTTCCAGCTCCGGCATATAGCGGAACAGGAACCGACGATCCTGACCGATACTGTTGCCGCAAATTGGTGATTTACCTGCGGGTACCCACTGTTGCAAGAAAGCCAGCGTAGCCAGTTCTGCCGCTCGTTCATCGACCGTGCTGGCTTTAACACGATCGATTAACCCGCTGGCGCCATGCGTGCGTACATTCCAGTCATCCATCAGCGCAAGCTGGCTATCAGGTTGATGAACCGCCAGAACAGGCCCTTCCGCCAACACATTAAGATTGGCATCTGTCACTAATGTCGCAATCTCAATAATACGATCTTGTTCAGGGTTCAGTCCCGTCATCTCAAGATCGATCCAGATCAGGTTATTTTCATCTACCATCGTTGGTATTCCCATTTAGCCGTGTATTGTTGCCCGTTGGCGTCGATTGTAACACCCGCATTGATGCCATCTGGCGGCATCAGTTAATTAAAATCAAATAGGGTGTATTATAGTCGCTTCAATCATCATGGGCGACAACCACGTCCTGTGGCGTTCATCGTACCATGGCGATCAATAGCGTATTAAGTGAGGCTTAGTGAGCAAAAAGAAACTGTCGAAAGGTCAGCAACGTCGGGTAAGTGCGAATCATCAGCGTCGCCTTAAACATTCTGAAAGCAAGATCGAATGGGAAGATAGCCAACTGGGTGATGCCCAGGAAGGTATTATCATCAGCCGATTCGGTATGCATGCCGATGTAGAAGCCGGAAACGGCGTTGTACATCGCTGTAATATTCGTCGAACGATTAAATCACTGGTCACAGGCGATCGCGTCGTGTGGCGGGCTGGTAACGAAGCGCTCGCCGGGATCAGCGGGATCGTTGAAGCCGTTCATCCACGCCATTCTGTCCTGACGCGTCCTGATTACTACGACGGCGTCAAACCGATCGCGGCCAACATTGATCAGATCGTGATCGTTTCTGCCATTTTGCCCGAACTCTCACTCAATATTATCGATCGTTATCTGGTTGCCTGCGAAACACTGGAAGTTGAACCGCTGATCGTGCTGAACAAGATCGATTTGCTGGATAAAGAAGCGCTTCTTTTCGTCAATGAACTGATGGATATTTACCGGGCGCTCAACTATCGCGTACTGATGGTATCAAGCCATACTCAGGAAGGCATTGCGGAACTGGAACAGGCGTTAACCGATCGTATCAGTATCTTTGCCGGGCAATCCGGGGTAGGTAAATCCAGCTTGCTCAACGCGTTGCTGACGCTTGGCGAAGAGCGCATTCTGGTTAACGAGGTTTCCGATAACTCAGGACTGGGACAACACACGACGACCGCAGCCCGTCTTTATCACTTTCCACACGGCGGGGATGTGATTGACTCTCCGGGCGTTCGTGAATTTGGTCTGTGGCACCTGGATCCCGATCAGATCACCCACGGCTTTATCGAATTCAGGGAATATATAGGCGACTGTAAATTCCGTGACTGCAAACATGACAACGATCCCGGTTGCGCCATTCACGCGGCCCTCGAGCGCGGTGACATTGCTGCCGAGCGCTTCGATAACTATCACCGCATTTTGGAAAGCATGGCGCAGGTAAAAACGCGTAAAACCTTTTCCGATACGGATAACTGACATTTATTGTATCCATCGCTACAATGCGCCCCTTTTACATCATGGCGCACCATTAACCCAAGAGGCTCACCGTGCTGGATAATATCAAAATCAAATTACAGTATTGGCTTCCCAAAATCTGGCTGACCCGTTTGGCCGGTTGGGGAGCGGATAAACAGGCGGGTAAGCTCACCAGGCTGGTGATCGATCTGTTTGTCCGTCGGTACAAGGTCAATATGCAGGAAGCGCAGCAACCCGATACCGCCGCCTATCGTACTTTCAATGAATTTTTTGTTCGTCCGCTGAAGCCTGAAGTTCGTCCTATCGACCCACATGCCCATCGCCTCGTTCAACCTGCCGATGGTGTTTTGTCTCAGTTGGGCCCCATTACGGACGGCAAACTGATTCAAGCTAAAAACCACCTTTATTCACTGGAAGCATTGCTTGCCGGTAACTATGTCATGGCGGAACTGTTCCGCGACGGCCTGTTCGCCACGACATATTTATCGCCACGCGATTATCACCGCGTGCATATGCCGTGCGATGGCGTTCTGCGCGAGATGATTTATGTGCCGGGCGATCTGTTCTCCGTCAATCTGCTGACCGCAGACCATGTGCCAAATCTGTTTGCCCGTAACGAGCGGGTTATCTGCCTGTTTGATACCGAGTTTGGTCCACTGGCGCAGATTCTGGTTGGCGCCACCATTGTCGGCAGTATCGAAACCGTCTGGGCAGGCACGATTACGCCACCACGGGAAGGCATAATTCAACGCTGGACATATCCTCAGGCAGGCGAAGACGCGGTTATTCTGGAAAAAGGTCAGGAAATGGGCCGCTTTAAACTGGGCTCTACCGTGATTAACCTGTTTTCCCCCGGCCGGGTACAGTTTGCAGCTCATCTCAACAGCCTTAGCGTTACCCGGATGGGAGAACCCTTCGCGGAAATGCTGTCTGAAGATCAGGAAACCACGACACCACAGGGTGAAGTGGTCGCACAAGTGCAATCTCATGATGTACATGTTAAGTCTGACACAACAGATAATCCGGGCTGAATGCCGTCAATTCCCCATCGTTGTTAGTGAAAGGTAGGCTAAACGTGCGTTTGATTCTGACTTTTCTGCTGAGTTGCTTATTATCAACTACCGTATTGGCGGCCCCTGCGCTCAATGAGGCTCAGCTACGCCAGCAATTGCAACAGGCAGAGGCCAATAAAGGCGCAGCCGATCAGGCGCAGATTGTTGAAGAATTGCAATCTGCCCTGAATACAACACTGGAAGCCAAAGAGTCCCACGAACGCGCGGCGCAGTACCAACGTATTATTGATGATTTTCCCAAGCTGATTCAGGAACTGCGCCGCCAGTTGGCAGCGGAAGATGAAAAACCATCATCAATCGCGAGCAATCTGTCGATTAACGATCTTGAACAGCAGATCCTGCAAACCAGTAGCCAGCTACTGGAGCAAGGTCGCCAGTTGCAGCAGGAACAGGAGCGGTCACGCGAAATCAGTGACTCACTCGGACAGCTTCCCCAGCAACAAACTGAAGCCAGCCGTTCACTCAGCGACATGGAACGCCGTATCCAGTCTCTCGGTACGCCGACGACGCCGTTGGTACAAGCACAGTTGGCGGCGCTACAGGCTGAATCGGCCTTGCGCAAAAGTCTTGTAGACGAGTTGGAACTGGCGCAGCTATCAGCCAGTAATCGTCAGGAACTATCCCGTTTACGCGCCGAACTGTATAAAAAACGGCATGACCGACTGGATATTCAGCTACAGGAGTTACGCAGCAGCATCAATAGCCTGCGTCAGAAAGAAGCCGAACAGGCGCTGGAACGAACCGAACTGCTGGCAGAACAAAGCGGCGATTTACCCGGCGTTATCAGCGATCAGTTAAAGATCAACCGGGAACTGTCCGTCGCGCTGAATCAGCAGGCACAGCGGATGGATCTGATCGCCTCTCAGCAGCGTCAGGCCGCCACGCATACGCTTCAGGTCCGTCAGGCGCTGACCACTATCCGTGAACAGGCGCAATGGCTTGGCGTTTCACCAGTATTAGGCGAAACCCTGCGGGCGCAAGTTGCACGGCTGCCGGAAATGCCCAAACCACAGCTGTTGGACAGCGATATGGCGCAGCTACGCGTTCAACGTCTGCATTTTGAGGATCTGATCAATAAGCCGCACGACCTTGATCAGGCGAAACAGGATGACGGTACGCCGCTGAGCACCGCCCAGCAGCGCATCCTGACCGATCAGCTGCGCACCCAGCGCGACTTGCTGACCTCATTAATCTCGGGTTGCGATGCTCAGATTCTGGAGTTAACCAAGCTCAAAGTGGCGAATAACCAGTTGGAAGATGCATTAAGAGAGACGAAAGAAGCGGCTCACCGCTACCTTTTCTGGGTAGCTGACGTCAACCCGATTACTTTCTCTTATCCGCTGAAGCTGGTACAGGATCTGACACTTCTGCTGTCTTTGGATACCTTTACCCAACTCAGCAGCGCCATGATCATGATGGTAACCAGCCGCGAAACGATCATCCCGCTACTGGGCGCTCTGTTACTGGTGGGATTCAGCATCAGTTCCCGTCGTCATTACCACGCCTTTCTGGAACGCGCCAGCGGTCGGGTAGGCAAAGTCACCCTCGACCACTTTACGCTGACGCTGCGTACCGTTTTCTGGTCAATCCTGACGGCGCTGCCATTGCCGGTGCTCTGGGCCGCTCTGGGCTACGGCTTGCAAAATGCCTGGCCTTATCCGGTTGCCGTGGCCATTGGCGACAGCGTTACCGCTACCGTTCCTTTAATGTGGCTGGTGATGATCAGTGCGTCATTCGCTCATCCTCAGGGACTGTTTATCGTTCACTTCCGCTGGTCGCCCGATCGGGTCGCCAGAGCGATGCGCTACTACCGTCTCTCCATTGCGTTTATCGTGCCATTAGTCATGGCGTTGATTACTTTCGACAATCTGGACGATCGCAAATTCTCCAGCACGCTGGGGCGCTTGTGCTTCATTCTGCTCTGTATGGCATTGAGCCTGGTGACCACCAGCCTTAAACGCGCCGGTATCCCGCTTTATCTGGATAAAGAAGGTTCGGGCGAGAATTCGGTTAACCGCGCCATGTGGAATCTGCTGATATGCGTTCCGCTGGTCGCCGCACTGGCATCCTGCATCGGCTATCTGGCAACGGCGCAGGCGCTATTGGTCAGGCTGGAAACGTCAGTATCCATTTGGTTTTTCCTGCTGGTTGTCTACCATATTATTCGTCGCTGGATGCTCATTCAGCGACGCCGTATCGCTTTTGATCGCGCCAAGCAGCGCCGTTCAGAAATTTTGGCGCAGCGGGCGCGCGGAGAAGAGGACACCCAGTCAGGTTCGACGCACGAAAACAGTTCAGAAGCGATTGAAGAACCGGTGGTGGATTTGGATGCGATCAGCGCTAAATCCCTACAGTTGGTTCGTTCCATCCTGACGCTTATCGCCCTGGTTTCCGTCATCGTTCTGTGGTCTGAAATTCATTCCGCTTTTGCTTTCCTGGGAAATATCAGCCTGTGGGACGTCACCAGTACGGTCAAAGGCGTGGAAAACGTTCAGGCGATTACGTTGGGCTCCGTTCTCATTGCCGTGCTGATTTTTGTGATTACCGCCCAACTGGTGCGCAACCTGCCGGCCTTACTGGAGCTGGCCCTGTTACAACATCTTGATTTGTCGCCGGGCAGCGGTTACGCCATCACCACCATCAGCAAATATATTCTGATGCTGATTGGCTGCCTGATGGGCTTCTCGCTGATCGGGATTGAGTGGGCAAAATTGCAATGGCTGGTTGCCGCGCTCGGTGTGGGATTAGGGTTTGGCTTGCAGGAAATCTTCGCCAACTTTATTTCCGGCCTGATTATCCTGTTTGAAAAACCGATACGTATCGGCGATACCGTTACCATCCGCGATCTCACGGGGAGCGTCATGCGCATTAATACGCGCGCGACCACTATTTCCGACTGGGACCGCAAAGAGATTATCGTGCCGAACAAAGCTTTTATTACCGAGCAATTTATTAACTGGTCTCTGTCAGACTCCGTGACGCGCGTGGTCTTGACGATCCCGGCCCCCGCTGAAGCGGACAGCAAGGAAGTCACCGATTTGCTGATGGATGCGGTCAGCCGCTGCCCGCTGATATTAGAAAATCCGCCGCCGGAAGCCTTTCTGGTCGATTTGCAGCAGGGTATTCAGATTTTCGAGCTGCGTATTTTCGCTGCGGAAATGGGTCATCGCATGCCGTTGCGGCATGAACTGCACCAGTTGATTCTGGAGAATTACCGTAAACACAACATGGTGCTGCCATTCCCACCATTCCAGGTGCGGATGGACAACCTATCGCGTAAAGGGAATACATTGACGTCCAAAAATCGGACAGCAGGAAGCTTATAATAACAAGAATCAGGGCGGGGGCAGCAACTGCCCCGCCTTTTCGCAGCGAAATATCAGGAACGCTCGACCGAAAACGCGATCACATCACTCAGCTTTTCCGCGTTCAATGCCAGCATAATCAGGCGATCGACGCCCAACGCCACCCCGGCACATTCCGGCAGGCCATGCTTCAGCGCAGCCAGCAGGTTTTCATCAATAGGCTGCTGGGGCAAACCGCGCGCCGCGCGCTTGCGGTTATCCTGCTCGAACCGCTGACGCTGCTCATCGCTGTCAGTCAGTTCGCGAAAACCGTTCGCCAGTTCAATGCCTTTGAAATAGACTTCAAAACGCTCGGCGACACGATGATCCTCGGTGCTGATTTCAGCCAGTGAGGCCTGCGTTGCCGGGAAATGGTAAACAAACGCCGGTTTGTCGCGGCCGATGTTCGGCTCTACGCCAAAGGTAAACAACATTTGCACCAGCGCATCTCGATCGTCTTCACGGCAGGCGATGTCGCCCAGTCCCAGCTTTTCCGCCGCTTCGCGCAGTTGGGCTTTGTCCACAGACAGCGGATCAATCTCCAAATGACGCAAGAAGGCCTGTTGATACGAAAGCATCTCCGCACTTTCGCAGTCCAGTACCTGCTGTAGTAAATCATCGACTTCATTCATCAGTCGGTACATGTCGTAATGCGGCCGATACCATTCCAGCATGGTAAATTCCGGGTTATGGTGTCTACCGGACTCTTCATTACGAAAGCTGCGGCATAGTTGAAAAATCGGACCGCTGCCTGCGGCCAGCAGTCGTTTCATGTGGTATTCAGGGCTGGTCATCAAATACAGCGTCACCCCATCAGCAGCACCTGGCCCAACGAAACGGGTCTGAAACGGGCATAAATAAACGTCCGTGACCGTCGCCTGGCTCATCGCCGGCGTTTCAACTTCCAGTACCCCACGATCGGTGAAGAAACGCCGGATAGCTGAAACTATCGACGCACGCTTCAACAAATTAGCGACAGATGCACTGGGTTGCCAACTTGCCGTCTCGCTCATGGCTATTACTCCAAAGTCAAACAGGTGGAGCAGTCTACCCGCATCGGAGCGGGCAGACAAACGCCGGAGCGTTTTTTAGCAACGCGCGGCGTTGATCCGTCAGGGGCCGCGGCATAAGTGCGACAGGAAACCCGCGTACCTGCAACGCAAAAGCGGGCAGCGATATATCCAGTGAAACATTTTCCTGTATAGCCCGCAAAAGAGTTATTAAAGAAATAAAAGCACTATTTTTATAAAAATAAGCCTTTCGATCACGTTTTTATCTCTTATTACCGTACTCCCTGAAAAAAAAGCAAAATGCTGGATCACATCAAATTTCATCTACCTATAATTCGCTATACTCATTCCCATACAAAAAATAGAGTTATGTCTATTCTTAATATGTTCGCGAATCAATTTTTCATACAGTTACATGCATAAAGCGTTCCGCGGATATATGTGGATATATAAAGATAGAAATGAATAGATATTATTTTTTTATTTTAACTTAAGTAACTGGAGGAATGCAGTGCAAACCTTTAATGCCGACTTGGCCATTATCGGGGCCGGGGGCGCTGGCTTACGAGCGGCAATTGCTGCCGCTGAAGCTAATCCCCAACTGAAAATTGCGCTGATCTCAAAAGTCTACCCTATGCGTAGCCATACCGTGGCGGCAGAAGGCGGATCAGCAGCGGTCACTCAGGATCACGATAGCTTCGATTATCATTTCAACGACACCGTTTCGGGTGGCGACTGGCTATGTGAACAAGACGTTGTCGAACACTTCGTCAAACACTGTCCTGAAGAAATGATCCAGATGGAACAATGGGGCTGCCCGTGGAGCCGTAAACCTGATGGTTCTGTTAACGTTCGCCGATTCGGCGGAATGAAAATAGAACGAACCTGGTTTGCCGCCGATAAAACCGGCTTCCACATGCTGCATACGCTGTTCCAGACCTCGCTCAAATACCCACAAATTCAGCGTTTCGATGAGCATTTCGTTCTGGATGTGCTGGTTGATGACGGCCATGCACGCGGTGTCGTCGCCATCAATATGATGGAAGGCTCATTAATCCAGATACGCGCAAACGCGGTGGTTATCGCCACCGGCGGCGCGGGCCGGGTGTATCGCTACAACACCAATGGCGGCATCGTTACCGGTGACGGTATGGGCATGGCATTCCGCCACGGCGTACCCTTGCGCGACATGGAATTCGTGCAGTATCACCCGACCGGCCTGCCAGGCTCCGGCATTTTGATGACCGAAGGCTGCCGTGGCGAAGGCGGAATCATGGTCAACAAAGACGGCTATCGTTATCTGCAAGATTACGGCATGGGACCGGAAACCCCGCTGGGTCAGCCGAAAAACAAATACATGGAGCTGGGCCCGCGTGACAAGGTGTCTCAGGCGTTCTGGCATGAGTGGCGTGCGGGACGCACCATTTCCACGCCGTTGGGCGACGTGGTCTATCTTGACCTGCGCCACCTTGGCGAGAAAAAACTCAAAGAGCGTCTGCCGTTCATCTGCGAACTGGCGCAAGCCTATGTTGGCGTTGATCCGGTAAAAGAACCGATTCCGATTCGGCCTACCGCACACTACACCATGGGCGGCATCGAAACCGATCAAAACTGCGAAACCCGCATCAAAGGTCTGTTTGCCGTCGGTGAATGCTCGTCTGTCGGCCTGCACGGCGCAAACCGTCTCGGTTCCAACTCGCTGGCGGAACTGGTGGTATTCGGCCGCGTCGCCGGCGAGCAAGCGGTACAGCGCTCCCAGTCTGCGGCGCCCGCCAACGGCAGCGCGCTGGATGCGCAAACCCGGGATATCGAACAGAGCCTGCATGGTCTGATGAAACAAGAAGGTACTGAAAACTGGTCGAAAATCCGCGATGAGCTGGGCTTATCAATGGAAGAAGGCTGCGGTATTTACCGTACCACGGACCTGATGCAAAAAACCGTTGATAAAATCACCGAGCTGAAAGAGCGCTTCAAACGGGTAAAAATCACCGACCATTCCAGCGTGTTCAATACCGATCTGCTCTACACCATCGAATTGGGCCACAGCCTGGATGTTGCGGAATGTATGGCGCACTCCGCCATCAATCGTAAAGAATCCCGTGGCGCTCACCAACGTCTGGATGAAGGTTGCACCGAGCGTGATGACGTTAACTACCTGAAGCACACGCTGGCTTTTTATAACCCTGAAGGTGCGCCACATCTGGAGTACTCCGATGTGAAAATCACCAAACTGCCGCCGGCCAAACGTGTTTATGGCGCCGAAGGCGATGCTCAGGATAAAAGCAAGAAGGAGCAGGCGAATGGCTGAGATGCAAACCCTGAAAATGGAAGTCATGCGCTACAATCCAGAACAGGACAGCGAGCCGCATTTTGAGACGTTTGACGTTCCATTCAACAAGCAGACTTCCCTGCTGGACGCGCTGGGTTATATTAAAGATAATCTGGCGGCGGATCTCTCCTACCGCTGGTCCTGCCGTATGGCGATCTGTGGTTCATGCGGCATGATGGTGAATAACGTGCCCAAGCTGGCCTGTAAAACCTTCCTGCGTGATTATCAGGACGGGTTGAAGGTTGAAGCGCTGGGTAACTTCCCCATCGAACGCGATCTCGTGGTCGACATGACTCACTTCATTGAGAGCCTGGAAGCCATCAAACCTTATATAATCGGCAACGATCGTAAACCGGCTGACGGCCCCAACAAACAAACCCCGGCGCAGATGGCCAAATACCATCAGTTCTCCGGTTGTATCAACTGTGGTCTCTGCTATGCCGCCTGTCCGCAGTTCGGCCTGAATCCTGAATTCATTGGTCCGGCAGCGATCACACTGGCGCATCGTTACAACCTGGATAACCGCGATCGCGGTAAAAAAGAGCGTATGCCGCAGTTGAACGGTGATAATGGGGTCTGGAGTTGTACCTTTGTAGGTTACTGCTCAGAGGTTTGTCCGAAGCATGTCGACCCGGCCGCTGCAATCCAGCAAGGCAAGGTGGAAAGTGCCAAAGACTTCATGATTGCCATGCTGAAGCCACAATAAGGGAGGGGCAATAATGACATCCAAACGTAAAGCGTATGTCCGTGACATGTCGCCAACCTGGTGGAAAAAGCTGGGATTCTATCGCTTTTACATGTTGCGTGAAGGTACGGCCTTACCTGCCGTCTGGTTCAGCATCATATTGATGTGTGGCGTGTTTTCACTAAAAAATGGCCCGGAAAGTTGGGCTCACTTTGTTGGATTCCTGCAAAACCCACTGGTATTGCTGATCAATATCATTGCTTTGCTGGCCGCCGTGCTGCATACCAAAACCTGGTTTGAGCTGGCGCCGAAAGCATCCATCATCATAATAAAAGACGAGAAAATGGGGCCAGAGCCGATCATTAAAGGTCTCTGGGTTGTCACCATTGTAGTAACGGTAGCGGTACTGGCTATCGCCTTACTATTCTGATCAGGAGGAATAACGTGATTAATCAAACGCCAAAACGTTCCGATGAACCCCCTTTCTGGGGTTTGTTCGGCGCCGGTGGTATGTGGAGTGCGTTTTTCGCTCCCGTCATTATCCTGCTGGTTGGTGTACTATTACCGCTTGGCCTGTTTCCGGATGCGCTGACCTATGAACGTATCGCGGCATTCAGCCAAAGCTTTATCGGTCGCGTCTTCCTGCTGCTGATGATTATCCTGCCAATCTGGTGTGGCCTGCATCGTCTTCACCACGCCACGCACGATCTGAAAATCCATATTCCCGCCGGGAAATGGGTGTTTTATGGTCTGGCAGCGATTCTGAGCGTCGTAACTATCATTGGTGTCGTCACGCTGTAAGCGAGACCTTGTCTGCTATTAACGGCCTGCCTATGCAGGCCGTTTTCTTTTCCAAATTAGCAGAGACCGCTGCACATTCGATGATTCCCCGGCTAATTGATTAATTCATCTATCCCAATAAGCCGGCTAATCGGCAAAAGGCGGAAACCATAATTAAAGGAACGGCTGAAAATGTCAGAAATCAATAATCAAAATGGGGGAGAAAAGCAGAATATTAATCAGTGAGGAATAATTATCATTTAATAAATGACCTGTTTATGATGCAGGCCCTGACAAACTATGCGACTTAACAAATAACCATTTTAACTAATGTTGATTACAAATCATGATTGAGTTCAAACAGGCCGGACTCAGAAATGAGTATCACCTCATGGCTTTATCCCGGGGCATAAAGAATACTCTCTCCATCGCCCAAATATAACCCGTTTGAAACAACCTTTTTAAATAAGTAACCTCATCGCCATCCAGAGGAAAACGCCATGGTAACGCTTCCCTCATATGAAGAACCTTTTACCGCTTACTGCGCACTACGCTGTATCGCTTCCCCTCCGGCTTCAACATCCTGTCCAACACCGCGGGTAGTGTTACACCCCACAACGGCTGATAGAATTAGCACAGAGAGAATAGCAGCAAGACTTTTCTTCAACATAAGTAATTCCTTCTTAAAGGTAAGAGAGAGCGTCTCCTTAAGCATAGTCAATATTGACTATTTCGTGGCACTTTTCATGCTTAATGAAGGAATCAGGCTTATCCAGACAAAAAAACCGCCTATCGAACTGTCCAACCTGCGGGTGACAGCTCGATAAAAGCGGTGTTTTTTTAAAAAAAGAATTAATTACTTAACGCGGGATACGTACTCGCCAGAACGGGTATCCACTTTGATCACTTCGCCAATCTGCACAAACAATGGCACTTTTACTACCGCGCCAGTGCTCAGAGTCGCAGGTTTACCACCTGTACCGGCAGTATCGCCTTTCAAACCCGGATCAGTATCGGTAATTTCCAGTTCAACAAAGTTCGGCGGCGTCACGGAAATCGGCTGACCGTTCCACAGCGTTACGATACATTCGGCCTGATCAAGCAGCCATTTGGCGTTGTCGCCAACCGCTTTCTCATCCGCAGCCAATTGCTCGAACGTTTCGTTATTCATGAAATGCCAAAACTCACCGTCGTTGTACAGGTAAGTCAGGTTCATATCGATAACATCCGCACCTTCGGCAGAATCCGTGGATTTGAATGTTTTTTCGATCAACTTGCCAGTCAGCAAACGACGCATTTTCACACGTGCGAAAGCCTGGCCTTTACCCGGTTTGACGAACTCACTTGATTCGACGGCATAAGGTTCGCCTTCGAACATGATTTTAAGACCGGAACGGAAATCGTTGCTAAAATAAGTCGCCATAAAGGCCCTCTACATTTGATACTGGTACTAAGCCAAAAAATGGCACACATTGTAACCCTAAATATACCTTCCAGAGAAGATTGGTTGCAGCAACTTGCAGACGTAATTACCGATCCGGAAGAATTACTGCAACTTTTGGCGCTGAGTGACAACGCCAAACTCCGGCAAGGCCATGATGCCCGTAAGCTTTTCCCGCTGCGTGTTCCCCGAGCTTTCGCGGCACGCATGCAAAAAGGCAATGCGAACGATCCGCTATTACTACAGGTGCTCACCTCAGGCGAAGAATTCATCGTCACACCGGGATTTAGCCATGATCCGCTGGACGAGCAGCACAGTGTCGTACCGGGGCTACTGCATAAATACCACAACCGCGCGCTACTGCTGGTAAAGGGCGGCTGCGCCGTCAACTGCCGCTACTGCTTTCGTCGGCATTTTCCCTATCAGGACAACCAGGGCAACAAGACAAACTGGCGTCAGGCGCTGGATTATATCCAGGCGCACCCCGAACTGGATGAAATTATCTTCTCCGGCGGCGATCCGCTGATGGCGAAAGACCATGAGCTTAATTGGCTGATCACCGAACTGGAAAACATACCGCATCTGAAGCGACTGCGTATCCATACACGCTTGCCCGTGGTGATCCCGGCACGGATTACCGATACGCTGTGCCAGCGCTTATCACAGACATCGCTTCAGGTTTTGCTGGTCACGCATATTAACCATCCGCAAGAGATTGACCCTGATTTAACACAAAGTATGGCTCGTTTGCGCCGCGCAGGCGTCACTCTGCTGAATCAGAGCGTCCTGCTGCGTGGGGTGAACGATAACGCGGACACATTGGCAAACTTGAGTAACGCGCTGTTTGACGCAGGCGTACTACCTTATTATCTCCATGTTCTGGATAAAGTGCAGGGCGCCGCGCATTTTCTGGTCAGCGACGATGAGGCCCGCTCGCTGGTAAAAGCACTGATGAAAAAAGTGTCTGGCTATCTGGTTCCCCGCCTGGCACGAGAAATCGGCGGAGAAGCCAGTAAAACGCCGCTGGATTTGCGGCTCCGGCAAAGTCATGACGAAGACGTCACGCTCAGATAAAAAACACCGGGCGTGTTTTTCAACGTCGCTTGCGACGGCCCGCAGGGTAGCGGGCAGGGACAGCCCGCCATAAAAAACCGGCGCATGCACCACTGCGCATACGCCGGACTATTTATTAAATACAATTTGTTGAATACAAGACCCAGTCAGGAAAAAAGCCTCTCGCTTAAGGACACTTGTACACGCTGCCAACCATCTTGCTGTCTAATGGTGCAAAACTTGACCAGAAAGTTTCACTCGGGCTGGTCGTACCATAAATGGTATTCCCCCCCATCGCCGCAGCTTTATTACGCAAATCGTTCGCCGCACCGCGCATTGAACTGCCATCGCTCCCATGACCAGATAACCAGTTAGACTGGCTACCGCTAACCTGCCCCAGTAACTGGCACTCATCACCCGGTTTGGTGTCCGTAAACGTCACAGCCTGCCCTGCGGCACTGAGTTGATTGGTTGTATTACAGCCGGCAAGCAAGATGACCGCGGAGATACCCAGTAACATGCGAATCTGCATTTTCCCCTCCATGATATTGAAAATAAAAGACATCGGCAGAGAACATCACACAACTCACGCCTACTGAAATTATTGTTAACCCATACCGCTATTCTATACTTTAAAAACTGCACAAGCGTTCCGTGATTTAATACAATGATATTCATATAGAAAACCACGAATAGAGAGCAAATGGGATCAAATGGACTTTCAGTATTATCTGAAAAAAACCGCTAACGCAATTTATGTTTTTTTCAATCATTTAACGCTCTGTATGCTGTGCATGGGACATTTTAGCTACATCTGTCATTTATGCATCTCTCAGCGATACCTTAGGTAAAAGGAATATTCGCTAAACGAAAGATAGCAAGATAATGTTGCGCCATAAAGGAACCTGACAATATGTCTACCAACAAACTATTAATGGCCATCAGTGGCATGTTTTTATGTGTGTCAACCAGTCAGGCCGCTGGTTTAATTACGCCGGATAGCACTCTTCGCAACGATCTCGCCTGGCTGGCCGATCGTGGCGTCATCCAGACCAGCCTCTCTACCTGGCCGCTAAGTCAGGAAGAAATTGAATCCGCGCTGGCGCAGGCTACCCCCGTTACCGATACGGAAAGGCGTGTTATCAGCCGAGTTGAGCAACGAATCGGCCAATTAAAATCCAACGTTCGTATTACAGGCTATACCTCCACCGATAAACCGGGTTTACCTCAGGGATTTGGCAGTACGCATGCCAGCGATCATGCTTTGTCTATTGGCGCGGGGGCCAGTGATGAGTTCTGGGATGTCAATCTTAAAGGGACGGTTGAAGGAAATCAGCGAATTGAAGATCAGTCCCGCTGGAATATGGACGGCTCCTACGGCGCCGTTAAGATTTTTAATCAATGGTTATCGTTCGGGAAGGTAGCGCAATGGTGGGGACCCGGCTATGACGGCAGTCTGATTCGCTCCGACTCTGCCCGTCCGGTTACAGGATTCATTTTACAGCGCGCCGATCAGTCACCGTTTGAGACCCCCTGGCTTTCATGGATTGGCCGCTGGCAATATCAGCTGTCGGCAGGACAGTTGGAGCAATATCACGCTGTTCCCGAGACCAAGTTGGTTGGGGGGCGTTTTACCATGATGCCGACTAATTTCATTGAGTTAGGCGCATCTCGCTACATAATGTGGGCCGGTAAGGGGCGCCCGAACAGCTGGGGCTCTTTTTGGGATGCCACCACTGGCCGTGATAACACCGGCGACCCTAATCGTGATCCAGGCAACCAGTTGGGCGGTTTTGACGTGAAATTGAAATTACAGCCGCTTATTGGTTTACCGGTCAGCATTTATGCCCAATCGACGGGAGAAGATGAAGCCGGTTTCCTTCCATCGAAAAATGCCTATCTGGCGGGTATTGAAGGCCATCCTGAATGGGGTACTTCTACAATCCACTGGTACGTCGAGGCTGCCGACACCCGTTCTGAATTCAAAGACAAGAATGTGATCTATAACCACTTTATTTACAAAGGTGGTTACTATCAACAAGGTTATCCTCTGGGTCATGCCATGGGCGGCGGCGGTCAATCCCTGTCAGGGAAAATAGAGCTGGCGCTTGACGATGGACAACGCTGGAATACCCGTCTCATGTACGCGAAAGTTAACCCCGCCAATCAAAGCTTCAACAAGGCTTTTCCCCGCTCTGATACTTTGAAAGGTATCGAAGTAGGCTGGGGCTATGACTTCCAGTCCAAAGTGAAGTTTGATACCAGCGTGTGGTATACCGATAGCGATCACAATACCAGCGACGATGTGGGCGCCGGCATTGGTATAGAAATACCGATTAATCTTTAAGGATTACAGAACTAAAAAGGTGGGGACTCCCCCACCTTTTCTTCTCATGCTGTCAGAATCAGGCACGCCATTTTTTGAAGCGGTTAATCAGGCCATTGGTTGAACTGTCATGGCTGGACACTTCTTTTGCATCTTCCAGCTCCGGTAAAATACGATTAGCCAGTTGTTTACCCAACTCCACACCCCACTGATCGAACGTGAAGATGTTCAGAATTGCGCCCTGAGTAAAGATTTTGTGTTCATAAAGTGCAATCAATGCCCCCAGGCTGTAAGGCGTAATCTCACGCAGCAGAATCGAGTTAGTTGGGCGGTTCCCTTCAAAAACCTTGAAAGGCGCCACATGTTCAACCTCTTTCGCCGTTTTACCTGCCGCGGCAAATTCCGCTTCGACGACGTCACGGCTCTTACCGAATGCCAGCGCTTCCGTTTGCGCGAAGAAGTTGGACAACAGTTTGCTGTGGTGATCGCTCAGTGGGTTATGGCTCAATGCCGGCGCGATGAAATCGCAGGGAACCAGTTTGGTTCCCTGATGAATCAGCTGGTAAAACGCATGCTGACCATTGGTACCCGGCTCCCCCCAGATAATCGGGCCGGTCTGATAATCCACTGGATTACCGTTGCGATCGACATATTTTCCGTTGGACTCCATATTTCCCTGTTGGAAATAGGCGGCAAAACGGTGCATATATTGGTCGTAGGGCAGAATCGCTTCTGTTTCGGCCCCGAAGAAATTGTTGTACCAAATCCCGATAAGCGCCAGCAACACCGGCAGATTCTGTTCCGCTGGCGTTGAAGCGAAATGCTTGTCCATCGCATGAGCACCGCTCAGCAGTTGCTCAAAGTTATCAAATCCCAGCGAAAGAACAATCGACAGGCCAATGGCTGACCACAGAGAGTAACGTCCGCCAACCCAGTCCCAGAACTCGAACATGTTGTCGGTATCGATGCCGAATTCACCAACAGCTTTTGCATTGGTAGACAAGGCCGCGAAGTGTTTTGCGACATGCTTGTCGTCCTGCGCCGTTTTCAGGAACCAGTCACGGGCACTGTGCGCATTGGTCATGGTCTCCTGAGTGGTAAAGGTTTTGGAAGCGACCAGGAACAGGGTGGTTTCAGGATTCAGCGGCTTCAGCGTTTCTGCGATATGCGTGCCGTCCACGTTGGAGACAAAATGCATATTCAGATGATTTTTATAGGGTTTCAGCGCCTCGGTCACCATGTACGGGCCCAGATCGGAGCCACCGATACCAATGTTCACCACATCAGTGATTGCTTTACCGGTATACCCTTTCCAGTCGCCACCGATAACGCGTTCGCTGAACAGCTTCATTTTTTCCAGCACCGCGTTCACTTCCGGCATGACATCCTTGCCATCGACCAGAATCGGGGTATTACTGCGGTTACGCAGAGCGACATGCAGCACGGCCCGCCCTTCCGTCTGATTGATTTTTTCACCGGAGAACATGGATTTAATCGCTCCCGCCAAATCCGTTTCCCGCGCTAATGCCTGTAGTTTCTCCAACGTTTCATCTGTGATGCGGTTTTTGGAGTAGTCCACCAGCATCTGATCGTCAAACGTTGCGGAAAAACGGCTGAAACGGTTGCTATCCTGTGAAAATAACTCACTGATTTTCAGGTCTTTAACCGTTTCAAAATGCTGTTGCAATGCTTTCCATGCGGCAGTCTGGCTTGGATTGATCTTCTTCATAACGATACTTTCTCTCTCAGTATGAATTCAAAAGTTACTGAATCGATTGTATCCCGTAAAACGCCGATTGAGATCCCTTTTCTTGCTAAATAACCCTCACCCGCTTTTGTTTATTGACAGCAGCAGGATTACCCGTTATTTCTAACGGTGTACTTGCACATTCAGTGTGCAAGCCAGAAGAGGAGCGTTGCCCAGGTAAGGTATCGGAGGAACCGTAATCCGATGATGATACCCCAGGGGGAGCCACGCCGAGGTGATGTGTAATACGGTATTCATATCATCGACCGCAGGGGCTGAATCCTCTGGGTTGTCACCCGGTTCGTCCTGATTAAGGGCGTTCAGCAAGGTGGAGCGCTTCTGGGTGTATCGTAGTTTTTTACTTCTACGTCTGCTCCCTGCTTACCGCTCTTCCCTTGTGCCAAGGCTGATTAATGGACTGTGGTTGTTCACCCTGAAACAACCGCGCCCCTGACACGAGGTTTTTTGACATGTCTGCTACTGAAGTTTCTACACCAGCACCCCCTATCGTTATTGCCAAATTCGGCGGCACCAGCGTGGCCGATTTTGATGCCATGAATCGTAGCGCCGATGTCGTGCTTTCCAACCCTGCGGTACGGGTTGTTGTTCTGTCCGCGTCGGCAGGCATCACCAACTTGCTGGTCGCGCTGGCTGAAGGCCAGAATCAGGAAGAACGGACTCAGCATCTGGCCAGGATTCGTCAAATCCAATATGCCATTATCGATCGCCTGGAACAGCCTGACGTCATCCGCGATGAAATCGATCGGATGTTGGAAAACGTCACCACGCTGTCGGAAGCGGCTGAGCTGGCAACGTCCAACGCCCTGACGGATGAATTGGTGAGCCATGGCGAATTGATGTCCACCCTGCTGTTCGTTGAAATTCTGCGTCAGCGCAATGTGACTGCGGAGTGGTTCGATGTTCGTAAAATCATGCGCACCAACGATCATTTCGGCCGTGCGGAACCCGACTGTCAGGTGCTGGGCGAGCTGACGCGCAGCCAGTTGCAACCGCGACTCGAGCAGGGGTTAATCATTACCCAGGGCTTTATCGGCAGCGAAGCCAAAGGCAGGACCACGACGTTAGGACGCGGCGGCAGCGATTACACTGCGGCACTGCTGGGCGAAGCCTTGAACGCCGGCCGCATTGATATCTGGACGGATGTTCCCGGCATCTATACCACCGATCCTCGCGTGGTGCCGGCGGCAAAACGTATTGATGAAATTATGTTTGAAGAAGCCGCGGAAATGGCAACGTTCGGCGCGAAAGTGTTGCATCCGGCAACGCTCTTGCCAGCCGTTCGCAGCGATATTCCGGTATTTGTCGGTTCCAGTAAAGATCCGGCCGCAGGCGGTACGCTGGTTTGCAATAAAACTGAAAATCCACCGTTATTCCGTGCGCTGGCGCTGCGTCGCAAACAAACGCTGCTTACGCTGCACAGCCTGAATATGTTGCACACACGCGGTTTTCTGGCCGAAGTATTCAGCATCCTCGCCCGTCATAATATCTCTGTGGATTTGATTACCACATCAGAAGTCAACGTGGCCCTGACGCTGGATACCACAGGCTCGACGTCGACAGGCGATAGTCTGCTGTCCAGCGCCCTGCTGACCGAACTGTCTTCACTGTGCCGGGTGGAAGTGGAAGAAAATCTGTCGCTGGTTGCCCTTATCGGCAACAAGCTGTCTCAGGCCTGCGGTGTGGGTAAAGAAGTCTTTGGCGTACTGGAGCCGTTCAATATCCGCCTGATTTGCTATGGCGCCAGCAGCAACAACCTGTGCTTCCTCGTTCCCGGCAGTGACGCCGAGCGAGTCGTACAGACATTGCACCACAGTCTGTTCGAGTAACGAAACTCGCGCTCACTATTCGTCCTCAATAATGGGGGAAATATTCCCCCATTATTGACACGCTTAACAACAGCTACAGCGTCAACGGCGATTCTTCCCGCTCGTCATCGCCATCCGGCGAGACGATCAGCACGTTATAAGCCACGGAACAAAACAGCGAATTCAACCGATTCATATCCCCCAGCAACCCCAGGTGCAGCGAACTGGTTTCCAGACTCTGCACGTTCTGCTGATGCAAGCGATCGACATGGGCATGCGCATAGCGACGGTTCAGAATGCGGAAACGATGTTTGGCGCGGCGTAGACGCTTGGCGCTGGTCATATCTTCGGAAAGGAACACCGCCAGCCCAAGCCGCAGATTTGCCAATAGCTGTTCATGCAAATGATTCAGCTCTTCCAGGCCCTGAGCGGAGAAGGCTCGGCGCCCCGTCGATGAGTTATCAGCGACGTCATCCGCCATTCGCTCAATAATATCGCCCGCCTGCTCGAGGTTCAGCGCCACCTCTATCACTTCGGCCCAGCGGCGGGAATCCCGTTCATCTAAACCCTCTTTCTGGATCTGCGCCAGATAGAGTTTGATCGCGGTATAAAGCACATCGACATCGTCATCAAGCCGTCGAATCTCCCGACGCTGCATATGATCGCCCTTCATCACCTCCCGATAAAGCCGTAACATCTGCTCAAGCAAATCGCCGATACGCAAGGTTTCACGCGCGGCATTCGTCAGCGCCAGAGCGGGCGTATCCAACGCACTGGTATCCAGATGCCGGGGTTTCATCTGGATATCCACCTCCGGCGAATCGGCGATCATCACGCAGGACAACCGGGCAACCATCTCGGTAAACGGAATCAATATCAGACAGCGAATAAGGTTGTAGAAAAGGTGGAAATAAATAACCAGCTCTTCCGGCTCGAGCGGTAACCGCGCCAACCAGCGGGATAATGGCTCGACAAAGGGCAACACAATCACACAACCAATCAGCTTGAACAGTACGCTGCCCAGCGCCACCCGGCGACCCGCCGCACTCTGCGCCGAGGAGCCGATCATGATCAGCAACCCGCTGCCCAGGTTAGCGCCGATGACCAGACACATCGCCACTTCCAGAGAAATTACACCGCTGGCCGTCAGGGTTGCCGTCAGCAACACCGCCGCTAAACTGGAATAGCTCACGACAGCGAACAACGCGCCGACCAACGCATCCAACATAACGTCACCGGTCAGGGACGAGAAAAGCACTTTAACGCCTGCGGTTTGGGTGATGGGCGTCGCTGCCGCCACGATCATTTCCAGCGCCAGCAGAATCAGCCCCAGACCGATCGCGACCCGGCCAATCTGACCAACACGCGTCTGCTTACGACTGAGGAAAAAAATAACCCCAAGAAAAATCAGCAGCGGAGAAAGCCAGGAAAAATCGAATGTCAGTATCCTCACCATCAGCGCCGTACCGACATCCGCACCGAGGATGATAACCAGCGCGGGCGCCAATGCCACCAACCCCTGAGAGACAAAGGACGTCGTCAGCAACGCAGTGGCATTACTACTCTGCACCAGGGCGGTGACACCAATTCCCGCCATAAATGCCAAAGGTTTCTTCTCAACACTTTCGCCCAGTATCCGCCGCAAGCTGGCGCCATAGACCCGCATGATCCCGGTACGGACAATGTGAGTCCCCCAGACCAGCAACGCAATTGCAGCAAGCAAATGCAATAGTGTTAACACAAAGTTAAATCCTCTAAGATAAATGTGAATTTGAACATTCAACAGTCACCATATTACCAGATGTTCCCTAGCCGGGCTGCGAGACGAACCCTGCATGTGGGGAAACCAGCTGACAGGATTCAGTATGTCTAGTTAATTAGATAGCAATATTTAGAAAATAGAATTCAAATCAATAATACGTATATTTCTTCTTTAGCTGTAAGAAAAACGGATGCAGACCAAAACATCGTATGGCATGCATTGTATTAAAATGCCGGATGTTTACCGCATGTAAAAAAGCAGAGCGGGATAAATCCCGCTCTGCTTGGTTTTATCGCTGCAAAAACATGGTGTTAGAAAGAATAGGAAACGCTGCCTACAATACTGCGCTCGGCGCCAAAGTAGCAGAACTCCAATGAATTACAGGCCGCAACGTAACGTTTATCCGTCAGGTTATTTACGTTCAACTGGGCGCTAAGCCCTTTCAAACCGACCTTCGACAGATCGTAGCCTACCGCCATATCCACCAGCGTATACGAGGGCAGCGTGTGCGCATTGGCGCGATCGGAGGTGACGCCGTTGACATAACGCACGCCGGTGCCGATGGTCAGGCCATCCAGCGGGCCATTTTTCACATCATAACTGGCCCAGACGCTAGCCTGATTACGCGGCGCATAAACAGCGCGTTTTCCCTGTTCGCTCACATCATTGCTTTTCCTATAGCGGATATCCGTATAGGTATACGCGGCTTGCAGTCGCAGATTGTCAGTAATATGGCTAACGGCTTCCAGTTCCACCCCTTCCGATTCGATTTCACCCACGGAACGATAAGGATCGGTCGGCTGATTTTTGGTTGCCACATTCTTCTGATTAATGCGGAATACCGACAGGCTGTACTGGCTTAGTGAACCTTCCGGCTGATATTTCATACCGGCTTCCCACTGCCTGCCTTTCATCGGTTCAAGCACATTGCCATCCTCTCCAACAAAGCTGGTCGGCGTGAACGCGGTAGAATAGCTGACGTAAGGAGCAAAGCCAGAATCAAACAAATAGAGTAATGCCGCACGGGAACTAAAATTATCCTTGTCCAGCTCGCTACGTGCGCCATCGTTCTTGCTGATATTGGTCACTTTCACCCGATCGTGGCGACCGCCCAGCGTGAAACGCCAGCGCTCCCAGGTCATCTGGTCCTGAACGTAAATGCCCGTTTGTTGCAGCTTGTGCTTCTCAAGCGTTGAGGGATACATGGCCGTCGGCAATGCCCCATAAACGGGGTCAAAGGCATCAATACCCGGGAATGCACCTGAAGGCCAGTCCACATCGTTATGGCGCTGCTGATAGTCTATTCCCACCAACAGCCGATGGCTGACAGAACCCGTATCAAAACTGCCATCAAGCTGGTTATCCAGCGTAAGCGCAGAAAGTGATTCACGCGATCCGGAGTAGTAACGATTTAATGTGTTGCCCGTACTCCAGCCGTAAGCGTAGACCTGATCCAGGTGGACTTTAGTATGCAGATAGCGCAACTTCTGACGTACGGCCCAGCCGTTATCAAAACCGTGTTCGAAGTTGTATCCCACCATATTTTGCTTACGGTCATATTTCTCGTAATTCTCTTCACCTTCATAGAAATGGTTAGAGATTTTCTGACCATTATGGGCAATCACCGTACCTTCATACGGTAAACCCGAATGGCTGCCACCTTTCGGATCGCGATGCAGGTAAGCCATCAGATCCAGCCGGGTCTTATCAGAGATACGCCACGTCAGGCTAGGCGCGACGGCGTAACGCGCTTCTTTCAGCGGCCCGAACTGGGTATCAGCATAACGCGTCATACCGCTGAGGCGAAATGCCAGACGATCATCATCATCCAGCGGTCCAGTGATATCAAATGCCGCTCCACGCTGCGCGTTATTACCGGCAAACAGTTTGATCTGCCCGCTGCGCTCAAACGATGGCAAACGGGAGTTCAGCGCCACAATCCCACCCGGAGAAGCACGGCCATACAACACAGACGCAGGCCCCCTTACGACTTCGATACTATCCAGAAACCAGGGATCGACAACCAGAGAACTGTGGGAATTGGTATCCCCCATCATTTTCAGACCGTCAAGATAGACGTTATCCAGACTACCATCAGAAAAACCGCGCAGAACCATATAGTCAAAACGGTTAGATGCGCCTATTTGGTTGCTGAACACGCCGGGCGTATAGCTCACGGCCTGTCGGACGCTGATAGCACCTTGTTCCTGAATCTGATCGCGCGTAACGATAGAAACGGCCTGTGGCGTTTCTATATCTGGCGTAACCAGCTTGGTCGCACCGCTTTGTGTCTGAGAGGTAACCACCACCGTATCGTTTTTGGTAGAGGACGACGATGTCGTTTCTTCCTCTGCCATCGCTGATGCGCTGAAGCCGCCCGCGATACATCCCATCACAAGCGCCAGCCGCGTTTTTCTGAACATGTCAATCTCCGCAAGACCTTTGTTGTAAATAAGAATTATTACTGTTTTTGCGGACGCCATAGCTATGCGCAATGACGGTTTACGTATGCGCGATGACAAAAGTGCTCAGTACCGGGAACTTTGAGAGAAACGCCTCACCTTCCTGCATCAGGAAACCCGAACATTCATGGAAAAAAGCGATTCAGAGGAAAGAAAACGGTCAGGAGAACCGTCTCAGGTATTGGTTCGAACAACGCTCGGCGCGAAACCGTAGCGTCGCCGAAATGCGGTGGCAAAATTGGTGGCATGCTGATAACCAGACATCCAGGCCGCCTGCTGGACGCTATAGCCTTGCTCCAGATAGCGGCGGGCCAGCTCCAGCCGGCAATCCCGCAGATAATCGAACACCGCATGCCCGTAAGTTTGGCGGAATTTGGTTCTCAGGCTACTGGGACTCATGGCAGCCGTTTGCGCCAATTCCTGTAGCGTGTAAGATTTTTCAGGCTGCTGCCGTAATAACTGACGAACATGCTCCAGTCGATTTTGTTCGCCGGGCGAAAGTAATCCGCCGCGCTCCCGGCCCATCGGATCCGCTGACAGACTCTGCCCCAGAAGCTGCAACATAACGCCTTCCAGCATAAACTGGCGCGATATCCCCGATATATTACCGTCGAGCGCATATTGCAGGCCGGACAGGAGATGGCCTGGCACCTGCCACACAAACGCCGGGCTTTCACCGCATTCCCATTCATGCAACAAAGATGAAATCAGCGGTTGGGGCCGGAAACTCGCAGGATTAATGCCAAGCGTCAGGGTTTTGAGGTGATAATCCGCCTGGTGGCTGGCATTCATCACTAGTTGCTCACCCAACCGGGTACTGAACGCCATGCCCGACTGCACGATAAACTCGCGATTATTCAGCCGAATGACCACCCGGCCTTCCAGCACGATCAGCGTATACAGGGGGGAGCAATGCAGCGAGGTGGATTCATAGGGTTGTAAAACCTGCACATTGGAATTCGTCAGACAGATGCCCGACGACAGCACCATCTCTTCAACGTTTCCCTGTACGACGGTACGCTTTGCTTTATAACGATCGCAGCTCCCTGCCAGCGCGGGAAAATGGTAACGAATCCCATAGCGCTCGCCAAAATCAAAAAAATCTTCTATCGAAAAGTGGCGTTTCAACATCGCGGGAGAGTGTGCGTTCATCATACTTCGCATCAACCATCAGGCCAGACCAATCTGGCGAAAACAGCACCAGAGTAATGATTACGATGCTCACCATATCATTAGCCCTTCCAGCCATCAATAATATTGATAAGCATTCTCATTAGAGTATTTTTTATAATATGAAAAACCATCAGGTAACACTGGGTAAGTTTGGCGGCAACGGCGCATAGTGCGGGTGCATAGTGCAGGGGCATTCTGCACTATGCAAAACACGCTTATTTTTCGTGCAGGATAAACCGCAGATTTTCGCTGTCAGGCGCAGACTTAATCCGCATCATATCCCAGATTCGGCGCCAGCCAGCGTTCCACCTCGTTTATATCCATCCCTTTACGCCGGGCGTAATCTTCTACCTGATCGCGTTGAATCTGCGCCACGGCAAAATACTTGCTGTCAGGATGGCTGAAATACCAGCCGGATACCGATGCCCCCGGCCACATGGCATACGACTCCGTGAGTTTCATACCGGTATGTTTTTCAACATCCAGCAACTGCCAGATCTGCGCTTTTTCGGTATGATCGGGACACGCCGGATAGCCGGGAGCAGGTCGGATCCCCTGATAGTTTTCGCGGATCAATTCGTCATTACTGAGATTCTCATGCGCGGCATAACCCCAATAAACTTTGCGCACCCGCTCATGCAGATACTCGGCAAAGGCTTCTGCCAGTCGGTCTGACAATGCTTTCACCATGATCTTATTGTAATCGTCATGCAAAGCATCCCATTGATCGGCCAGCGTATCTTCTTCCAGACCGCCCGTCACAGCGAATGCGCCAAGATAGTCCGGTTTGCCGCTGGACTTCGGTGCCACAAAGTCGGACAGACAATAATTCGAAAAATCCGTTTTTTCTGTTTGCTGACGCAAATGATGACTGACTACCAGCACCTCATCACGTCGTTCGTCCGTATAGATCTCCACATCATCCCCGACCCGGTTGGCCGGGAACAGTCCGACCACCCCGCGAGGATTAAGCGAACCGTTTTCAGAGAGCGCGTCCAGCATGGCATTGGCGTCCGTAAACAAACGCCTGGCCTCTTCGCCCACCACCTCGTCTTCCAGAATACGCGGGTATTTCCCCGCCAACGACCAGGTCATGAAGAAGGGCGTCCAATCGATATAATTACGTAGCGTTTCGATGCTGGCCGTGACGGCCTGTACGCCCAAACGATGAACAACCGGGGGGATATAGTTTTCCCAATCCAGCGCGGAAGCGTTATCACGGGCGACGTCCAGCGTAACCGGTGGCGTTCTGGGTTTTTTACGGGCGTGCTGAATACGTACCGTATCGTATTCCTTGCGGGTGCGAGCAACAAAATCATTGTACTGAGTGGCGGATAACAGCGCCGAAACCACCCCTACCGAGCGGGACGCATTCTGCACATAGACCGTCGGGCCGCTATAGTTTTGTTCGATTTTCACCGCCGTATGGGCTTTAGAGGTTGTCGCCCCGCCGATTAACAACGGCATCGTAAACCCCTGACGCTGCATTTCCTTCGCCACGTTCACCATTTCATCCAGCGAAGGGGTAATCAAGCCGGATAACCCGATGATATCCACCTTTTCTTCCCGCGCGGTCTTCAGGATTTTATCCGTTGGCACCATCACGCCAAGATCGATAATGTCGTAGTTATTACACTGTAATACCACGCCGACAATGTTCTTGCCGATATCGTGTACATCCCCTTTCACCGTCGCCAGTAAAATCTTTCCGGCCGTGGTGCCTTTGGCTTTACTGGCTTCGATATAAGGTTCGAGATAGGCCACCGCCTGCTTCATGACGCGGGCAGATTTCACCACCTGCGGCAAAAACATTTTCCCGGCGCCAAATAAATCGCCAACCACATTCATGCCATCCATCAACGGCCCTTCGATAACCTCAATGGGGCGTGTCGCCTGCTGACGGGCTTCTTCGGTGTCCGATTCGATAAATTCGGTAATGCCTTTGACCAGCGAGTATTCCAGACGTTTGTTAACCGCCCAGCTTCTCCATTCAGCCTGCGGTTTGTTACTTTCGTCTTCTGACTTGCTACCACGGTATTTTTCGGCCAGATCGAGCATACGTTCCGTCGCATCATCGCGGCGGTTAAGGATCACATCTTCAACGGCATCGCGCAGTTCAGCCGGAAGATCGTCATAGATCGCCAACTGTCCTGCGTTCACGATCCCCATATCCATGCCGTTACGGATCGCGTGATAAAGGAAAACGGCGTGGATGGCTTCACGCACCATATCGTTGCCCCGGAAAGAGAACGATACGTTGGAAACGCCGCCAGAAATCATCGCATGAGGTAACTGGGCTTTGATGTCCGCGCAGGCCTCAATGAAATCCACCGCATAGTTGTTGTGCTCTTCAATCCCCGTCGCCACAGCGAAAATATTCGGGTCGAAAATAATGTCTTCCGGCGGGAAACCCACTTCTTCAGTCAGTATCTGGTAAGCCCGGCGGCAAATTTCAATTTTCCGGGTGCGGGTATCCGCCTGCCCCACTTCATCAAATGCCATCACCACCACGGCCGCGCCATAACGCCGGACCAATTTGGCATGGTGAATAAAGGCTTCAACCCCTTCCTTCATGGAAATTGAGTTAACGATGCCTTTGCCCTGAATACATTTCAGCCCCTGCTCGACGACGGCCCATTTTGAAGAGTCAATCATGATCGGCACACGGGCAATATCAGGCTCGCCAGCGATCAGACTAAGAAAACGGATCATCGCGGCTTCGGCATCCAGCATGCCTTCATCCATGTTGATATCGATGATCTGAGCGCCACTTTCTACCTGCTGACGGGCGACATCCAGCGCTTCATTATATTTTTCTTCTTTAATCAGCCGCTTGAATCGCGCAGATCCCGTCACGTTGGTGCGTTCACCCACGTTAACAAACAACGTATTGGCATCAATATTCAACGGTTCAAGACCCGCAAGGCGGCAGGCAACCGGTATTTCGGGTAATTTTCTAGGTGCAACGCCTTCGACAACCCTGGCGATAGCGGCAATATGCGCCGGCGTGGAGCCGCAGCATCCCCCCACAATATTCAGAAAACCGGACCGGGCCCATTCCCCGATATGTTTCGCCATCTCTGCCGCATCCAGATCGTACTCGCCGAAGGCGTTAGGCAACCCGGCGTTCGGGTGCGCCGATACGTAGCATTCAGCGATACGCGACAGTTCCGCTACGTACTGGCGCAGCTCATCCGGTCCCAGCGCGCAATTCAGGCCAAAAGAAAGCGGGCGGGAATGACGCAGTGAGTTATAAAAGGCTTCCGTCGTCTGGCCGGACAAGGTGCGTCCGGACGCATCGGTGATCGTGCCGGAAATCATCACCGGCAGTTCGACCCCCAATACTTCAAATTCGCTTTCAACCGCAAATATCGCCGCTTTGGCATTCAGGGTATCGAAGATGGTTTCGATCATGATCAAATCAACACCGCCTTCGATCAACGCACGGGTTGATTCACGGTAGGCATCGACCAGTTGATCGAAGCTGACGTTACGAAAGGCAGGATCGTTCACATCCGGGGAGATTGACGCGGTTCGGTTGGTCGGCCCCAACACGCCGGCGACATAGCGAGGTTTATCCGGCGTCAACGCGGTCCATTTATCGGCGCAGGCACGCGCCAGCTTTGCCGCCGCCGTATTGATCTCCGCTGACAGAGACTCCATCGAATAATCCGCCATCGCGATCGTCGTGGCGTTGAAGGTATTGGTTTCGAGAATATCAGCGCCGGACTTCAGGTAAGCATCATGGATTTCCGTAATTACCTGTGGCCTGGTTAATACCAGAAGATCGTTATTGCCCTTAACGTCACTTGGCCAGTCGGCAAAACGCTCACCACGATAATCTTCTTCCTGCAAGCGATAGCTTTGGATCATGGTTCCCATACCACCATCCAACACCATAATGCGTTGCGCCAACTGACGGCGCAATTCGTCTACCCGATTAATCACAATAACCTCATTCCCAATTCCCAGCCGATAGATAACCCGCCATATCCTAACATAAGTTGAGAATCCGCTAACGTCACGCCACATGAGACTTTTTCAGGCAGAATGGTTATTTACGCGTCAGAGAAAGAAGTGTTGCATTATTTGATAAAAAAACGAAAATCAATTCCATTATCACAATAGGGAATCAACGCTATGACGCCACCAGAGCCAGTCAAAAGAGGCAAAAAACCCAGAGCCAGTGCCGCAACGCCAGCCCACGCCACTGGACAGGTGCAGTCTCTGACGCGCGGTTTGACGCTATTGGAATATATCGCCAAAGCAAACGGCAGCGTCGCGCTGACCGACCTGGCCCAGCAGGCCGGATTACCCAACTCCACCACCCACCGTTTGCTTACCACCATGCAGCAACAGGGATTTGTCCGGCAGGTGGGGGATCTGGGGCTATGGACCATCGCCTCTCACGCTTTTATTGTCGGCAGCAGTTTTCTGCAAAGCCGCAATTTGCTGGCAATTGTGCATCCTATCCTGAGAAAACTGATGGAAGTATCCGGTGAAACGGTCAATCTGGCCGTGCTCGATCAGGCCGATTGTCAGGCTATCATCATCGATCAGGTTCAATGTACCGCGCTGATGAGAATGTCCGCGCCGATTGGCGGCAAATTACCGATGCATGCTTCCGGTGCCGGCAAAGCCTTTCTGGCGAATTTACCAGAAAGTCAGGTAACCCAGTTGCTGCACAAAAAAGGGCTGCATGGTTATACCCCGCATACGCTGAACTCGCCGCAAAACCTGAAAGACAACCTGTCGCTGATCCGCAAACAAGGTTATTCCTTCGATGATGAAGAACATGCGCTGGGATTACGTTGCATCGCGGCCTGCATTCTGGATGAGCACCATGAGGCCTTTGCCGCCATCTCGATCTCCGGCCCGGTTTCACGAATTACCGATGACCGAGTGACCGAACTGGGTGCGTTGGTGATTAAGGCTGCAAAACAGATCACCAACGAATACAGCGGCATACGCTGAGACGGGGAGCGACGTTAACGCGCGCGCCCCCGTCCGCTCGTGGTTTCAGGCGATAGCCTGCACGGCATTGCCTTCCAATGTTCGCTGACTAAAACGCTTCCTGCGACGATAAGCGTAGACATCTTCAATATGGCCGTTACGGATACGCTGCTGCAACGCCCGCCAGTAATCGGCACGAAACAAATCACCGTGCATTTCCTCAAATAGCGAGTGCAACTGGCGGTCGCTACACAAAAAATGGCGAAACTCTTCAGGAAACACATCGTTGGGCGCGACGCTATACCAGGGCTCCGCGGCCATCTCATCTTCGGGATAACGCGGCGGCGGAATATCACGGAAATTCACTTCGGTCATATAGCAGATTTCATCGTAGTCGTAGAACACCACCCGCCCATGTCGGGTTACACCGAAGTTTTTAAATAGCATATCGCCCGGGAAAATATTGGCGGCAGCCAACTGTTTGATCGCATTGCCATACTCTTCAATGACATCGTGCAGTTGCTGTTCTGTCACTTGTTCAAGATAAAGATTCAGCGGGGTCATTCGTCGTTCCATGTACAGGTGACGAATCACGATCCGCTCGCCCAGGTCCTCCAGTTTTTCCGGTACTTCGCGCTGTAATTCCTCCATTAACTCAGGGCTGATACGGTGTTTCTCAATGACAAAGTTTTCATACTCTTGCGTATCAGCCATTCTCCCCACGCGATCGTGCTCTTTTACCAGACGATAGCAGGCCATAACCCGCTCGGCGTTAACGTCTTTTTGCGGCGCGAAACGATCCTTTATCACTTTAAATACCCGATCGAATGATGGCAGCGTGAACACCAGCATCACCATACCTTTTACACCGGGCGCAATAATAAATTGCTCCTGAGATCCGGTAATGTAATGAAGATATTCGCGGTAATACTCCGTCTTACTGTGTTTCTGGCAGCCAATAGCCAAATACAGCTCAGCAGTTGTTTTGCCTGGGAGAATATCGCGTAACCAGGTCACCAACGCCGAAGGCAAAGGGGCATAGACCATAAAATAGGAACGGGCGAAACCGAATACAATACTGGCTTCAGACTGGCTGGTCAGGCAGGTATCAATGAATACCGCGCCGTGTTCGTTATGGTGAATCGGCAACAGAAAAGGGAACAGCCCCTCGGGCAATGACAATTTCCCCACTAGCCAGGCCGCTTTATTACGATAGAACAACTCATTGGCAACCTGTAACGTTGCCTGAGAGAGCTGTTCCGCCGAGAAGGTGCGCTGAAGATAATTCATAATGTATGAAATATCTCTGGGCAGATTTTCCCACGGTAAACGCAGAGGTAAATCCCCTAACAATCTTTCCAGCATTGCCCGCCAACCATCGGAGGGGAGAAACGTACGCGCAATAGGACGAGGGATCTCCCGGAAACGTCTTTCTGGCTGGGAACTGAAAACAAATAATTTATCGGGAGTGAGTTCCCGATGGTTAAACAGTCGGCAATAAACTGAATTGAAAAAGCTTTCTGCAATTTCAAAGCGCGGATAATCAGGCAACAGCTGCGTGTAGATCTGCTTTACCCGGCCGAGGAAATCCGCGTCATAACATCGCTGGCCGGAAATGCAGCGCAACTGCTCAACCACCAACCCGACATGATGATCGTAAAGATGGATACGTTGCTTCATGGCCTGCTGTACGGCTGGCCAGTCCGCTTGCTCGAATCGCTGCTGCGCCCCTGAAGTGACCTCCAGAAAACGACCGTATTGCGCATCAAACCCCTGCAAAATCGTCTGTGCCACCAGTTGTTCAAGGTCACGAACCATCATTCATGCTCTCCACATGCAGCTCGGCCAGCACCAGTCTGGCCGTTTGGTCTCAGAATTGCTGCTCTTCCGTCGATCCCGTCAGGGCAGTGACGGAAGACGCTCCGCCCTGAATAATGTTCGTCACCTTATCAAAATAGCCCGTACCGACTTCCTGCTGATGTGATGAGAAAGTATAACCATCCTTTATCGCGTCAAATTCCGGCTGCTGTACTTTCTCGACATAATGCTTCATGCCTTCCCCGCGAGCATAAGCATGGGCCAGATCGAACATGTTGAACCACATACTGTGGATCCCAGCCAGCGTAATGAATTGATACTTGTAACCCATTGCCGACAGCTCATCCTGAAAGCGTGCAATCGTGCGGTCATCCAGATTCTTCTTCCAGTTAAAGGAGGGAGAACAGTTATAAGCCAGCAGCTTACCGGGATATTTAGCGTGAATCGCCTGTGCAAAACGACGCGCCAGCGCCAGATCAGGCGTGGAGGTTTCGCACCACACCAGATCGGCATAAGGCGCATAAGCCAGACCACGACTGATAGCCTGTTCTACCCCAGCCCGGGTGCGGTAAAAGCCTTCCATGGTTCGCTCACCGGTAATAAACGCTTTGTCATATTCATCACAATCAGAAGTCAACAAATCCGCAGCATCAGCATCGGTTCGCGCTACCAGTAACGTCGGCACCCCCAGCACATCCGCAGCTAAACGGGCGGCTACCAGTTTCTGAATAGCTTCCTGGGTTGGCACCAGGACCTTACCGCCCATATGCCCACACTTTTTGACAGAGGCGAGCTGATCTTCAAAATGAACCGCCGCCGCCCCCGCTTCAATCATCGACTTCATCAGTTCAAAGGCATTCAGGACACCGCCGAACCCCGCTTCCGCATCGGCGACAATCGGCAGAAAATAATCGGTATAGCGTTTGTCACCCGGCTCAATTTGATTGGCCCATTGAATCTGATCGGCTCGCCGGAACGTGTTATTGATTCGTTCAACCACCGTCGGCACCGAGTTAGCTGGATACAATGACTGATCGGGGTACATACTGGATGCCAGATTCGCATCGGCAGCAACCTGCCAGCCAGAAAGATAAATAGCCTCAATTCCCGCTTTTGCCTGTTGCAAAGCCTGTCCACCGGTCAATGCGCCCAGACAATTGATATAGCCTTTACGGGACTCGCCGTGTAACAGTTTCCATAATTTGGCGGCCCCCAACCGGGCCAGCGTACATTCAGGGTTTACCGAACCACGTAAATTAATCACGTCTTCAGCACGGTAAGGACGGGTAATGCCTTCCCAGCGAGTACTTTTCCATTCCTGCTCAATCTGTTGAATCTGTTGGGTACGAGAAGTCGTCATAGCTGCGATTCCTTTTTATTATCAGTCAGAATTAGTCAAGCAATGCATAACCAGGTAACGTCAGGAAATCGATCAATTCATCCTGCGTCGTGATTTGTTCCATCAGCCGGGCAGCGTCATCAAACCGACCACCGCTAAACTGCGCGTCTCCCAACTCCTCCTGGATCACCAGCATCTCTTCAGCCAACATCTGCTGAAACAACGCTTTGGTGATCGTTCGTCCGTCACTCAAGGTTTTCCCGTGATGAATCCATTGCCAGATTGAAGTACGTGAAATCTCAGCGGTCGCCGCATCCTCCATCAGCCCGTAAATTGGCACGCAGCCATTGCCCGAGATCCAGGCTTCGATGTACTGCACCGCGACGCGAATATTGGCGCGCATCCCGGCTTCGGTTCGTTCGCCGGGACACGGCTCCAGCAATTCCCTGGCACCGATCGGCTCATCGTTCTCACGCCGAATGTCGAGCTGGTTTTGACGCGTCTCAAGCACCCGATCGAAAACCTCCATTACCGTATCCGCTAAGCCGGGGTGGGCAATCCAGGTACCGTCGTGACCGTTTCTGGCTTCGAGTTCCTTATCTTTACGCACTTTGTCCAGCACCCAGGCATTCCGATCGGGATCCTTACTGGGGATAAAGGCCGCCATTCCCCCCATTGCAAATGCTCCGCGGCGGTGACAGGTTTTGATCAATAATCTTGAGTAGGCATTCAGGAAAGGTTTCTCCATCGTCACTGACTGACGATCGGGCAGGACACGATCGGGATGGTTTTTCAGCGTTTTGATATAGCTGAAAATGTAATCCCAACGGCCACAGTTCAATCCAACAATATGATCGCGTAAATGGTAAAGGATCTCGTCCATCTGGAAGACGGCTGGCAGCGTTTCAATCAATACTGTGGCTTTAATCGTTCCTCTCGGAAGCACAAAACGATCTTCAGCATAGCAAAAGACCTCATTCCACCATGCAGCCTCTTGCCACGACTGCATTTTTGGCAAGTAAAAGTAGGGACCGCTGCCTTTCGCCAGTAGTTCTCGATAGTTGTGAAAGAAGTAGAGTGCAAAATCAAACAGACTTCCGGAAATCGCTTCGCCTTGAGCCGTCACATGTTTTTCAGGCAGATGCAAGCCGCGTACACGACAGATCAGAACGGCAGGATTTGGCTTTAACTGATAAATCTTTCCCGTCTCATTGATATAAGAAATCGTTCCTCGTATGGCATCACGCAGATTAAGCTGACCCTCTATCACCTTGTCCCAGCCAGGAGAAAGAGAATCTTCAAAATCAGCCATAAAAACCTTTACGTTGGCATTCAATGCATTGATAACCATCTTGCGTTCAACAGGGCCGGTAATTTCAACACGCCGGTCTTTCAGGTCATCAGGAATGCCGCGGACTCTCCAGTCATCATCACGAATGGAAGCTGTTTCCGAAATAAAATCTGGCAGTTGGCCATGATCAATCTTGCGCTGCTGCACCTGCCGTTCAGCCAATAGCTGATTCCGTGCAGATGTAAAACGCCCGACTAATTCAGTCAAGAAATCAACGGCTTCATCCGTGAGAATTTGTCTTTCAACATCACCAAAACGCTGACTGAACGCCAATTCTCTGCTTATTGTCTGTTGCGTCATTTCACTATTCCTTTTCAGAATCCTCGTAGCTAATCGACTTATCTGGCCGGCAGATGAAATATGAACATTTCTTAACCGACAGTTTTAAGCGTAATCCAATAAAACAAAAAATCAAAAACTATTTCCATTTTAAATGTTAAATGCATTTAATTAATTGATATATAAATACATTAATTTATAAAAATAAAAGAAAGCACTTTCATAACGCAAGATGATGAGAAAGATGAAAACAAAAAAGGCGCCTGAAAGGCGCCTTGAGAAGAACAATGGAGAGCGATTATTCCAATGTCGGATTCATACGACGTAAATCATATGGTGTGATCTGATAAACGTAGTAGTTCAGCCAGTTCACAAATAACAAGTGGCCATGACTGCGCCAGGTTGCTTTCGGTGCAATCTGCGGATTGTTGTCAGGAAAATAGTTCACTGGAACAATCGGCTCCAAGCCTGCGTCGTAGTCACGGAAAAATTCATCCGCCAAAGTATGAGCATCGTACTCAGGATGGCCAGTGACAAAAGCCAGACGTTTATCCTTACTGGCGAACAGGTAGGCTCCAGCCTGTTCGGACTCAACCAGAATATCCAAATCGGTATACTGGCGAATGACCTCAGTTGGGAAATCCGCATAACGGGAATGTGGCGCTAAAAAGGTTTCATCAAAACCGCGAGTCAGCAATGCATGCGGCAGCAAGGTTTGATGTGAATAAACACCCGACAGCTTTTCCTGACGAGTCATCTTAGGAATGTCATACAGAATATTCAATGCTGCCTGCACGGCCCAGCATACAAACAGCGTTGAGGTGACATGCTCTTTTGCCCATGCGATGACACGTTCTATTTGTGGCCAATAAACCACATCACAGAAATCTACCAACCCTAATGGCGCCCCGGTAACAATCAAGCCGTCAAAATTTTCATCCTGAATATCGTCGAAGTTACAGTAGAAAGTATCCAGATGTTCTGCTGGCGTATTCTTTGACTCACGGCTATCTATGCGCAACAGTTGAATGTCGATCTGCAATGGAGAATTCGATAGCAGCCGTAGAAACTGGTTTTCCGTTTCGATCTTCTTAGGCATCAGGTTCAGCACCAGCACTTTCAGAGGACGAATTTCCTGCGTTTTAGCACGCGAGGAAGTCATCACAAAGACGTTCTCGTTGCGTAGAAAATTGACGGCTGGTAACTCATCAGGAACCCGGATTGGCATGACCTTACATCCTCACAGCATACGTTTATATGTTTATACGTTTAGACTTCTAGATGCCCGAAAAGATAGCGAGTTTTTATACGAATGTCGAGCGATCACTGACTAAGGTGAAAATGTTTCATCACTATTCAAAATAAGTTTATGCACTTTTAGTATATGCAGAGATGAGTTATTGCCGAAAGAAAACAGAAAGACGGTAAAGGTAAGTTTAATCAGCAGGTTATATAAGATTCGAGATAAAACCGATCTCATGCCTTACAGAAATCATGTGATAAAAAATGAGTAGCGCTACAACGCAAAAAGCCCCCGTCTTTCGACGAGGGCTTCTCACTATTTGATGCCTG